>CAZTNV010000026.1:0-16048 GCA_964615535.1 uncultured Mycobacteriaceae bacterium | reverse complement strand
CGAGCCCCGCCATCGCCCGGATTGCCGACCAGCTCGCCGATTCGGAACCGGCGGCGACGCCACCCGCCCCGACTCCCGAACCGGCCACTCCCGAACCGGCCACTCCCGAACCGGCCCCAAGCGGGCCGGCCGCAACCGGGCCCTCGGCCGTTCGGGTCCATCCGAGTCCTGAGGATCAGCCGCCATCCGCCGCGCCTGAACCGTCCAGACCGGAGGCCGACCAGCCCGAGGACATCCGATCCGTCGCCGAGGGTGCAAAACCGGAGCCGGAGCCGGCCGCCGCGATGCCGGCCGAAGCCGCCCGGCCGCCGAGTGCGCCCGCTGCGGAGACCCCGGCTGCGGAGCCGCCCCCCGCCGAACCGCCCCTTGCCGAGCCGCCCCTTGCCGAGCCGCCTACCGCCGCAACGGCTCACTCGGAGGAGACCACCCGGCGCGACACCGCTTCGCCGCTGCGGGCCTCGGCGCCTGCCCCTGCCCGCGACGACGCCCCGTCACCTGCCGCCCCGTCCCCTGCCGCCCCGTCTCATGCGACTTCGCCGGATCAGCCCCGCGAAAAATCGGGTGGAATGGGGATCACGGCCCTGATCGCCATCGCGATCGCTGCCGTGATCATCGTCCTGATCGGGACCACCATGATGATGTAACGGCGGCCGGGCGGGGCCGCCCGATCAAAGGGCAGCCCCGCCAAAACCAGCCGGCCTTGCCGCCGAAGGCCGCGATCGCGGCCCTCGTGCGGTGGCCGGCCATCCCCGGCTCGGCCGGCTGTCCTAAATCCCGCGGCCGCCCTACTCCCGCGGCTGCACCGTGATCCGCCCCATCACCGTGCGGGCGTTGAACCGCGGCTGGTACATGTCCTCCACGAACGCCGCCGGCTGAACGAAGCTGCCCGGCGTCACGGCGCGCGCCAGATAGGCCACCGCGAAGCGTCGCGAGCCGCCCGCGGGAACGTCGATCGCGGCCACGAAACGGTCGTCGCGCCGCTCGACGAACTGGGTCGCCGACAGGTCGAGCCGGACGCCCAGCCCCTCGGGATCGACTTCGCCGCCCAGCCGCGGATTCTCGATTTCCAGACCGGCCGGCAGCAGATCGACCACCAGCACCTGATGCTCGATATCCGTCTGCTCGGCCTCGCCCTCGATCCGCACCATCCCCAGATCGCCCTGACGCAACAGGCTGGCGTGCAGATCGAGCGGCTCGCCGGTGCGGGTGAAGAAGCCGCGCCGCAGGCTGAAGCCGTTGCTTTCGGCCGGCTGATCCAGCGCCGGCACGCCGCGCACCGTGACCACCCGGCGCACCGGACCATCGCCCAGATTCTCCACCCTGATGCCGCGCGCCAGGGCCGCCTCGTCCGGGGTCAGCGCGACCGGCGCCGCGGCCGAGTCCCGCCGCTGGCCATCGACCGCCAGCACCATCGGCGCCTGCCGGGTGCTCAGCGCATGGGCCGTCAGCAGCGCCCACATCATCTCCTGGGTGCTGTGCCAACGGGTCTGGGCAAACGCCTCGGCCGCCAGATCGGCCTGCTCCAGCACGGCGTCGAGCGGCCAGCCGGCCTCGGCCATCAGCGTCGCCACCGCGGCGCGGTCGCGCAAGGGCGAGCCGTAGTCGCGCGCGACCACGCGCTCCGGCCGCGGCTCCTGCGCGGCCAGGAAAGCGGTCGCGGCGCGCTCGCGGTCGCCGAACCGGGCCGCCGCCGCGGCGATCTGCGCCCGCGCGATCGGCGTGCCGAAGGCGCGCAGACAGGTATCGGAGAAATAGCGCAGATCCGACACGCTCAGCGCGTCGGCGCGGGCCAGCACATAGATCGAATAGGCCGCGGCGGGGTTGCAATCCTGCCGCGTGTCGTACTGGGTCAGGCGCTGGCGCAAAAAGGCGATGCCACGGCGCCACGCGGTTTCCGGCATGTCATGGCCCTGCTCTCGCGCGCGCGTCAGAAAATCCATGGCATAGGCGCTCAGCCACAGATCATGGGGTCCGTTCACCGTCCAGACCGCGAAGCTGCCATCGGCGAACTGGCGGGTGAGAATGCGGTTGATCGCCTGCTGCACGGTGCGGCGGACATCGTCGGGCGCCCGGCCTTGGCCGATCCGCTCGACCGTTTCGGAGACGTACAGCAGCGGCATGGCGCCGCTGGTGATCTGCTCGACGCAGCCATAGGGATAGGCGGCCAGTTCGGTCAGCAGGCCCGGAACGTCGAAATTCGGCCGGGTGCTGAAACTGGCGGCGACGCTCGCGGTATCCGGCAGGAACCCCGCGGTCAGTCCGGCATCCACCACCAGCGTCTGGCCCGGCTGGAGCAGCCCGGCGATCCGGCTGGTGACATGGGTTTGCGCCGGCCGCACCGCGATCTGCCAGTCGCGCCGCACCGCAAAGCCATCGGGGCCGCTCAGTTCGACCGCCAGGGTGGCGGTGCCGAGTCCTTCCGCGAGCAGCGGCAGCTCGACCACGCTGCGTTCGCCAACGGCCAGCTCGACCGTGCGCTCGGCCGCCCCCTCCAGCCGCACGCCGCCGCCGGTCTCGATCCGCGCGGTGTAGCGCCCGGCCGGGCCGGCGACATTGTGCAGGCTGAGGCTGAGCCCGGCGCGGTCGCCCGGCGCCAGGAAATGCGGCAGCGCCAGCTCGGCCACCAGCGGATCGCGCACGGTCAGCGGCCGGGCGGCGGACCCGATCGACTCGCCGCTCCACGCCACCGCCATCAGCCGCAGCTCGCCGTTGAAATCGGGAATCTCGAGCGGCACCGTCGCCCGCCCGTCGGCATCGAGCGGAACGATGCCCGAGAACAGCGCCACCGTGCGGGTCGAGCGGACCTCCGGACCGATCGCGTTCTCGCCGCCATCGCCGCCGCTGCGCAGCGTGCCGCGCGGCCCCTCGCTGACGATCAGCCGGCCATAGGCGTCGCGCATCTCCACCCCGAGCGCGCGGCGGCCATAATAGTGCGCCGTCGGATCGGGCGAGGCGAAATCGGTCAGCGTCAGAATGCCTTCATCGACCGCGGCCAGGGTCAGCCAGGCCGGCTCGCCGGCCCGCCCGCCGGTCGCCTGTACCGGCACCGAGAGGGTCTGGCGCGGCCGGATCTCCGCGGGCGCATCCAGCGCGACGTTCAGCGTTCGGGCGCTCATGTCGATGCCGAACCACGCCACCCCGACCGCCCGGCCGGGACCGCGCGCCCGGTCGGTGCCGGGCCGGAAGGCGGTCGCCAGCACATAGGCCCCGGCCGTCCAGTCCTCGCCCACGGTGAACTCCGCGGTCATGCCCTCGGCCGGCACGGTCAGCTCCAGCCGCTGGAGCACCCGGTTGTTGGCGATCAGCACCAGCACCTCGCCGGCAAAGGGCGGCTCGACATGCAGCCGCGCCGTGTCGCCCGCGCGGTAGCGGTCGCGGTCGAGCGTGACCCGCAGCGTGTCGGGGGTCTCGCCGGCCTGCGGCGCGACCCACCAGCCGGCGGTGAAGCGCAGGCTGGTCGCGGCGCCGCTTGCCGGATCGGTGACCTCGAGCCGATAGCGGCCCCAGTCGAGCGTCTCCGTCAGTTCGGCCGGCATCGCCTCGGCCACCGCCAGGGTCCCGGTGGTGACGATCCGATCGCGCACGACCAGCCGATAGGCCCACGCCCCTCCCGCCGAATACCATTGATAATCGTGGATTTCCCGAACGAGCTGGTAGTCGAGCCGCGGTGCGGCGATGCGGTTGCCGTCGGCGTCCAGTGCGATGATCTCGAAACCCGCCGGCTGGCCGTCCGGAACATTGTCCTGAAAGCGCGGCCGGACACCGATCCACGGACCGTCGCGGCGCACCGGCAGCACCAGTTCGGCGTTCACCGCCCGGCCGCCGACATCGAACACCGAGGCCCGGATCTCCGCCTCCAGCGGCAGCGAGGAATCGGGCAGATCGGTCAGCAGGACATCGAGGATTGCGCGGCCGTCCTGGTCGGTCGGCGGCATCTCCAGACTTTGCAGGGTCTGCTGGAACTGTTCCCGGACCAGCCCGAACCGGAAGCCGGCCCAGTGCGGCCACGGCTCGGCCGCCGGACGCAGATAGAGCGCGGCGTCGCCGGTCAACCCGATCGCCGGGGCATCGTAGAAATACTGCGCCGACAGCGCAATCGGCGTGCTCCGTCCGGGCCGCAGCGCCTCGCCTTCGCCGGTCAGGTCCAGCCGGATGCGCGAAGGCACGAAATCCTCGACCTGGAACGACGCCGTGCCGACCGGCTCGCCGTCGGGATCGACCTGGGCGGCGACCGTCCAGACGCCGCTATGCGCCGCCTGGGGCAGCGGCAGCGACAGCCGGCGGGCGCCGCCGCCCTGGTCGGGCAGGCTGACCGACCGGACCTCGACCCCGTCCGGGCGTCGCACTTCGAGGGTGAGCGGCAGCCCGGCCATGGCCATTGCGCGGTCGTCGCGCAGCAGGGCGATCAGCTCGACCGTCTCGCCCGGCCGATAGACGCCGCGCTCGGTGTAAAGCCACGCATCGATCGGTCCCGGCTCGGCGCGGCCCGACACGCCGCGGTCGCTCAGATCGAAGCCCGGCTCGGTCAGATCGAGGAAATTGAAATCGTTCGGTTCGCCATGGGCCAGCACGCCCGCCGGCCGGTTGCCGCCGGTGCCCTGGGTCACCCCGGCGTCGAACCGGGCGAGGCCGCCGGCATCGCTGGTCGCCCGGCCGAGCACCGCGTTGTTGCGCGCCAGCAGGGTCAGCGGCACCCCGCTCACCGGCCGGCCGGTCTCCAGCGAGCGCACCGCGACATGCAGCCCGTCGGCGCCGTCGAAGGTCACCAGACCGAGATCGGAGATCACCAGCCATTGCAGGCTGGCATCGGCATAGGACCAGTCCGGCTGATCGTCCAGATCGGCGGCATTCCGGGCCGCCAGCACGTAGACTCCCGGTTCGGGCTGCGGCAGCAATTCGGCCACCGGCACGCCGGTGACCGTCGAGCGGTTCGGCTCGCCGGTCACCGCCATGTGCCCCGACCACAACACTTCGCCGCTGGTGCCGATGATCCGATCGACCTCGTAGCCGGCCAGCGTGCGGCCGATCCGGTCGGACACGATCTGCTCGACCAGATTCCGGTCGTTGATCCGCATCAACTGCAGCGCGACGTCCGACAGGTTGACGGTGGTCAGCGGCACGGTGCCGGCACCGTGCCGCGGCAGAATGTAGGCGCGGCCGCGAAACGCCACCACGGGATCGCGATCGGCCACCGTGACCATGAAGACGTCGTCGGCGGTCAACCGGTCGCCCTCCGCCGAGGGCAGCCCGGCCAGCGCGCGAATCTCGTAGCCGTTGCCATAGGCGACGCCGTCGAGGCAGATCGTACTGCCGCCGGCCCGCACCTCGACCGGGATTTCGGGGCTGATGCGGATGTAGTCGGCGTAGCGCAGCCGTCGCGAGTCGCTGAGCGGGTCGGAAAAATCCAGGCAGATCCGCGGCGTGTCGCTGTCGCGCTCGCTGCGCGTGCCGATGATGCGAAAGCCGTACTGCCGGCGCAGAAAGTCGCGGCGATCCGCGGCGTCCTTGTCGTCGGCCAGACCGACGCTCTCGTCATAGGCACGAATCGCCAGCCGGTAGTTCTCCTGGCGGTCCAGGGTCTGGGCGACCAGCAGCATCGCCGCGGCCCGCGCGCGATCGTCCGGCGCCGTGCGATGGGCGTTGAGCCCGGCCAGCAACGCCTGCTGCGAGGCCTCCGAGGTGCGCCGCCACGCCTGGGCCAGACGCAGCCATAGCCGGGACTCGTCCGGGCTCAGGCCGACCAGCCGCTCGTAGAGCTGCGCGGCCTCGACCCAGCGATCGGCCGCGACCGCCGCCTCGGCCCGGCGCTGCAGCTCGCGCGGGCGCGGCACCGGCGTGGCATCGCGCGCGGTCGCCGCCTCGATCAGCGCGGTGCGGTAGGTTGCGGCATCGGCCTCAAGCGCGGGCGCATCAAAGGCGGCGCGAACCGGCGCGATCCCTGCCGGTATCCAGGCCAGCCCCAGGACCAGCACCGCCAGGGCGGCGCGCAACGTGGATGCAGCCCGGATCATGGTCGACCTCCCCTGGGCGCCGGTCGCCGGGCCCTGCCCTCGAATGCGGCGATGCGCGTGTTTGCCGGAGCGTGATGACGCTTTACTGCTTATTGCACTGCTTACTGCGCTTCGGTTTCGGCGAATTGATGGCATAACATGATCGATGACTGAACCGGCCGGCAATGGCGATCCTCGCCTCTCGGCAGCACCGGGGCCGGACGCCGAAACGATTGATTAGGGGGCAATCGCACGATGACGTGGCGGCAGATCTTGTGGGGGCTCTGGGGTGTCGGTGCCCTGGTCTGGCTGGCCTATGCCACCCTGACATTCGGCGCGGGCCTGGGAGGCGAGCGACTCGGCGGGGCGCCGGCCGGGCTCAGCCCGATGCTGGCGGGGCAGTCCTGCGATGGGATCGCCGATCCGGCTGCCCGTAACAGTTGCGCCGGAGTCGCTGCGCTGGCCCGCGACCGGCGCGCCCTCTTGCAGGAGGACGAGGACCGCCACACCGCCATGGCCGGCACCCTGATCGTCGCCCCGATCCTGGTTTCCCTCGGTCTGGTGTTGCTGATCGATCGAGGTCTGATCACCCTGCTTCGGCCCGGCGGGCGCCGGATCTCGGGCAGGTGACCCGCCATCCCGGCGTTCCGGCCGAACCCCGCAGCCGGCCGGCCGGTCCGGTCCGGCCGCGCCCGGCGCGGCTGCTCGCAACCCTCGGGATCCTCCTGCTCGGCGCCGCCTGCGCCGGGCCCGGCGGCGCGCCGACCGCGCTGTGGCCGCCGGAACGGCAGAGTCTGGCCATCCCCAGCGGCAATCCCGCCAGCTTCGCCGCCGTGCTGAACGGCTCCGCCGCGACCGAGCCTTCCATGATCGAGGGTGTGCTGCTGATGCCCGCCCGGCTGCCCGGGCCACTGCCGGCGGTGATCATTCCCCATGCCGAGTCGCCGGACCCGGTCGCGGAAGCCTATGACCGGGCACTGATCGGGGCCGGTATCGCCGTGCTGCGGATCGACAGCTTCGGCCCGCGGGGCCTCAGCGAGGCCGGCGCCGACCGCGGCCCGCCCTCCCCTGCCGCCACCGTCTACGATGTGCTGGCTGCGTTGCGCGTGCTGGCCGAGGATGCGCGAATCGATCCGCGGCGGATCGCCGTCATGGGGTTCGGCCGCGGCGGGGCGGTGGCGCTGGCGGCGGCGATGGACGATGTGCGGCGGGCGGCGCTGGCCGGCGATTTGCGCTTCGTCTCCCATGTCGCGCTCTACCCCGATTGCGGCACCACCTGGGACAGGCCCCGTCCGACCGGCCAGCCGGTCTACATGCTGCTCGGCGAGGACGACGATCTGACCCCGGCCGAACGCTGCCTGGATTTTGCCCAGCAGATCGCCGATGCCGGCGGCGCGGTCCTGGCGATCAGGTACCGTCAGGCGGCGCACGGCTTCGATCGGCCCGTCCCCCTCCGCTATGCCGCCGATCATCCCAACTTCAGCGCGTGTACCTGGGGCATCGCCGAGGATGGCGACATCTATGATCGCGCCACCGGCGACCGGGCGGGCAGCGACTACCAGGGCTTTCTGAGGCGGGCCCTGCCCGGCTGTCTGCGCAGCGGCGGACATTTCGGTGCCGCCGGCAATCCCGGGCGAAGCGCGATGCAGGAGGCCGTGTGGTTCCTGTACCAGAGCCTCAGCATCCGGCCGCCGGAATCGCTCCCGGCCGGTTGAGGCCGTCACCGCTCTGGCGTGGCGCCGGACGGCGCCACGCAACTGCACCGGCACGCTGCCTCCAGGCCGTCGTCCATGGCCCGCACCGGCTGAACCCGGTTGCCGGAACCGGTTCCCGCAACCGGGGACCGGCGCCCGGATTGCGTAACCGGTGCTTCAGATGGTTACGCCATTTCACCGAATTATCACCGCGACTCTGGCCGATTTAGTTTATGATGTGTTTAGCATGAGCCGGAAGCGCTCGTTCAATGTCGAAGTGTTCGATGCAATAATTTGTTTACACTGGTAATCATCCACTTCTGGGAAACGCCGAAATGATGCAAGACGACAGCACCTTGTTCCGCGGCGTGCTTGACGCCTTCCATAGCGTCAAACAGCGCGGCCAGGATGACGACCGGGCGGTAGAGTTCGCCGTTCACGAATATCTTCGCATGCGGCCTCAGGACACGGCCGATCATGCCCGTCGGGAAGTCACCTTGTTGATCGCCCTGTCGGAACCGCGCGCGGCCTGAGCGGGGCCACGCCGATCCAGGATTGCGAACCGCGCATCCGAATCAGCGGGGCCGCTGGTGACCGCGGAGCGGCGAGGACGACGGCGTGAAGGGGCGGGATCATCCGACCAACGGATGGCGGTCCGATCGATCCGGACCTCTACCCCCGAGGTCCGAAGGTCGTCGTATAACCTTCACCGATCGTTTATTGTGCACCGCAGCAAACCATGCTCTGCTGCGGCTCATGATTCGCCGCCTGACCGACCCCGACGCCGATCTGATTGCCGCGCATCTGCTTCGCTTGGGCGAGGACGACCGCCGCATGCGGTTCTGTTCCGCCCTGTCGGAAACCGCGATGCGCCGCCACGTGGCGCGGATCGACTGGTCGCGCGACATCCTCTACGGCTTCGTCGAGAACGGCGCGATCCACGGCATGGTCGAATTCCGCATCGATCCCCGCCCCGATGCGGCGGCCGGCGAGGCGGCCTTCTCGGTCGAACTGGGTTGGCGGCGGCGCGGCGTGGCGACCGGGCTGATGGAACTGGTCCTGGCCGTGGCGGTGCTCCGCGAGATCGACGCCGTGCACATGATCATGCTGTGCGAGAACCTGCCGATGCGCGAGATCGCGCGGCGCAACGGCTTTCGCCTGACCCGGGACGAGGCCGAGATCTGCGCCGTGGCGCGGCTGGCCGGGGCCGAGCCGACCGGCTTTGCCGCGCGGATCGTCGAGACCTGCGATCGCCTCGGCTCATGCGACCTGCAGGGGTCGGGCGTCCTGCTCTGGAAGCCGGCATTGCCGCCCCTGCCGCTGCGCCCGGCTCACGCGGCCGGCGACCCGGCATTGCCGCTCGTCGCCGGCACGAAGACCTGAACGACGAAGGACTCGAAGCTGCGCGGCGGATGTCCCAGGATCGCCGCCGTCCGCTCGATCTCGCGATCGGAGGCGAGCAGGCCGGAATCCTGGAAATGCCCGTACATCTCCACCAGATCCGCGACCATCCAATCCGGCATCAGGGCCTTCACCTGAGCCGCCCAGGCGTCCAGATCGTCGCCGCCATAGCGCACCTCGCGCCCGAGCAGGCGGCCGTAAATTTCGGCGGTGCCCGGCCCGGTCAGCCGGTCCGGCCCGGCCAGCGGATAGATCTCCCCGGCATGACCGGGCTGGAGCAGGGCGTTGACCGCCGCCTCGGCGATGTCGCGCACATCGACCCGGTGGAGCCCGATCGAGCCGAGCGGCTGCGGATAGACCCCCGCCTTGACGATCGCCTCGGCCATCGACAGATCGTTCTGGTAGAAATTGTTGGGTTCGAGCAGGGTGAACTCCAGACCCGACCGCCGGATCGCCTCGATCACCGGGAATTTCGACCGGAAATGCGGGATGTGCCAGCCATCCAGCAGACGATGCACGGTCATGTAGACGATCCGCCGGACCCCCGCCGCCTGCGCCGCCGCGACCGCGGTCAACCCCTCGTCGGTTTCGGTCGGGCTGAGCGGCGTCGCCAGGAACAGCGTCTCGATCCCGTCGAACGCCCGATCGAGCGACTCCGGCTCGGTCAGATCGCCGACCACGCCGTCGGCCCCGCTCGGCAGCACTGCGATCCTGGCCGTGCTGCGCGTCAGAACCCGGACCTGCTCGCCCCGCGCCAGCAGCTCGCGAACCACCTGCCCGCCCACCGTGCCGGTGCCGCCGATCACGAGACTCACCACCACCGCCTCCTCCGCGCCGCTTTCCCGCGCGAACTATACGAAGCGACTCCCGCCGCGTCGATGCGACGTGCGGCTGATGCCCCGCGGTTTCGCCACTGCGGCCGACCGCCGGCTCTCCCGTTCCTCAAGCACAGCTTGGCAGCGCGGGCGTGATCGGGCGGCTCACCGGCAGTCGACGCGACACGGGCAGCGAAGCGGGCGTGTACTGTTCGTCCCAATCCACAGCCCTTTACCTCAACAGCCCTCCCTGATTGCAATCTCGGCATCACTAAATACCGCAATCCTCTGTCGATCTTGTGATGCTTTTTGCGAATAAGACGACGATGCCAGCCACGGCGCACTACAGCCAGACAAACACAACTTGCCTGCACGGAGTTCTTGTGGCTTGATTACAGGCCGTGCCGCAAGGATTTTGTGGCCGCAATGAGACGATCTTTCCGGAGGCAAAGGAATCGTCCATGATGCGCACCGCGACCACCGCGGTTGTCCTGGCCGTTTTGTTCTTGGCCGGAGCGCCGCACAGCACCGCCGTCGGTCAGACTCCCTTCTGTATGGGAGGCCAAAACGATATCCTCTGCGAGTCCGAGCGGCTGATGCGCCAATTCCAGGACGAAAGCCGAGGTGATCGTTCAGGCGGTTTGACCGATGAACGGATCTACAATCCTGGTGCGGGCAGTTTCGCCGATGACCTTGTGGACCAGGACATTTCGCGATTCAGGGAAACCTTCGACGCCCGCTTCGGCAACCCCCACAGCCCCCACAGCCTCCACTACGATCCGACCCGCGATCCCTGCATTCTCGATCCCGGATGCGACATGGTGGCACGGGGCACGGCCCACTATCAATGGCTGCATGACCAGTGTCGGGCCGGCAGCAGGCAGGCCTGCATCAAACTTCGGGCCGGCGCCTTCACGCCGCCACCGCCGCCGAGCGCCTATCCTTCGGTCCCGCGGCCCTTGGGATACTGATCGCGGCCCGGCGCGATGCCGCGCGGCGCCAGCGCCGGATCGCCCTGCCAGCCCCGCCCTGCCAGCCCGTCATCCTGCCAGCCCGTCACCCCGCCCCCGGCACCGGGACCGCGGCGCCGGTGACCGCGCGGGCGGCGTCGGAGGCGAGGAACAGGATCACATCGGCGATCGCCGCCGGGGCCACCCAGGTCCGCACATCCGCGCCGGGCATGGCCGCCCGGTTTTCGGGAGTGTCGATGATGCCGGGCAGCACGCTGTTGACCGTGATGCCGGTGTGCCGAAGCTCGGCGGCCAGGCTTTCGGTGAGGCGCAACACCGCGGCCTTCGACGCCGCATAGGCACTCAGCCCGGCCGGGGCGGACAGCGCGGCGCCGGCCCCGATGTTGACGATCCGGCCGCGCCTCTGGCGCAGCATGACCGGCACCACGGCGCGGCAGCACAGCAGGCTCGGCCGCAGGTTCATGCCGAACATGGCATCCCAGGTCGCGAGATCGTCCTCGTGCACCGGCTTGCCGCCCGCGAACCCGCCGGCATTGTTGACCAGCACGTCGATCCGGCCGAACCGGCCGAGCGCCTGTCCGACCAGAAGGTCGACGGCGTCCGGATTTGCCAGATCGATGCCCGGTGCCAGCAGGTGATCGGGCGTGTCCGCCAGATCCGGATAGGCCAGCCCCATCCGCTCGGCCGAGCGGTCGGCCAGCACCGTCCGTACACCGGCGTCCCGAAAGGCCCGGGCCAGCGCCCGGCCGAGATTGCCCGCCGCCCCCGTGATGATCGCCACCCGTTCCGCCATCGCGTGCCCTCCCCCTCGTCACCGCGCCGCAAGGATAACGGGCACAGGCGGCAAGGTCGCGCATCATGACGCCGCGGGGACGCCGCGGGCGGCGCCGATTTTGGCATATGGCTGATCTTGAGATCATTCCGGCAACGGGTCACGTAAGGATAGGCAAGGACTCACGGTGGACCGAACCGGTTCCAGGCGGCTCAAACAGCCGGACAATCGAGGGCGCGCCGATGTTCACCAACCGTCAAGACGCCGGGCGCCGGCTGGCGCAACGGCTCCTGCCCTTCAAGGACCGGCATCCCATCGTGCTGGCATTGCCGCGCGGCGGGGTGGTGGTCGGCGCCGAGGTGGCGGCGGCGCTCGATGCGCCCCTGGATGTGGTCCTGGTGCGCAAGATCGGGGCACCCTGGCAGCCCGAGCTGGCGGTGGGCGCCGTGGTCGACGGCACGCCGCCGATGCTGGTGATCAACCGGGACATCGCCGGGCAGTTCGGCCTCGGCGAAGAGTATTTCGAGACCGAAGCCCGCCGGCAGATCGAGGAGATCGAGCGTCGGCGCAGGCTCTATGGCAGCCATCAGGCGCCCGTGGCCGGCCGCACCGCGATCGTGGTCGATGACGGCATTGCCACGGGCGCCACGGTGCGCGCCGCCCTGCGCGCCTTGCGACAGGCCGGGCCGGCGCATCTGGTGCTGGCGGTGCCGGTCGCTCCGCCCGACACGATCGCGGCGTTGCGGGCCGAGGTGGACGAGATCGTGTGCCTCGAAATGCCGGCCCAGTTCGGCGCGCTCGGCTTCTTCTACGAGGATTTCACCCAGGTGTCGGACGAGGAGGTGATCGCGCTGCTCGACGCGGCGGCACGACCGGAACCCGCCGCGCCGCCGCAGATCTCATGATACCGGGAATGCCATGACAGCGCCGATCGCGATGCGCCTGATCCCCGCCACCGGCGCCTGATGCCGGGTCGCCCGCCCGCCCGGACCGCCGGCACCGCCGCCGAGCCGCCGTCGCCGCCGTCCTTCAGCCATGGCGAAATCCGCGGCATCGTGATCGGCGTGCTGGTCGGCATGTTTCTGGCCGCGCTCGACCAGACCATCATCGCCACCGCGCTGCCGACCATCGCGCGCGACCTCAACGGCTTCGACCACCTGTCCTGGGTGGTCTCGGCCTATCTGCTGACCGCCACCGCGACCACGCCGATCTACGGCAAGCTGAGCGACATCTACGGCCGCCGGCCGATGTTCCAGGCGGCGATCGTGCTGTTCGTCGCCGCCTCCGTGCTGTGCGCGCTGGCCGACACCATGACCCGCCTGATCCTGTTCCGGGCGCTTCAGGGTCTGGGCGGCGGCGGGCTGCTGGCCATGGCCCAGGCGACCATTGCCGACGTCGTGGCCCCGCGCGAACGCGGCCGTTACCAGGGCTACATCGCCGCCATGTTCGCCACCGCCAGCGTCGCCGGGCCGGTGCTGGGCGGGCTGTTCGCCGATTTCCTGTCGTGGCGCTGGATTTTCTGGATCAATCTGCCGATCGGGATCGCCGCCCTCGCGATCTCGACGCGCGCGCTGCGCAAGCTGACGCCCCGGCGGATGCGCCGCGACATCGACTATATCGGCGCCGCGCTTCTGGTCGCCGCGGTGGTCAGCGCCCTGCTGGTGACGAGCTGGGGCGGCCGCGCGCTGCCCTGGTCGTCGCCCGAGATCCTCGGCCTGGGCGCCGCCGCGATCGTCCTGACCATCCTGTTTGCGGCCTGGGAGCGGCGCACCGCGGAGCCGATCCTGGCGCCCAGGCTGTTCGGCAACCCGGTCTACACGATCGGCAATCTGGTCGCCTTCCTGATCGCAATGGTGATGATCGGCTCGATCGTCTATCTGCCGCTCCAATTGCAGTGGGTTGCCGGGCTCGGCGCCGCGCAGTCCGGCCTGCTGCTGCTGCCGGCCTCGATCGGCATCGTGAGCGGCGCCACCACGGCCGGCCGGCTGGTCACCCGGACCGGCCGGTACCGCATCTTTCCGCTGATCGGCGCGGCCGGCGCGACGCTGGCCTTGGTGCTGCTGTCGATGATCGGCGCAGCCGCCGCCGGGCCGGTGCTGGTCGGGGTGCTCGCGCTGTTCGGCTTCGGCCTCGGCATGTGCCTGCCGGTCATTCTGGTGGCGGTGCAGAATGCCGTGGAGACCCGCGACATCGGCGCCGGAACGGCCTCGGTGGCGTTTTTCCGCTCTCTGGGCGGGGCCTTCGGGGTCGCCCTGCTCGGTGCGGTGCTGATGGCGGCGATCAATGCCGGGCTGACCGGTTTGCCGGGCGGCGCGGCGGCGGGCATCGACGCCGATCTGCTGCGCAACGGCCCCGAGGCGATCGCGGCGCTGCCGGCCGCATCCTCGGACGCGGTGCGCGCGGTGCTGGCCGGCGCCTTCGAGACCGTTTTCCTGGCCGCCGCGGCTCTGGGAGTCCTCGCCTTCGCGGCGGCGCTGTTCCTGAAGGAGTTGCCGTTGCGAACCGCTCAGGAGTTGCGCCAGTCGCAGTCGCTGTCTTCCGCAGAATAGACGGGGCGCCGGACCACGGCGACAATGACGCGCGGGCGCAATGCTGCCGCTTTTGGCCGGTTTGTCATGACCCCGGACGAACGCACATAATCCGGAAAGAACTCACAGGAGTCGCGCCGGGGCGGCCGGGGCGGCGGAATCGCGAGGAGCGGCAAGGCATGCGATTTCTGGCAAGGCGGCGGGTGCTCTGTTTCTGTGCGGCACTGGCGGCCGGCGGGCTCGGTGCCTGTGCCCCGATGTCCGATGACGCTGCCGGCACGGCGGCGGTCCCGGCCTCGCGCGCAGCCGGGCTCGCCTCGCTCGCGCCGATGCTGGAGGCGACGACCCCGGCAGTGGTCAACATCGCCGCGGAATACCGCCTGCCCGCGATGCAGAACCCGCTGCTCCAGGACCCGTTCTTCCGCCGGTTCTTCGGCATTCCCGACGATGTGCCCGAGCAGCTTCCCGAACGCCGCGCCCAAAGCGCCGGCTCGGGGGTGATCGTCGATGCCGGGCGGGGTCACATCCTGACCAACCATCACGTGGTCGAGGACGCCGAAACGATCACCGTGACCTTGCGCGACCGGCGGCAGTTCCCGGCAACGCTGCTCGGCAGCGATCCCGGCACCGATCTGGCCCTGCTGCGGATCGAGGCGAACAATCTGGTCGCCCTGCCCTTCGCCGATTCCGATCGGCTCCAGGTCGGCGATTTCGTGCTGGCGATCGGCAACCCGTTCGGCATCGGACAAACCGTGACTTTCGGGATCGTGTCCGCACTCGGCCGCACCGGCGTCATGCGCAACGGCTACGAAAGTTTCATCCAGACCGATGCCTCGATCAATCCGGGCAACTCCGGCGGCGCGCTGGTCGATACCGCCGGACGGCTGGTCGGCATCAACACCGTGATCCTGGCCCGCGGCGGCACCAATATCGGCATCGGCTTCGCGGTGCCCAGCAACGTCGCGCGCAGCATCATGGGTCAGTTGATGCAAACCGGTTCGGTGCAGCGCGGCCGGCTGGGCGTGATCATCGAGGATGTGACGGCCGACCGCGCCGCCGAACTGCGGCTTCAGCGCAGCGCCGGCGCGGTGGTCGCCGAGGTCGAGCCGGGCTCCGCCGCCGCAGGCGCCGGACTGCGCCCGGGCGACGTGATCCTGGCGGTGGACGACCGCCCGGTCGACACCGCGGCGGCGTTGCGCAGCCGGATCGGTCTGATGCAGATCGGCGACCGCGTTCGCCTGACCGTGCTGCGCGACGGCCAGCAGCGCACCATCGAGGCCCGGTTGGGCGGCTGACCCTTTCCTGGTCAGACACCACCTTAAGTTGTAATACACCAGCTTCGGGACCGCGCCTCGGCGCAAACGACGAGCGTGCCGGCGGCCCGGCAATGCTGCAGGATTTCAATACAAACCGCCGGCCATGATGCTCAGGCGCACGGTGCGCCAGGCTTCGTAGCCGTCTTCGGGCAGCGGCAGCGGCTGGCACGACGGATCGGTCGCGGCCCGGATCGCCGCCTCTGCGGCGGCGCGATAGGCCGGGTCGGCAGCCGCGCGAGCGGTATCGACGATTTCCGCGCGCTCGACCGTGCGGTTGGGCCGCATGTGCAGCCGGACATCGATGGATGTGCCCCGCACCCCGCTCAGCCCCTGGGCATTGCGTCGCCAGCACGGCCGCAACGCCCGGGTCAGCGAGACCATGTCGCCGGAGGTCAACTGCCGCGGCGGCACGGCCGGGGTCGCAGGGGGCGTCGACGCCACGGGCGGAGCCGGCGGCGGCGATTCGATCAGCGGGCGCGGGCCGCTCAGGGTCGGGGCCGGAGTTCCCAAGGGCGGAGTTCCCAAGGGCGGAGTTCCCAAGGGCGGAGTTCCCAAGGGCGG
>CAZTNV010000025.1:15061-22412 GCA_964615535.1 uncultured Mycobacteriaceae bacterium | reverse complement strand
CAGGGTTTGCTGATAGGGCTCGCCGGTGGCCAGGGCCTGGCGCAACTGGTCGGTCGCCAGGGTCAGGACCTGCACCGCGCTCTGATCCGCCCTGATCTGGCGCGCCTGCGTCACCACCTCTTCGATCCGGTTGGCCATGGCGGCCTGCTCTCCGGCCAGTTGCTCGGTCCGGGTCGAAAGCTGGCCGAGCGCGCTGTTGAGCGTGCCGACTGCGGCGCGGGTGGCGCTTTCCAGCTCGGCGATCCGGTTGGGCAGCCCCTCCAGCCGCGAGTTCAGATTGGCCTGGGTCTGCGCGACCTGATCCAGTCGCCCGCTCAGGCGGCCGAGATCCTGCTCGATCCGCTGCTGAAGCTGGGCGGCCTGCCGTTCGACCGCTCCGATCCGGTCGGGCAGCGGGGCAATGTCCGGCTGGGCCTGCAGCGTCTGGCGGACCTGCCGGATTTCGGCTTCAAGGGCCTCGACCCGATCGGTCAGCGGTTGCAGACCGACCGGCAGCCCGGCCGCCGCAGCGACCCCGAGCCGCTGCTCCAGCCCGCCGACCCGCTCGTCCAGCGCGTCGAGACGCTGGCCGATATCGCCGTCTTCGGGGACCCGCCGTTCGAGCGCCGCGACCCGGTCCTCGATCGGCGAGGCCGGCGGCGTCACGCCCAGCGCGCCAGCCACCTGCGGCAACACCTGCGGCAGCCAGAACGGGGCGCTCAGCGCCGCGCCGAGGGCGATCAGCGACAGCAGCACGGCCAGCCAGGCCAGCCCGCGCCCGCCGGCATGGCGCGACGGCGCGGCTGGCGCCACCGATTGCGGCCGGGGCCGGGCGGGCAGCGGCTCCGGGCTGCGCTCCGGCCCGCGCCCCTGTCCGGTTTCGGGCTCGCGTTCGGGCACTGCCGGCGTGGCGGGTTCGCCCAGCGCCGCGGTGTCCGCGGCGGTGACCGGCGGCGTGGCGGGTTCATGATCCGGTCGTGCCGCCTCGTCCGCAGGTTCGCGAGCGACCTCGTGATCGAGCGGCACCGGGCCGGCGGCTTCGGGTGCAGGCGCGGCAGGTTCCGCGCGCTCCCCGGCGACCGGTTCCGAGTCGTCCCGACGGTCCCGCGCGGTCGCCTCCGACAGTTCGGTCCGCTCTTCGGAGGGCTGCCCTTCAGGCGTCCGTTCCTCCGGTCCCTGGGATTCGGGTTCGCCGGGATAGGCGCGCGCGGCGCCAAGATTGGCATCCGCCGCGGCTGGCGGTTCCGGTGCCGGTTCGGCCGGCTCGCCACCGGCCGCGGCCAGATCGGCGGGATCGAGCGTCATGCCCAGGGCCTGGGCAGCGGTCACGATCTCGCCGTGGCGGGAGTCGGGAATGGCGCCGCGCTTTTTCCAGCCCTGCACCGTGGTGAACGGCACGCCCAGCTTGGCGGCCATCGGCCGGATGCCGCCGAATGCGGCGATGATCCGGTCGACGGCGCGGCTGGCCTCGGAGGCGGTGCCGGGGTCCTGACCCTGCGGTTCGGACGCCGGGTCGGACGGGTTGTCGGGTCGGGGATCCATGCCGTTGAGGCCATCCAGATCAGGGTTGGACGGTGGGGCACCGTGCGGGGGATCGATCAGGGCAAGCAGGCTTGACGTTTCCGGGCGGGCGGCGATGCGGGTTGCCGCCCATTCCGGCCGATTCAGCCGGCGCGCCACCGCGGCGCTGAGGCACACTGCATCTAAGCCGGCCAGCCGGTCGGTCAATCCCGCCGCTGCGACCAACTTATCAAACACTTCCGCGGTTCGGGGAGAGAAAAACAGCACCCCGGCGACAGTGCCGTCGCGCAACGCCCCGGCGGCGGCTTCGGGCAGCGCGGCCGCCGCCGCCGCGCGGTAGACGGTGACCCGGCGCAACCGGAACCCGGCGGCGGCCAAGGCGGGTTCGAGCTCGCCCGCAACCTCTTCGCCGGCGGCGTGGAGCAGCAGGCCGGCCGCCGGATCGCACCGGCCGCGGATCAGCCGCGCGAGATCGCCGGCCGCGCCGCGCGCGCTGACCACCTCCTTGAAGCCGGCCTCCCGTGCCGCCGCGGCGGTGGCGTCGCCGACCGCCAGCAGCGGCAGATCGCGCCGCGACTCGGACCGGGCAAAGCCCCGCACGCCGTTGGCGCTGGTTGCCAGAACGGCCTGCACGCCGGTCAGGTCGAGCCGGAGCGGCGTCTCGTAGACGATCTCCAGCATCGGCGCGATGATCGGGTCATGTCCGCGCGCTGCCAGGGTCTCGGCCAGCGCCGCGGCGCCCTCGGCCGGCCGGGTGATCAGCCAGCGCGCCATGCTGCGCTTCCGCTCACGAGGCGAACCAGGCGGGGCCGATCCGCACCCGCAGCTCGGCCCCGGCATCGGCGCCCAGCGCTTCGGCCGCGCCGGCCGGACCGGCCCGATCGGTGCGGTGCACGGCACTGCCGTCCGGCTGGGCGACCAGGGCATCGAGCGCCAGCCGCCCGGCCGAATCGAGGGTGGCCAGCGCCGCGATCGGCGTCCGGCACGAGCCGTCGAGCGCCGCCAGCAGCGCCCGCTCGGCCGCCACGCAGGCGCCGGTGGCCGGGCAGTGCAGCGGTGCCAGCAGCGCCCGGGTTCGATCGTCGGCGGCGCGGCATTCGATCCCGATCGCGCCCTGCGCCACCGCGGGCAGCATCTCCGACGGGTCCAGCACGCGCTCGATCCGCGCCGCCTCGCCCAGCCGCTTCAGCCCGGCGACCGCCAGCAGGGTGGCATCGACCCGGCCCTCGGCCAGCTTGCGCAGGCGGGTGCCGACATTGCCGCGCAGCGGCACCACGCGCAGATCGGGGCGCCGCGCCAGGATCTGGGCCTGCCGCCGCAGCGCCGCGGTCCCCACCGTGGCGCCCGGCGGCAGTTCGCCGATGCCGCCGCCATGGTTGGAAAAGAACGCGTCCCGCGGGTCCTCGCGCGGCAGCAGGGCGGCGATGATCAGCCCGTCGGGCAGCCAGGTCGGCATGTCCTTCATCGAATGGACCGCCAGATCGATCGCGCCGGCCAGCAGCGCCTCCTCGATCTCCTTGGTGAACAGGCCCTTGCCGCCGATTTCGGCCAGCGTGCGGTCCTGCACCGTGTCGCCGGTGGTGCGGATGGCCACGATCGCGACGGCGCCGGGCGCGCCCAGCGCCGGATGCGCCGCCGCCAGAAGCCGCGCGACCTCGTTGGCCTGCGCCAGCGCGAGCGGGCTGCCGCGGGTGCCGATACGGATGGCGGGGGACATGGTCTTGGGATTAAGGGCACGGCGGGCTTCCGTCAATGTCCGTCATCCGGCGCGGCACGCTGTCCGGCAGTCGTGGTCACCGAATCGCCGGCCGGCGCGACGGAGCCGGCGGCCGGATCGGTGTATCTGACGACATTAATATTGATTTTCAATATCACTATATCGTCACTGTTCGACTTCAAAGCGCGCCTCCGTGCAGACCATCTCGTTTAGTGCGTCAATCGGTCCGCGGGCGAACGGGTCGCTCCGGCGCGGAGCCGAACCATTTCAGCAGAAGGGGGTCGATCGGCTGGGATGCCGGGAGGCTTGGCATGGAACACAGTCATGCCCGCGAGGATATCGTCCGCCGCCTGTCGGCCGGTCCGCGGTCCAACTATCTGCGCGATTTCATCTATGGCGGCATCGACGGCACGGTGACCACCTTTGCCGTGGTGGCCGGGGCGGTCGGCGCCGGTCTGTCGCCGCGCGTGGTGATCATCCTGGGGCTGGCCAATGTCGTCGCCGACGGCTTTTCCATGGCCGCCAGCAATTACAGCGGCACCAAGGCCGAGCGCGACGACTACCAGCGGCTCCGGATCATGGAGGAGCGCCATGTGGCGCTGGTGCCCGAGGGCGAGCGCGAAGAGATCCGCCAGATCTACCGGCTGAAGGGGTTCCGCGGCCCGGCGCTGGACAGCGCGGTCGAGGTGATCACCGCCGACCGCGACCGCTGGATCGACACCATGCTGACCGAAGAGCACGGCCAGCCGCCCTGCCTGCGCTCGCCGCTGCGATCGGGCGCCAGCACCTTCGCCGCGTTCCTGTTGTGCGGTCTGCTGCCGTTGTTGCCTTTCCTGGTCGGCTTGCCGTGGTCGTCCACGGTGTCGCTCGGGCTGGCCGCGCTGGTCTTCTTCGCCATCGGCTCGGTCAAGAGCCGGTGGTCGGTGGCGCGCTGGTGGCGCTCCGGGTGCGAGACCCTGGCGATCGGCATGGGGGCGGCCGCGCTGGCCTACGGCGTCGGCTCTGCGTTCGGCGTCGCAGCCTGACCCCGGCGCCTGCTTCGGATGCCGATGGCCCGCGGGCGCTGGACGCCAAACGGTAGCGGCCGCTCTTTCGGAAAAGTCTTTTCACCAGCACTTAGACAACAGAAACGTGCCATCAATCTCAAAATTAGGTAGCGCTCGCTCCTGGCTCTTTCCATGAAAAAACCTTCCATGTCATAAGATATTACTCGACTTTACTATGCCGTTCAGCAATGGAGACGATTGCAATTCGGCATTTTCTGGGGGAGCATCGGCGATGGGTTGGGCAAGGCGGCGACCGGGCCGATCGATTGGCAGTGTCCATGATGCACGCTCAGCGGCCCTGTTGTTGCCCACCAAACAAACACCAAACCAACAATGACTTCGCGGGTGCAGCGAAGCCTGAAGCATGACAACGGGAGGAAACCCAATGCAATCGATCACGGGTGGATTCGAAGGCGCTCCGATGCCGACCGAGCCCGAGACGACCGGCCGGTATCTGATCCTGTTCCGCGAAGATGTCGGCGCTGCCGGGATCAGGATGCTCAAGGATGTCGCCGGCGTGACCGCCGCCAACAGTGCCGACTTCGCCAATGACGCGCCGGATGCCGAGGCTCTGTCCGCGACCGACGCGATGTACTTCGACCATTTGGGCATCGCCGTGGTCAGGCAGCCGCCGGACCAGATCCTGGCGCTGAGCGAGGCGGTCGGGTTGGAGGAGGACAGCCAGATCCTCGCCATGGAGCCGGAGCGCATGGTTTTCGCGCTTCAGGACAATCTGCTTCTGGAGCCGGGCCTGCCCCCGGCAGCCCTGGAACCCGAGTATCCCGGTCTCGCCCCGGCGACGGGCGGGACCGTCTCCGTGCCGATCGATTATCTTCGCGGCTACCGCGAGGGCATCAACCATCTGCTGGACGCCATTGTCGCGGGCCAGGGAATGGGCGAAGCGGCGCTTGCCCAGGCGGTGGATGAAGCCCGCCTGACCTGGGGGCTCCAGGCCACCGGCGTCGGCGCGTCGCGGTTCACCGGCCGCGGCATCCGGGTTGCGGTGCTGGATACCGGCCTGGATCTGGGCCATGCCGATTTCCCCCGGCAACGCCGCATCGTGGACCGCTCCTTCGTGTCGGGGCAGCCGGTCCAGGACGGCCATGGCCATGGCACCCATTGCATCGGGACCGCCTGCGGTCCGCGGCAGCCCAGCCGGATGCCGCGCTACGGCGTCGGCTACGAGACCGAAATCTTCGCCGGCAAGGTGCTGAGCGATCAGGGCAGCGGCAGCGATGCCGGCATTCTGGCGGGAATCAACTGGGCGATCGCCAATTCCTGCGCCGTCATCTCGATGTCGCTCGGTGCCGCCGCGGGCGCAACATTCTCGCCGGTGTTCGAGGCGGTCGGACGCCGCGCGCTCGCCGCCGGCCTGCTGATCGTTGCGGCCGCCGGCAACAGCAGCCGGCGGCCCGGCGTCATCGCGCCGGTCGGGCACCCGGCCAATTGCCCGTCGATCATGGCGGTCGGGGCCGTCGATGTCCGGCTGCGGGTGGCGTCATTCTCCTGCGGCGGCCTCAACCCGAATGGCGGGCAGGTCGACATCGTCGGACCGGGGGTCGATGTGCTGTCCTCCTGGCCGCGGCCGACGCTCTATCGCCGGCTCAACGGCACCAGCATGGCGACGCCCCACGTGGCCGGCATCGCCGCGCTGCATGCACAGACCGATCCGCGCCTGCGCGGCAGCGCGCTGTGGGCAAGGCTGATCCAGACCGCCCGCCGGCTGTGTCTGCCCAGCCGGGACGTCGGGGCGGGGCTGGTTCAGGCGCCTTGATTCCGGGGCCTGAACCTTGAGATGGCCCGAACCTTGAGATGGACGATTTCGCGCGGCAATTCTCTGGCTCCGGGAGCATTGCCGCGCCACGTCCGGACGTCCAGATGACCTGAACGGATCACGAAATTCGGGGAGGCAGTGACGTGGCGGTGGTCGAAGTCACCGTGTCGGTTGCCGATGGCCATTTGAGTGACCTCGGCAAAATCGTCGAACGGTGCAGGCAGAGCGGGCTGAACGTGACCCAAATCCTGGACCAGATCGGGGTGATCGTCGGCTCGATCGATCCGCAGCGCATAACGGCGCTCCGGCAGATCGCGGGCGTGGCCGCGGTCGAGGAATCGCGCGAAATCGGCATTGAACCGCCGGACAGCGAGATCCAGTAGCGGGTCGCCGGCGGCCGTGACCGATTGCGGGGTTTCCTCCCGGCTCGGGCCGGGCTAAGCATGGGCATCGGTCCGAAGTCCTCCGGTCCCGTCATGCTCGTGCTCGGCATCGAAACCTCCTGCGACGAGACCGCCGCCGCGGTGGTCGGCGACGATCGCACCATCCACGCCAATGTCGTGCTGTCCCAGCTCGACGACCACGCGCCCTATGGCGGGGTGGTACCGGAGATCGCGGCGCGGGCCCATCTGGCGGCGCTCAACCCGCTGATCCGCCGCGCCATGGCCGGGGCCGGGATCGGCTGGGACGATCTGTCGGGCATCGCGGCGACCGGCGGGCCGGGGCTGATCGGCGGGGTGATCGTCGGCGTGATGACCGCCAAGGGCATTGCCGCGGTGTGCGGCCTGCCCTTTCTCGCGATCAATCATCTTGAGGGCCACGCCCTGACCGCGCGGCTGACCGACGGTCTGGCCTTTCCTTATCTGCTGCTGCTGGTTTCGGGCGGCCATTGCCAGTTGCTGACCGTGGAGGGCGTTGGCCGCTACCGCCGGCTCGGCACCACGATCGACGACGCGGTCGGCGAGGCGTTCGACAAGGCGGCCAAGCTGCTCGGTCTGGGCTATCCCGGCGGGCCGCGGATCGAGCGCGCCGCGGCCGAGGGCAACCCGGCGCGGTTCGACCTGCCGCGCCCGATGGTCGGGCGGCCGGGTTGCGATTTCTCGTTCTCGGGGCTGAAGACCGCGGTGCGCCGGCTGGTCGAGGCGCTGCCGCCGGGGCCGCTCCGCCGCCAGGATGTCGCCGACATCGCCGCATCGTTCCAGCAGGCGGTCGGCGAGTGCCTGGCCGACCGCACCCGCCGCGCCGTCGCCCGCTTCCGGGCCGATCATCCGGATTTGGAACCGGGGGCCGGCGCGCTGGGGGTGGCCGCCGGGG
>CAZTNV010000025.1:0-15051 GCA_964615535.1 uncultured Mycobacteriaceae bacterium | reverse complement strand
CCGGGCCCTGCGCGCGCGGCGGGCCGATCTGGCGGCGGCGGAAGGGCTGCCCTTCGCGGCGCCGCCGCTGGCGCTGTGCACCGACAATGCCGCGATGATCGCCTGGGCCGGGATCGAGCGGCTCAGGCTCGGTCTGACCGACCGGCTGGATTTCGCGCCGCGCCCGCGCTGGCCGCTCGACCCCGCCGCGCCGCCCGCCCGTGGCCTCCCGCCGTCCAGCCCGATGCCGTCCAATCGGGTGCCGGCGTCATGACCGGGCTCGACCGCATCGCCGTGATCGGCGCCGGGGCCTGGGGCACCGCGCTGGCCATGGTCGCGGCGCGACACGGCCGGCCGGTGACCCTGTGGGCGCGCGAACCCGAAATTGCCGAGGCGGTCAATGGCGGGCACGAAAACCCGGTCTTTCTACCCGGCGTCCGGCTCGACCCGGCGATCCGCGCGGCCACCGATCCGGCCGAAGCCGCGGCGGCCGATGCCGTGCTGCTGGCGGTGCCGGCGCAGTACACCGCCGCCATGGTCCGCGCCCTGCCGCCGCTGCGCGCGCCGCTGGTGCTCTGTGCCAAGGGATTCGAGCAGGCGACCGGCCGGCTGCTGACCGAGGTGGTCGCGGCCGAGCGGCCCGATGCCGCGGTCGCCGTGCTGTCCGGCCCCAGCTTCGCCGCCGAGGTGGCGCGCGGCCTGCCGGCGGCGGTGACGCTGGCCTGCGCCGACCGCGCCCTGGGCGAGGCGCTGGTCCACGCTCTGGGCGGGCGGACCTTCCGGCCCTACTGGACCGACGACCTGATCGGGGTGCAGATCGGCGGCGCGGTGAAGAACGTGCTGGCGATCGCGGCCGGCGTGGTGATCGGCCGGGGGCTGGGCGAGAATGCCCGTGCCGCCATGATCACCCGCGGGCTGGTCGAGCTGACCCGGCTCGGCCGGGCGATGGGGGCGCGGCGCGAGACCCTGATGGGGCTGTCGGGCCTGGGAGATCTGATGCTCACCGCGACCAGTCTGCAATCGCGCAACACCTCGCTCGGCCATGCGCTGGGGCAGGGGCGGACGCTGGCGGCGGTGCTGGGCGAGCGGCGGAGCGTGGCCGAGGGCGTCCATACCGCCGCCGCAGTGGTCGGGCTGGCGCGGCGCTACTGGCTCGACATGCCGATCTCGGCCGCGGTGGATGCGATCCTGACTCACGGCGCCGATCTCGACGCGACCATTGCCGGGCTGCTCGACCGGCCGTTCAAGGCGGAAGACTGAGCGCGACCCGCCGGCATCTCCGCTGGCGCCTCCGGGTCGAATTGCAAGGGGATGAAATTCCGACCGGCCGGGGCCACCTATGGCGCGGAATCAACCGAAGACAGGGAAATCCTCATGGGTCTATTCGACATGTTCAAGGGCGATACCTCGGAGGCGATGACTCCGCATTTCGCCTTCGCCACCGCCCTGATCTACTGCATGGCCGCCGATGGCGAGATGGACAACGAGGAGGTCGGCCATCTGCTCTCGGTGCTGGGTGGGTCCAGCGAGAACGGCACGATCGGGGTCGGCGCCAACAACCGGGTCCTGCTCGACCGCGCGGTCAAATATGCCCGCAAGAATCCGATCGAGAAATTCATCCAGGAAGCGGTGCCAGTGCTCACCGATGCCCAGAAGATGTCCATCCTGCTCAATCTGATCGATTCGGCACTGTCCGACGGTCAGGCGGAGCCCGAGGAGCAGGTACTGATCGGCAAGTTGCAGGACGCGTTCGGCATTTCCGACGAGCGGTTCCGGCCGTATTTCGAGGTCATGACCCTGAAATGCGACCGTTCGGTCTTCCAGGACCCCAACCATCCCTTCAACAAGGCGGGCCATCAGGTGTCCCTGTCGATTCCCGGCGGGCGCGCAGCATAATCGGCGGGAGCGGCCGGCCGATGCCGTGCCGGCCGCTTCGCCTCACGATCCCGATGGTTCAATCCTGCAACATTGCCGCTGCCGCCGTACGGTGCAGCCGGTCAATCTGGGCTTCGCTGAGAAACCCGGTCGGTTCGGCGCCCAGTCGGTCCTGGAATTCGCGAATGGCGGCGCGCGAGAACGTGCCGAAAACGCCGTCGATGCGGTCGTTGTAGAGGCCGAGCCGGCGCAGCGAGAGCTGCACCGCCATGCGATCGTCCATGGTCATCTCGGGATCGGCCATGGCCGATGGCGGCGGCTGCTGCGGTTCGGCCGGCGGCAGTGCGGCCTCCTGCGTGCCCGCCCCGTCCGATGGCGGCGTCGCGCTCGGGTCCGGTTCGGCGGCCGGGCTCTGCCCCACCGCGTCGGGCGGCAAAGCCTCTTCCGCAACGGCCATTGCCGGGGGGTCGGGCCGGGTTTCCGGCCGGGGCTCCTCGGCGGGCGGCGTCGCCGCCGCGGTCAGTGCGCTGCGGCGGGCCTCGGCCTCGGCGGCGTAGCCGCCCTCGGGGTACTGCGCCAGATAGGACTCGAAATCGGCCGGGTCGCCGCTGCTTTGGATCGACTCCCACAGCACCGTCTCGGCATCCGGCGGCGGCCGGAAATAGACCTGGATCACGTCCGGTGCACCATGGACCGACGGCTCCTGACGGGTGCTGGTCTCGGTGACCACCTGCTGGCGCACCCGGCGGAAGAAATCGCCGAGCGGCACGCCGCGTTCCTCGAACTGCGCCAGCAGCGCGGCGGCGAAGGCGCTCTGGAAGCGGAAGGCGTCGTCCGCCGCGGTATCGGTCTGGGTGGCGTAGGCGACCACGACATTGGGCGGCAGCCGGCCGGGCGCCGCCAGACCGACCCGGTTGCCCTGGCTGACCGAAAGCGCATTCGGCCGGCTGGCGTCGAGCAGGACGATCCCGGCCCGCTCCGCGGTGGCGACGATCGCCACGATCCGGTTCAGCGCGATCGTCTGGTTCGCCCAGTCCGGTTCCCGGCCATCGGCGAAATCGATCGGCAGCAGCAGGTTCTGGCCATCGGCCTGCTGGCCGTGCCCGAAAAAGGCGAACAGGGCCACCTCCGCCCCCTGGGCCCGCTCGGCGAACTGGGCGACCGACTGGGCCAGCGCCCGGGCGTCCTGATCGATCCCCGTCTGCACCTGGAATCCCAGGCGCTGCAACGCGGCGGAGACGGTGCGCGCATCGATCGACCCGGTGCGCACCGGCTCGAGCGCGCGGTAGTCGGTGTTGCCGATCACCAGCGCGACCCGCCGCCCCCCGGCGGCCGGATCGCCGGGCGCCAGGCTGCGGGTCGCCTGGCTGGGCGTGGCCGGCGCTTCGGGAGTGGCCGGCGCTTCGGGAGTGGTCTGGGCTTCGGGAGTGATCTGGGCGGGCGCTTGCGCCCACGCCGCGATTGGCGGCGAAAGCCACAGGATCAGGACTGCGGCCAGGGCTCTCTTCATGAACGCTTTCCTCATGGGTGCTGCCCTTGGCGGGCGCCTTCCGATGCCGGCCCCGACGATTGAATGATGGGCCGTTTCGCCGGTCAAGGTGATTCCGGACTCGCCTGGCGGCGGCCCCGGCGATTTCTCCCTTCGACTTATCCCCAAGGCGGATGCCGATCCCGCCGCCTGGCCGGAAGAAGGCCGGACATCCTGCACCGGAATCGTCGCCGGGCCATGGCGCAAGGGGTTTCTTTCGGATTGCCGGCCGATGATCCGGGGCTCCGCCGAAAGCGCGCGACGGAATCGGCGGATCGACCGGCTCGGTTGAAAGCGTGATGCTGGACATGTCGTGCCGCACCGTTCAGGATGTGCTGGTCATACGAACGAGCGGTGCCGCAAGGGTGACGGAAACATCCGGGTCGAGTCCCGGCGCTTCGGTCCCCGGCGGGCCATGGACCGTGGAGGTCGCCGCCGCCGAAGTCGCCATCCGCACGGTCGTGCCGATCGGGTGGCCGGCGGCGGCGCATCGATTCCGCGTCGAGCGCCGTTGACCCGGCGGCAGGAGCGAGCGATATGGGGCTGCGAACCAAGTTCAATCTGGCGTTGCTGTTGACCTTTGCCCTTGGCGTGGTGCTGGCCGGCGGCCTGTCCTATCGGCTGCTGCGGGAAAACGCCGAGGCCGAGGTGCTGGCCAAGGCCCGCGTGATGATGGAAGGGGCGCTGGCGATCCGCGCCTATACCGCGCGCGAGATCAATCCCCTGCTGACGCCGCTGATGACCGACCGGTTCCTGCCGCAGACCGTGGCGGCCTATGCCGCCCAGACCAATTTCCGGGCGCTGCGCCAGCACGAGGAGTTTCGCGAATACTCCTACAAGGAGGCGACGCTCAACCCGACCAATCTGGCCGACCGCGCGGTGGATTGGGAAGCCGATATCGTCCATGCCTTCCGCAACGACACGTCACGGCGGGAGATCACCCTGACGCGCACCACGCCCACGGGTGAGTCGGCGCTGATCCTGGCCCGGCCGCTCAGTGTCAACGATCGCGGCTGCCTGTATTGTCACGGCAGGGTGGAGGACGCGCCGGCGCCGATGCTCGCGATCTACGGCAGTTCCAACGGCTTCGGCTGGAACATGAACGAAATCATTGGCGCCCAGATCGTTTCCGTGCCGATGCAGGTTCCCCTCGACCGGGCCATGAATACATTCTGGATGTTCACGGGTGCGTTGCTGATCGTGTTCCTGCTGGTCGCGGTTCTGCTCAATATCCTGCTGCACCGGATGGTGATCCGGCCGGTGTTGCGGATCGCCCAGACGGCAGAAGAGGTCAGTCTCGGCAACAGCGACGTGCCCGAATACGATCATCGCAGCCGCGACGAGATCGGGTCGCTGTCGGCATCCTTCAACCGGATGCGCCGCAGCCTCGAAAGCGCGATGCGGATGCTCAATGATTAGGCCGGCGCACGGTCC
The DNA here is from genome assembly GCA_964615535.1 of uncultured Mycobacteriaceae bacterium. Classification (GTDB taxonomy): domain Bacteria; phylum Pseudomonadota; class Alphaproteobacteria; order DSM-16000; family Inquilinaceae; genus CAZTNV01. Next base: position 10,235 of record CAZTNV010000025.1, on the reverse strand, counting down.
GAAGCGATAATGCCGATGCAGGGAGAGGAAACCCGGTTCGTGCCACGCTCGATCGGCAAGTACCGGATCGACGACATTCTCGGGCGCGGCGCCATGGGCGTGGTCTACAAGGCCTATGATGCGGCGATCGACCGCATCGTGGCGCTCAAGACCATTCGCGCCGACCTGCTCGCCGGCAAGGACGGCGCGCAATGGCTCGACCGGTTCCGGCGCGAGGCGCGGGCGGCCGCCCGCTGCCTGCATCCCAACATCATCGCCGTGTTCGATTACGGCGAGGAGGGCGGCACCGCTTATATCGCCATGGAGTACGTGGTCGGGCGGCAGCTCCAGGATTTCTTCACCGACCGCAAGCCGATCGACCGCACGGTGGCGCTGTCGGTGATCACCCAGGTGCTCAATGCCCTGGATTACGCCCATGCCCGCAACATCGTTCATCGCGACATCAAGCCCAGCAACGTCATGCTGATCGCGGGCGGCGAGGTGAAGGTCGCCGATTTCGGCATTGCCCGCATCGACGCCATCGAGGTCACTCAGATGGGTGCGATCGTCGGCACGCCCGGCTACATGTCGCCCGAACAGTTCACCGGCGGTCCGGTGGACAAGCGGTCCGATCTGTTTTCCACCGGCATCGTCCTGTTCGAACTGCTGACCGGGGAGAAGCCGTTTCCCGGCCGGTCGACCACCGACATCATGTATCGCGTACTCAACCACCCGCCTCGCGATGCGCGCGAGGTCAATCCGGAGGTGCCGCCCGCGCTCAACGCCGTGGTGCGCCAGGCCCTGGCGCGCGATCCCGAGGACCGGTTCCAGACCGCCGCATCGTTCAATGCCGCCCTGGCCGCGGCGGCCGCCTCGACGGGGCAGGGGATCGAGCCGACCGGGATCGAGCTGCCGCCGACCGTGATCGCCGCGCCTGCCGTCCGGGTGCCGGCCCCGACGCTGGGGACGCGCGTCGCCGGGCTTCAGGCCGAGCTGGTCCGCCGGGTCGAAGAGGATCTGGCCTATTACGTCGGCCCGGTCGCCAAGGTCCTGGTCCGCAAGGCGGCGCCCAACTCCGCGACCCTGGAGGCGCTCTATCAGGCCCTGGCGGTCAATATCGCCGGGGAGGCCGACCGGGCGGCGTTCCTGCGCAAGGCGCATCAGATGCCGACCATGTCGCGGACGGCCGGTTCCAGGCCGGGCGGCTCGAAACCGGGCGGAACGGGATCGGGCCAGACCGGGCCGACCTCGATCGCCGGCACCGGCGGCCAGCCGGGCACCGGCGGGGCCACCGGAATAGGCTCCCTGGGCTTCGGCGAGACCGGCGGCAGCACCGGGATGGCCGATCCTGAGCTAGAAAAGATCCGCCGGGATCTGACGGTGATTCTCGGCCCGATCGCCTCGGTTCTGATCCGGCGGCTGGCGCCCAAGGCCGGCTCGATCGGCCAGCTTTACCGGCTGCTGGCCGAGCACATCCCCAACCCGGACGATCGCGACAAATTCCTCAAGAAGGCGCCGCTGCTCTAGCCGGGTGCCAGCGCGGCCGCATCAGGCCGATCCGCGATCCGTTGACAGGCGTCTAGGCTTCGATTATTTTGGAATTATGGAAGAGAAAGACGCGATCGACGCGCTGGGCGCCCTGGCGCAGGAAACCCGGCTGGCGGTGTTCCGGCTGCTGGTCCGCGAAGGTCCGAACGGGCTGGCGGCGGGGGCCTTGGCAGAGCGGCTCGGCGTGGCACCCTCGACCCTGTCGTTTCACCTGGCGCAGATGGAGCGGGCAAAGCTGCTGCGCTCCTGGCGCCAGAGCCGGCAGGTTCTCTATGCCGCCGATTACGAAGGCACCAGGCGGCTGATCGCCTTTCTCACCGAGGATTGCTGCCAGGGCCGGCCGGAGATCTGCGGCGGCCTGGGTGGCGAGGCCGAGACCTGCAAAACCTGCTGATGCCGGGCGCTCCGCGCCGAGAACGGCGTGGACGACCGCAAGACCGGACCGCAAGACTGGGAGGACGCCATGACCGATACGAAATACAACGTGCTGTTTCTATGCACCGGCAATTCCGCCCGCAGCATCATGGCGGAAGCCGCACTGAACCGCCACGGCGGCCACCGTTTCAATTCGTTCAGCGCCGGCAGCCATCCCAAGGGTGAAATCCACCCGGTGACGCTGCAGCTCCTCCACCGGCTCAATTACAAGACCGACGGTTTCCGCAGCAAGAACTGGGACGAATTCGCCCGGCCCGACAGCCCGCCGCTCCATTTCGTCTTCACGGTCTGCGACAATGCCGCCGGCGAGGTCTGCCCGATTTGGCCCGGCCAGCCGATGACGGCGCATTGGGGTGTCGAAGATCCGGCCGCTTTCGTCGGCCCCGAAGACAAGACCTACCATTGCTTCAAAAAGATCTACCTGGAGTTGGAAAACCGTATTAAGATCTTCAGCAGTCTGCGGCTTGAAGCGCTCGACCGGCTGGCGCTGCAGAAGAGCCTGGACGCGATCGGCAAGACGCGGGTCGAGCCCGCCGATCCGGCCAGCGCAGCCTGAATCATCGCCATCGCGGCACAGGGGGCGGGGACACAGATGGACATCACGATCTATCACAACCCGGATTGCGGCACGTCGCGCAACGTGCTGGATTACATCCGGAAGAGCGGCGTCGAACCGAAGATCATCGAATACCTCAAGACCCCGCCCGACCGTCCGACGCTGGAATGGCTGCTGGATCGAATGGAGATGCAGCCGCGTGATCTGATGCGCCGCAAGGGCACGCCCTATGACGAGATGGGGCTGGACGATCCGGCGCTCGATCGCGACACGCTGATCGACCGGATGCTGGAGACGCCGATCCTGATCCAGCGCCCGATCGTCGTGACGCCCGACCGCGTCAAGCTCTGCCGGCCCTCGGAAACCGTGCTGGAACTGCTGTAGCCCCGATTGGACTCGGTAAAGGGCCAGAGCCGCTCAGCCGGCGGGCAGATCGTACCGCCGAACGGTTCCGTCGGCATTGATCTCGACGACGCGGTTGAACATCGCCGTTCGCGGATCGGGGGTCGCCGCCAGATCTTCCACCAAAAGGTAGAGCAAACGCCACGTCCCCTCGCGGCCCAGACAGGGCAGGATGATCAGGCCGGGATGGATTTCCGCATTACCGAGCAGCCGTCGAAAATCCCGGCCGTTCTGGGGCGTGTTGGGGCTTGGTGCCGCGCCCTATATTTGGGTCATGGTTGATGAACGGACTCAGGTATTGTCGGACGCCCAATGGGCAGAGTTGGAACCGCTGATCGAAGCCTGCCGGCCGCAGGGCAGGACGGAGCCGCTTGATCTGCGCCGGTCGATCGAGGCCATCGTCTGGCGCCACCGGAACGGCGCGAAGTGGCGGAGCCTTCCCGAGGACCTCGGCCCGTGGTGGCGACCCGCCCAGTTGTTCATCCGCTGGAGCAAGGCCGGGGTGTGGGAGCGCTTGCTTGTCATGGCTCAGGAACGTGGGGTGGCCTTGGGCATGACGGTCCTGGACGGCACTTCGATTCGGGCGCACCAGAAAGCGGCGGGCGCGCCCAAAAATGGGGATGCGCCGCTGATCGGGATACGCGAGAAGCGCTCGGCCGTTCGCGAGGCGGTTACGGCACGAAGGCGTGCGTAATCGCCGATGGCAAGGGGCGAGCGCTCGGCTTCGTGCTGGCCCCCCGGCCAGGCTCATGAATTGCCCTTGGCGCCGGATCTCCTGGAGGATCTGCCCGATGTGCCAGACTGGGTGGTGGCCGATCGCGGCTAATGCGTCCGATGCCTTTCGCCAGAAGATCTGGGATATGGGCGCCCGCCCGGCCATCCCGGCCAAGAGCACCGACGCGCCCGTCGCCTGCCCGTCATGGATCTACAACAACCGGAATTTGGTCGAACGTCTCTGGGCCAGGCTCAAGGAATGGCGGGCCGTTGCCGCCTACATCACCGATGCACCCGACATTGCCTTGCCCGGCGCGGTCGAGGCGGTCCACGCGCTGATCCAGCGGGCAGGGCAGGAGGGTGTTCATCGGTTGGTCCTGTTGACCGGACGGCGCGAGCCGGAAGCCCAGCGCGCCGAGGCCGAACTGATGGCCTCGGATGCCGCCTGGACGATCATCCGCGCGAGCTGGTTCATGCAGAACTTCTCGGAAAGCGTATTCCGTTATGGGGTCGCCGCTGGTGAGGTCCTGTTCGCCAACGGGCATGTGCCCGAGCCGTTCATCGACGCAGATGACATTGCCGACGTCGCGGTTGCCGCCTTGCTCGATCATTCACACATCGGGCAGATTTTGAAGTCACGGGCCCCCGCCTGCTGACCTTCCCGGATGCCGTTGCGGAAATTGCGGCATTCCTAGAGCGTCCTGTGGGCTATATAGATATGCCGCCCGATGCATAGGCGGAGGCTGTCCGTGAGGCCGGGTTGCCGGATGACATCGTGATGCTGCTCGGCATCCTGGTCAACGAGGTGCTGGATGGCCGGAATGCCAATGTGACCGACGGCGTCCTGCGCGCCTTGGGTCGCCCGGCTCGTGACTTTGCTGATTACCTGGCGCGCACCATTGCCTCCGGAGCTTGGAGATGAACCAAGACAATCGGACCCTGTGCCGCTTGGCCGCAGGGCCCGATTGTCAATCACGGCTGGCTGGCGGCTGCAATTTTCGTCGCTATTTCGCGGAAATGGTGACGGTGTGTTGATCAGTCAAATGAACAGTTATCGGGAATTCTAACTATCCATTCGGAGAAACGACATGGTCGTCGAATATCAACGCGAGCAAATCGACGCCGCTGAATTTGCGGCCCTTCTCAGACGCTCGGGTCTGGACGCTCGGCGTCCGGTCGATGACCTGCCACGCTTGCAGCGTATGTTGGAAGGTTCATCGCTGATCATTACTGCCCGCGACGCCGTCACCAACCAACTTGTCGGAGTTTCGAGATCTTTGACCGATTGGGCCTATGCCTGCTACCTCTCAGACCTTGCGGTGGACTTGTCCTACCAAGGGCAGGGGATCGGGACGAAACTCATCGACCTGACACGGGAGTTGGCCGGCGAAGAAAGCATGTGTCTCCTCGTCGCCTCACCAGAGGCCGAAGCCTTCTATCGACGCATCGGCATGCCTGCGACGAATCGGGCGTTTCTTTATCCAAGGCGCAGATAATTGACCGTCACTTCGACAGCCGCATTGTCTCCCTACAGTGGCCCTTCAGTCTGCTACGGCCGCGGACCTCGTCCACCGGCGCCGCCGTGCCGAAAATCCTGCCTTCCACACGCTCCATCACAGATGGAGGGACCATGCCATCATGCCGCGGCCTTGTCGATTTCGCTCATGACGGCTCCAGTGGGGCTGAGCGGCGAATTCGGTATGACGGCGGTACGACACCGTCAGGCTCGAATGTCGTGTCGCTCGGCTGTTCCGCCAGGGGCCGTTGCCATGAGACGACCGCCCGGCGGCGCTCCGGCGCCTTACAGGGTCCCGCCGGCGGCGGCGGCGATCATGCGGTCGATGGTGCCCTGGAGGTCCTGGATCTCGCGTTCCAGCCGCGCCACGTCCTGCGCTTGCGACGGCGATGCCGGGGCGTTGGCGATCTGTGCCTGCTGCTGGCGCAACTGGGCCGCGCGCGCCTGGGCCTGGGCGAGCTGCTGCCGGCTGACCCGCTGGTTCTGTTGCAGTGCGGCCAGTTGCCGGCGCTGCTGGTCGATCTGCCGGTTCGTGGCCTGAACCCGCCCGCGGATCGTCGCCTCCTCCGCCGCCAGCACCTGGCGTTCGCTCTCCAGCGCGGCCGCGCGCGCGGCCATCTGCTGGGCCTGGGCCTCGGTACTCACCCGGGTCTGTTGCAGGGCGACCTGGCGCTGGTCATAGGCCCCCGTGGCCAGATTGCCGAGGCCGTCCAGAAAGCCCGCCCGCGATGGATCGGTGGTGCCGGTGCAGGCGCCCAGCGCCAGGACCGCCGCGGCCGCCGCGACAAGTGCTCCCCTCCGTTGCGGCCGGACCTTGCCGAATCCGGCCATTCCGAGGATGTCTTGCATCGTGCTGTTCCCTCATTCACCCGGATGAAACCCGATGATCCGCCGCGGCGGATCAGCCGATCGGTACCGGCGCGGACCCGACCACACGCACCAGATCGTCGTACTGCGCCTGCAATTGCTGGCGCCGCTGGATCATCTGGTTGCGGGCGGTGACCATTTCGCTGGTGTTGCTGCCCTCCCGCCGCATCTGGCCGATCTCCTGCTCATAGGCCTGGACCGACTGTTCGTTCTGGCTGATCAGCGACTGGATCGCCACGATATCGTCGCGTACGCCGGCGGTCTGGGCGCGGAACTGCTGGGCGGTGACCCGGCCGGCGCGGTACTGGGCGTTCAGCGAAGCGATGTTGGTCTTGTGCTGATCGACCACCCGCTGGGTGCTGGCGACCACCCGGCCGTACCGGGCGACGTCCTGCTGGGCGGCCTGGATCTGCGCCCGGATCTGCTGTTCTCGGGTGGCGTATTGCTGGTTCTGCGACGCGACGAAATACCCCGTACCGGCCCCCACCGCGGCGCCCGCCGCCGCACCGATCAGCGCCCCGGTGGCGCGGTTGTCGGACACCAGAGCGCCCAGCAGCGCGCCGCCGATCGCGCCGATCACGGCGCCCTCGCCGACCGTCTGGTTGAACCGGTCGGCCTCGGCGCGCAGTTCGCGCTGGGCCGGCGTCAGATTGGGATCATTGGCCGAACCCCCGCCCGCGGTCTGGCAGGCGCTCGCACCGAAGATCACCACCAGCGACCACACCAGCCGCCGTATCGCCGGGATGGCGGTAAAGCCCGTCAACATCGCCCCCTCCTCCGCACTCATTCCAGAATCTGTCTCAGATAGGTTTCCCGATCGAGCACCCTCGTCCGCTGGTAATCCAGGGATTGCCGGTTGAACCGCTCGGCATACGGGATCAGCACATCCAGCCCGCCGTCCCGGAACTCCTGAAGCTGCAGCGCGAGGTGCTCGACCTGACGGCTCTCAGCATAGTCGTCCGCGACCTGAACCAGAATATCGAAATAGGCCCTGAGCGTATTCTCGAAACGCTCGCGCAGGCCGTCGAGCCGCCCGCAAACATCCCGGGCCCGGTCCCCGGCCGGAGTCTGCCCCCGTTCGTATTCGCAGGCGATCGACAGGCTGCGGACCAGCCCGTCGTCGATGCGCAGCGTGCGGATCAGGATGGCGGCGGCAGAAATCGCCCGGCGCAGCGCACGCGCCTCGATCTCGTTGCGGTCGGCGATTTCGCTGCGGAAGGCCGCGGCGATGCGCTCCAGGGTCTGCTGGGTCTGGCGGTCGGTGGTCCCTTGCGCCAACTGGTCGAGTTCGGTGATCGGATTGAAGGAGTCGGTATCGATTCGCAGGTTGAAGGCGGCGGTCCAGGCGGTGCGGATCTGCTCGATCCGGTCCTGACTGACGCTGATCGGCGCCGACAGCACCAGCCGGAAGCCGAAGGTGTCCAGCCGGGTCGCCTGGCCGGTGGTCTCGTCGAAATAGGAGTATTCGGTCCGCATCGAGGACCGCATGCGCTCGCCCGGATCGCGGAACGAGCCGCCGCGGGTGACGAAGCCGCCGACCTGGCCGTGACGCCGCCCGGTGCGGTTCATCTGATAGGGGCCCAGCACGAACTCCTCGGCATTGCCGATCATGTCGTGAAGCCGGAGCGGATTGGGCCGGAGCAGGCCGACCGGGTGCAGCCGGCCGTCGGCCGAACGCGGCCCCTGGAACCACACATACTGCGAGATCTCTTCCGACATCGGGAACAGCCGCTCGCGGAATTGCTGCTGACCCACCACATTGCCGCCGCGCGCCGCGAATTCCCATTCGACCTCGGTGGGCAGGCGCAGATAGGTGCGGCGTTCGCCCTCCATCGGCAGGCTGTCGGGCTCGTTCTGGTACAGCCACTCGGTATAGGCCCGGCTGAACGCCACCGCGTCGAACCAGGTCAGCCCGGTCGCCGGCATCCGGCCGCGGATGGTCGGCTCGGGGCAGGTATCCTCCATCACCGCGGCGTACTGGTCCTGGGTGACCTCGTACTTGCCCATCCAGAAGAACGATCGCCGCTGGCCCAGCGGCGCCTGGCTCAGCGAGCCGACGATATGCTCCTGCCGGACGTATTCGGAATAGTTGGTTTCGTCGCTGGCCTGGCCGAGCACGATCTGCTGGTCGCCCAGTACGTCCGCCGGGGCCTCGGTCCCGACATAGCGGAACGCCATGCGGCCGCCGCAGGGCATCGGCAGGAATTCGTCGTCGTCGAGCGGCGCCGGGTTGTACAGGCTGTCCTCCCACGGCTCCGGCTCCTGCGCCGCCAGCGGCGCGGGCAGGGCGAGCAGCAGGCCGGCCAGCACGGCAACCTTGGCCAGCACGGCGACCCTGACTTGAACGGACAGGCTTTCTGCCTCACACATCGCGCATGCCCTCGGCCGGCTCGATCCGGCTTGCCTGCCAGCCGGCGACCGCCGCGGCCGTCACCGCGATGGCCAGCGTGGCCAGCGCCGCCGCCGCGAAATGCTCCGGCAGCAGCACGCACACCGCCTGGCCCTCCAGCCGCGGCGCCGAAAACAGGGCGTTGATCAGCGCCTGGGCGCCGGCATAGACCGCGAAGGCCAGACCGAGACCGGCGATGGAGATCGCCACCGCCTGGACGATCGGAAACCGCATCATCGCGCCGGATGACAGGCCGAGCAAGCGGATGATGCTCAATTCGCGCTGCTTGCGCTCGACATTGGACCATAGGTTGGCCCCGAGCGAAAGCAGATAGCCGAGCCCGCCCAGCCCGGCCAGGATCGCGAAGATCTGGGTCAGGCTGCGGTCCAGCCCGCGCACCATGGCGATCTCGGCCGAGGCCGAGCGGGTCTCGATGCCCGCCGCGGTCAGCCGGTCGCTCAGCGCCGCGACGCCGTCCAGCGTTGCGGCGTAGAGCCGGAAGCTGGCATAGGCCCGGGGTCCCGCGGGCGGCGGCTGCCCCTCCCAGCCATGGTGCGGCACGGCCAGACCGTCGCGGTAGTCCTCGACCGCTTCCAGCACCGGCAGGGTGACGAAGGCGCTCCGGCGCTGGATGCCGGTTTCCGGCGGGACCACCTGGGTCACGGTGAACTCCAGATCGACCCGCTGGCGCAGCTCGCCGATCTGGCGGATGGCGCTGCCGCGCACCCGGTCGCCGAGGCCGACGCCCAGCGTCTCGGCCAGCGACCGGCTGAGCGCCACGCTGCCTTCGTCGAGCGGCGGCCGGGCCGGATCGAGCAGCGGGTCGCCCGGCGCGGTGGGGATCAGCTCGGCCAGTTCCAGCCCGCCGCGGTCCGCTGCGGCGGGAGCGAAATACAATGTTGCGGCGATCGATCGGGTGCGCGGCACCAGGAATCCGGTCGCCGGATCGGCCGCCAGATCGTCCAGCCAGTCCCGGCCGTAGCTGCGATTGCCGATCACGACGATTTCCCGGTTCTGCGGCAGCTCCAGCAACTGCGCGGTCAGCGCGCTGACCACACCGTGTTTCAATCCGTAAAGCACCATCAGGGGCGCCAGCACGGCGGCCAGCGCAATCGCATAGCAGAGAAACATTTTCGATTCGTAAAGCGCGTCGGCCAGCGCGAGGCGAACCATCATGGCGTGCCGGCCAGCGCCGGGGGCGCCGCCTCCCTGCCGGACGTCCCGTCGGGCTCGGGGGTGGCGGGCGCCGCCCGTCCGGCCATGTCGAACACCGTCCGCGACACCGGTCCCGCGGTTTCGAACTCGGCGCGAACCACCGGGATGCCGAACCGCCGGGCCAGGCCGGCATCATGGGTGACCAGCACCAGCGCGGCGCCCGAGCCGGCGACCAGCCCGGTGAACAGGCGCATCACCGCCTCGGCATTGGCCGGATCGAGCGAGGCGGTCGGCTCGTCGGCCAGCACGATCGCCGGCCGGTGCGCCAGGGCGCGGGCGATCGCCACCCGTTGTCGCTGGCCGACCGACAGCCGCGCCGGATACTCGCCCAGCTTGCCGGCGATGCCCAGCCGCTCCGCCAGCGCGCGGATCTCCTCCGGCTCGGGGCGCCCGAGCACCTGCTGCGGCAGGGCGATGTTGGCGCGAACCGTGAGGAACGGCAGCAGCCCGCCGGTCTGCACGACATAGCCGAACCGCCGCGCCCGCAACCGGCCCAGCGCGTCCTGCCGGCCGCGCCGCCACAGCGCCGCCACGTCGATATCGGCGCCGCAAGCCGGATCGGCCAGCACGAACCGCTCCGCCTCGTCCGGCTTCAGGGTCATGGCCAGCAGGTC
>CAZTNV010000024.1:3690-22446 GCA_964615535.1 uncultured Mycobacteriaceae bacterium | reverse complement strand
GCGGCGCCGATCCGGTTCGGTTGCAGCACCTGCATTAGCTGGATAGGGAAACCCGGTAAAATGGGCGTGGGGCCGGCCGGCTCCGGCCGCTTGGCCGATCGGGCCATGCCCATCAGCGGAGGTCGCAAATCCGGTGAACGGTTCGGCCAATCGATGCTTTGTCGATCGGCCGATCGGCCTTATGCTGCCGCAAATTTGCCACGACTTGCGGAATTGCCGTGCCCGAGACCGTAGCCAAGACACTGGACCGGTTCGAACTGCTCAAGCCCCTGGCGCCGGCGGAGCGGGGGGCGGTCGAGCGGCAATGCCGCTGGCAGCGTTTCGATGCCCAGGAGCAGATCTTCGACCGGTTGGACGAGAGTCGCGACGTGTATTTCGTCGCCGATGGCAGGGTTCGCGTGGTCAATTTCTCGGCCAGCGGGCGCGAGATCAGCTTCATCGATCTGGGCGCCGGCACCTATTTCGGCGAGCTCGCGGCACTTGACGCCCAGCCGCGCTCGGCCAGCGTGGTCGCCATGGCCCCGACCCTGCTCGCTGCGATGCCGTCCAAGGTGTTCTGTCGGGTGGTCAGCGAACATCCGGCGCTGGCGCTGATGGTGATGCAGAATCTGGCCAAGATGGTGCGCCGCTCGACCGAGCGAATCATGGAATTGAGCACCCTGGGCGCCAACAACCGCGTGCATGCGGAGATCCTGCGCCTGGCGCGGGCCAATCCGAGCGGCGGCAAAAGCGCGGTGATCGCGCCGATTCCGACCCATAGCGACATCGCCAGCCGGGTCAGCACCACGCGCGAAACCGTCGCCCGGGTATTCAGCGATCTGGCGCGATGCGGCATCCTGGAGCGCCGGCCCGATCAGCTCCTGGTCCGCGACGTCGCTCGGATCGAGCAACTGGTTGAAGACGTCCAGGGCGGAGCCTGACCGCGGGACGCGGGACTGACCCTGGGGCCGATCCGATCCCGGCCCGATCCCGGCGGCCCTGCCACGCCGACACGCCGCGCCCTGCGCACCGGCAGGCCGAGGGCAGCACGCGGCGCAGGGGGCAGACCGGTCGGATCGGGTCAGTCGATCAGTCGGAGATTGGCTGCGGAGGTCTTGCCGTCCCGGCCTCGGGCCAGTTCGTATTCGACTTTCTGTCCTTCTGCGAGACCGGACATGCCGGCGCGCTCGACTGCCGAAATATGTACGAATACATCCTTCGTACCGTCATCAGGCTGGATGAATCCATAGCCTTTGGTCGAGTTGAACCACTTGACCTTGCCGAGTGACATCGGGTGTCTCCTGAGTGGCGGCCGATTTGCCGCAATCCGTTAATTTTGGGGTAAGCGGCCGGTATTTCCACTGCTTCGCAAAACCCCCGGCGAGAAAGGATGCAGGCTCCGGGGGGCGGGGCCGCATTCTTGTTTTGCCTTCTACATCCCGATCGAGTCCGGCTCAAGGTGAATCGCTCCCGCGGCGGCGGACACCTCCGCGCTGTCCACCGCGCGCCGGCCGTCCTGCGATCTGCCGGAGATTGCCTAAATTACCAGGACTCTCAACCTTAGGTACGGTGCAGCCCAAGACACTCTGATTTCTACAAGAGCGGGAACAATCCTCGATGCGGTCCTGTTAAGGGGCTGCATCCAAGCGGGACTCGTCCTGGAGGGTATCATGCCAAAAACGGTGCTGCTGACCGGCGGCGCAGGTTTCATCGGTTCGCATCTTGCAGATGAATTATTGTCATTTGGGTATCGGGTACGCGTTCTGGATGCATTGGTGCCGCAGGTCCATGAGTCCGCCGGGACGTGGCCCGCGTATCTGTCGACGGAGGTCGAGCGCATCAAGGGCGACGTGCGCGATCCCGAGGCGGTACGCCGGGCGCTGGACGGCGTCGACGGCGTGTTCCATTTCGCGGCCATGGTCGGCGTCGGCCAGAGCATGTATCAGGTCAACGACTATGTCGCGGTCAACGATCTGGGCACCGCGGTGCTGTTGCAGGCGCTGATCGAGCGGCCGGTGGAACGGCTGGTCGTCGCCTCCTCGATGAGCGTCTACGGCGAGGGCCTGTACCGCAACCAGGCCGGACGCACGGTTTCGGCGGGCGAACGCGGAGCGGAGCAACTGCGCCGCGCCAAATGGGACCTTGACGACGGGGATGGCCCGCTGGTGCCGGTGCCGACCCCGGAAACCAAGCCGCCGGTCCTGGCATCGGTCTATGCCCTGTCGAAATACGTCCAGGAACAGATGTGTCTGGTGGTCGGACGGGCCTACGACATCGCCACGGTCGCCCTGCGCTTTTTCAATGTGTACGGACCGCGCCAGGCGCTGTCGAACCCCTATACCGGAGTGCTGGCGATCTTCGGCGCCCGGCTGCTCAATGGCCGGCCGCCGCTGCTGTTCGAGGACGGCCGGCAGCGCCGCGATTTCGTGCATGTCCGGGATATCGCCCGCGCCTGCCGGCTGGCCCTGGAGGCGCCCGAGGCGGCGGGTCACGCGATCAATATCGGCAGCGGGCGCAGCCATTCGGTCCGCGGCATCGCAGCCAGTCTTGCGCGCGCCATGGGCCGTCCGGAGATCGCGCCCGAAGTCACTGGGCGCTACCGGGTCGGCGATATCCGTCACTGCTTCGCCGACATCACCCTGGCGCGCGACCTGCTCGGTTATCGGCCCGAAACGCCGCTCGAACCGGGCCTGATCGAGCTGGCGGAGTGGCTGGCCGGCCAGGCGGCGATCGACCGCGCCGAGCGGGCGACCCAGGAACTGCAGGCACGCGGTCTGGTGGCATGAGGCTGGTTGCATGAGACTGGCCCTGGTCAATCCGAACTGGACATTCGACGGCAGCATCTATTTCGGCTGCCGCGAGCCCCATCTGCCGCTCGAACTCGGCTATGCCAAGGCGCTGCTGGAGCGCGCCGGGCATCAGGCGACGATCATCGACGGCCATCTGTTCGGCCTGACGATCGAACAGATGCGCGACCGGGTCGCCCGGTTCGGTCCCGATGCGACGGTGGTGACGACCGCGCCGACCTATCTGTTCTGGCGCTGCCCGCCCCCGGAGCTGCGCGTGCCGCAGCGGGTTGTCCGGGCGCTGGCCGGGGTCGGCGGCACCATGATCGCGGTCGGGCCGCACGGCTCGGCGACACCCGAAACCACGCAACGCAAGCTCGGCGCCGATATCGTGGTGATCGGCGAGTGCGAGGAGATCCTCGTCCGGCTGGCCTCCGAGCCGCTCGCCCGGGTGCCGTCGATCTGCCATGCCGACCGCCGGGAAATCCGGGTGCAGGGCGGGCCGCATGCCGGGGTCTTCAGCGACCTGCCGGCGCTCGCCTGGCCAGACGAGTGGATCGCCTGTCATCGCCACCATCACCATCGCTTCGACGAGCATCCCGACGCGCCGGGTGCCGAGGTCGAGAGCTCGCGCGGCTGCCCCTACCGTTGCACCTTCTGCGCCAAGGAGAATTTCCGAAACGTCTATCGTCGCCGCGACCTGGGCATCCTGCTCGAGGAGATCGACCGGCTGGCCGGGCAGGGCGCCGGCTATCTCTATTTCATCGACGAAATCTTCCTGCCCAACCGGCCGCTGCTCGAAGCCCTGGCCGGGCGCGGGCTGAAATTCGGCGTGCAGACCCGGATCGATCTGTGGCAGCCCGACATGCTCGAACGGCTCGGCCGCGCCGGCTGCGTATCGATCGAGGCCGGAGTCGAGAGTCTGTCGCCCGCGGGCCGGGCCGCGCTCGACAAGGGCTGCCGCATGACGACGGCGGATCTGGCCGAGCGGCTGATCTTCGCCCGGCGCCATGTGCCCTTCGTCCAGGCCAATCTGATCGCCGGGGGGCATGACGATCCGGGCGAGGTGGCGCGCTGGCGCGAGGACTTGCTGGCCCATGGGGTCTGGGCCAACGACCCGGTGCCGCTGTTCCCCTATCCGGGCTCGCCCGATTACCGCCGGCTGTGGGGTCTGCCCGACGATTGCGCGTGGGAGCGGGCGCACGACCATTATCTCGGCCGGTTCGGCGCGTTCAGCGACATCCAGGAGCAGCGGCCGCGGCCGCTGGCGGAACTCGAATGCCCGCCGGTCGGCGCCTGATGGCGGGGCGGCGGCTGCCCCGCCGGGTGCTGATGACCGCGGATGCGGTCGGCGGCGTCTGGCTCTATGCCCTGGATCTGGCGGCCGGGCTGCAGCGCCGCGGGGTCGGCGTGCTGCTGGCCGTTCTGGGACCGGCCCCGACGCCCCGGCAATGCGCCGCGGCCCGGGCGATCCCCGGCGTGTCTTTACGCCACGCCGGTTTCCGGCTCGAATGGATGCCGGATGCGGATCTCGATATCGACCGGGCCGGCGCCTGGCTGTCGGCGCTGGAGGCCGAATTCCGGCCCGATCTGGTGCATCTCAACGGCTATGCCCATGCGGTGCTGCCCTGGCGCGCTCCGGTCGTGGTGGTGGCGCATTCCTGCATGCCGTCATGGTGGCAGGCGGTCAAGGGCGGGGCGCCGCCGCCGGAATGGCGGAGCTACCATCGCCGTGTGGCGTGCGGCCTCCACGCGGCCGATGCCGTGGTCGCGCCGACCGCGGCCCACCTCGCAGCGCTTGCCGGGCTCTATGGCAGCGCGGCGCGCCCGCGGGTGATCCGCAACGGCCGCGCGGCGCCGGTGGTCGCCCGGCGCAGGACCAAGCTGCCGCTGGTGTTCAGCGCCGGCCGGCTGTGGGACGAGGCCAAGAACGTCGCCGCGCTCGACCGTGCGGCGCCGGATCTCGACTGGCCGCTGGCGGTGGCCGGGGACGATTGCGGGCCGGACGGCGTGCGCCGCGCGCTGCGCCATGGCCACTGGCTGGGCGTGCTTGATCCCGTGACGATCGCGGAGTGGCTGGCCCGTGCGGCGATCGTCGCCTTGCCGGTCCGCTACGAGCCGTTCGGCCTGCTCGCGCTGGAGGCGGCGCAGGCCGGTTGCGCCCTGGTGCTGGGCGACATCGCCACCCAGCGCGAATTGTGGGACGGGGCCGCGCTGTTCGTGCCGCCCGACGATCCGGCAGAGCTGGCCGTCGCGGTCAATTGTCTGATCCGCGATCCCGTGTGGCGCGCCAGCCTGGGCGAAGAGGCCCGCCGACGGGCGGCGCTCTATGGTCTCGATGCGATGGTCGAGGGCTATTGCGACCTCTATGCCGAGTTGCTGGGCAGGGGGCCGGCGGATCGGGTCGCCGGGGCCGGCGGCTTCCGCCCGGCGGCAACGCTGCACTGACCGGAGCCGATGTCATGCGATTCGTCCTGTTCTGCCACTCTCTGCTGTCCGACTGGAACCATGGCAACGCCCATTTCCTGCGCGGCGTGGTCCGCGAGTTGCAACGCCGTGGCCATGCGGTGCGGGTGTTCGAGCCGGCCGACGGCTGGAGCCGGAGCAACCTGATCGCCGAGCACGGCCAGGCGCCGCTGCTCGCCTTCCGGGCGGTGTTCCCGGATCTGTCGCCGGAAATCTACGACCCGGCGACCCTCGACCTCGACCGGGCGCTGGACGGCGCCGATGTCGTGATCGTGCATGAATGGACCGCGCCGGAGCTGGTCGCCCGGATCGGCCGCCATCGCGCCGCGGGGGGCGGCTACCGGCTGCTGTTCCATGACACCCATCACCGCGCCCTGACCGCGCCCGACGAACTCGGCCGGTTCGACTTCGATGCGTTCGACGGCGTGCTGGCGTTCGGCGAGGTGCTCTGCGATCTGTACCGGCGCCTCGGCTGGGGCCGGCGGGCCTGGACCTGGCACGAGGCTGCCGACACCACTCTGTTCCGGCCGCCCGACGGGCAGCGGCGCGAAAGCGATCTGATCTGGATCGGCAATTGGGGCGACGGCGAGCGCGGCGCCGAGCTGGATGAATTCCTGCTGGAGCCGATCCGCGCCCTGGGCCTCCAGGCGCGCATTCATGGCGTGCGCTATCCGGCGGAGGCCCGCGAGGCGGTACGTCGGGCCGGAGCGCGGTTCGGCGGCTGGCTGCCCAACCATGCCGTGCCCGACGCCTTTGCCCGCCATCGGGTGACGGTGCATGTGCCGCGCCGGCCCTATGCCGCCGCCCTGCCGGGCATCCCGACGATCCGGGTGTTCGAGGCGCTGGCCTGCGGCATCCCGTTGATTTCCGCACCCTGGCACGATGTCGAGGAACTTTTCCGGCCCGGCCGGGATTTCCTGTTCGCTCGGACCGGTGAGGAGATGAAGCGCCTGCTGCGCGCCGTGCTGGCCGATCCCGATCTGGCGGCGGGGCTGGCGGCCAGCGGGCTCGACAGCATCCGCCGCCGCCACAGTTGCGCTCACCGGGTCGATCAGTTGCTGGGGATTTGCCGCGACCTCGGCGTCGCCGAGACTGCGCCGGACATGACCGGGGCGAGCAATAACGGTTTTGGGGAGGGACGAACGGATGGACAGCCTTGGGAGCGGGATGATCGATTCGGGCCGCAGCGGCGGATTGAGCATTGCCTTCTACGGATCGAGCCTGCTGTCGGCCTACTGGAACGGCGCGGCAACGTACTATAGGGGATTGCTGTCCAATCTGGCCCGACGCGGTCACCGGATCGTCTTTTTCGAACCCGACGCCTTTGACCGGCAGAGCCATCGCGACATCGCTCTGCCCGACTGGGCCGAGGTGGTGGTCTATCCGGCCGATCCCGCCGGCGTCGCCCGTGCGCTGGAGGCCGGGCACGATGCCGACGTGGTGGTGAAGGCGAGCGGTGTCGGCGTGTTCGACGAGCTGCTGGAGGCGGCGGTCCTGGAGATCCGCCGCCCGGGACAGATCGTGGTGTTCTGGGATGTCGATGCACCGGCCACGCTCGACCGCATGCGCCAAAATCCGGCCGATCCGTTCCGCGCGCTGGTGCCGCGATACGATCTGATCCTGACCTATGGCGGCGGGCAGCCGGTGATCGACGCCTATCAGGGATTCGGCGCGCCCGATTGCGTCCCGATCTACAACGCGCTCGATCCGTCGACCCATTTCCGGGTGGCACCCGAGGAGCGCTTCGTCGCCGACCTGACCTTCCTCGGCAACCGGCTGCCGGACCGCGAGGCCCGGGTCGACCGGTTCCTCGTCGACGCCGCAAAAGCGCGGCCGAAAAGCCGCTTCCTGCTCGGGGGCAGCGGCTGGGCCGACAAATCCCTGCCGCTCAACATCGTGCCGCTCGGCCATATCTACACCCATGAGCACAATGCCCTGAACTCGTCGCCGCAGGCCGTGCTCAACATCACCCGCGACAGCATGGCGGCAACCGGGTACTCGCCGCCGACCCGGCTGTTTGAGGCGGCGGGAGCCGCCGCCTGCCTGATCACCGATGCCTGGCGGGGGATCGAGCTGTTCCTGGAGCCCGGTAGCGAGGTACTGGTGGCCGAGGGCGGCGCGGCGGTGGCGGCCCATCTCGACGGGCTCGATCCGCAGCGGGCCCAGGCAATCGGGCAGGCGGCACGCCGCCGGGTGCTGGCCGAGCACACCTATGCCCACCGTGCGGCCCAGGTCGAGCAGGTGCTGACCGGGTGCCGGACGACGCCGATCAGCCCCGCGCGGACGAATGCGGCGGCATGATGGGCGGGCTGTCGATCGTCATTCTCGGGCTGTCGATCACCTCGTCCTGGGGCAACGGCCACGCCACGACCTATCGTGCCTTGGTCCGCGCCCTGACGGCCCGCGGCCACGACGTGCTGTTTCTGGAGCGCGACGTGCCATGGTACGCCGCCAACCGCGACCTGCCGGTGCCGCCCTATGGCCGCACCGTGCTGTACCGCGATCCGGCCGAACTCCGCACCGGGTTTGCCGCGGCGGTGCGGGAGGCCGACTGCGTCGTGGTCGGGTCCTTCGTGCCCGACGGCGTCGAGGTCGGAGGCTGGGTCCAGGATACCGCGCGGGGCGTGCGCACCTTCTACGACATCGACACGCCGGCAACGCTGGCCCGGCTGGCGCGCGGCGACGCCGACTATCTGTCGCCGGAGCTGATCCCCGGTTACGACCTCTACCTGTCCTTTACCGGCGGCCCGATCCTCGACCGGCTGGAGCGCGAGCACGGTGCGGTGCGGGCGCGGGCGCTGTACTGCTCGGTCGACCCCACGCTCTACCACCCCGAGCGCCGGAAGAAGTTCTGGGATCTCGGCTATCTCGGCACCTACAGCGACGACCGGCAGGGAGCCCTGGACGAGCTGCTGATCGCTCCGGCGCGGGCCTGGCCGGCCGGGCGGTTCATCGTCGCCGGAGCGCAGTACCCGGACCGGCTGGACTGGGCCGCCAACATCGAGCGGGTCGAGCATCTGGCGCCGGGGCGGCATCGCGCCTTCTATACCGGCCAGCGCTTCACGCTCAATCTCACGCGCGCCGACATGATCCGCGCCGGCTGGTCGCCCAGCGTGCGGCTGTTCGAGGCTGCCGCCTGCGCCACCCCGGTGATCAGCGATGCCTGGCCCGGGCTCGACGAGCTGTTCGAGCCGGGCCGGGAAATCCTGATCGCGCGGTCGGCTGCCGATGTCGCCGGACTTCTTCGGGACCTGCCGGAGGCACGGCGCCGGGCCATCGGCCGCGCCGCCCGCGCCCGCGTGCTGGCCGCCCACACCGCCGCCCACCGCGCTGACGAATTCGAGCGCCATGTCACCGAGGCGGCGGGGAAGGAGCCGGCCGCGGCGGCGCGCATTGCGGACTCCGTCGTGCCATGACCGCGGGCTTTGGGTCGGAACCTTTGTTCCCGGCCGCAGTTGAGGCCAGAGTACGCCGGGTGAACCGCCCCGGCCGCCGTCACGCCGGTCCGCCACGATGAAGCTGGTCATTTTCGGACTCACTGTCAGCTCGTCCTGGGGCAACGGCCATGCCACGCTGTGGCGCGGCCTGTGCCGGGCATTGAGCGCCCGCGGTCATCGGGTGGTGTTCTTCGAGCGCGACCTGCCCTTTTACGCCGAGCACCGCGACCTGACCGAGCTGCCCGGCTCCGGCGGCCGGCTGATCCTCTATCCCGACTGGAGCGAGGTCGCCGCCGCCGCCCGCCAGCATCTGGCCGATGCCGATGCCGCGCTGGTCACCTCGTACTGTCCGGATGCGATCGCCGCGACCGAGGCGGTGCTGTCGGCACCGGGTGCGGTGCGGGCGTTCTACGATCTGGACACGCCGGTCACCCTGGCGCGGCTGCGCGCCGGAGAGCCGGTCGCGTATCTCGGCCCGTCGGGTCTGGCGGGGTTCGATCTGGTGCTGAGCTATACCGGCGGCCCGGCGCTGAACGAATTGAACGAGCGGCTGGGCGCACGGCGGGTCGCGCCGCTCTACGGCAGCGTCGATCCCGAGATCCACCGGCCGGCGCCACCGGTCGAACGCTATCGCGCCGACCTGTCCTATATCGGCACCTATGCCGAGGACCGTCAGGCGATGCTCGAAGCCCTGTTCGTCGAGCCCGCCCGCCAGCGCCCGGAGCGCCGCTTCGCCCTGGCCGGTGCGCAATACCCGGACGGATTTCCCTGGACACCCAACATGTTTTTCGTCCGCCACCTGCCGCCCTCCGAGCATCCGGCGTTCTACGGCTCCTCCCGGCTGACCCTCAACGTGACACGGCGGGCCATGGCGGCGATGGGCTGGTGCCCGTCCGGCCGGCTGTTCGAGGCGGCGGCCTGCGGGGCGCCGATCCTGACCGATGCCTGGCCGGGCCTGGAGGCGTTCTTCGAGCCCGACCGCGAGATCCTGGTGGCGCGCTCCACCGCGGAGGCTCTGGCGGCAATCGAGTGCTCCGACCTTCGGCTCAAGGCAGTCGCCCGGGCCGCCCGCGAGCGCGTTCTGACCGATCACACCGCGGCACGGCGGGCCGCGGAGCTGGAGGCGGCGCTGTCCGCCGAACGTCCGGTCGGTGCGGCCAAGGCGGGAGTGGCGCCATGAGGGGCATCCAATGAGCTGGGGGATCGTTCCGGCCGCGGGCAGCGGGTCGCGCATCCAGCCGCTGGCCTTTTCCAAGGAATTGCTGCCGGTCGGCAGCCGGTTCGACGGCACCGCCGAACGCCCCCGGGCGGTCAGCGAATACCTGGTCGAGCGGATGATCGCCGGGGGCGCCCGCAAGATCTGCTTCGTGATCTCGCCGGGCAAATCGGACATTCTCGGGTATTACGGCGGCCGGTTCGGCCTGGCCGATATCGCCTATGTCGTCCAGCCGCGGCCGGCCGGGCTGTGCGATGCGATTTTCCGCGCCCTGCCGCTGATCCATCCGGACGAGAGCGTCACCATCGGCCTGCCCGACACGGTGTGGTTCCCGGAGGACGGGCTGTGCGCGCTCCCTGGCGACCGGCTTTCCTTTCTGCTGTTCCCGGTCGGCCGGCCGGAGCTGTTCGATGCCGTTGTCACCGATGCGGCGGGCCGGGTCCGGGAGATCCAGGTCAAGCGCCCCGGCGCCGAAACCGGCTGGATCTGGGGCGCGTTTCGGCTGCCGGGCCGGGTGCTCCACGAGTTGCACCGGCTGTGGTGCCGGCGGGACCGGTGCGACGAGTATATCGGCAGCCTGGTCAATGCCTATGTCGCCGCAGGCGGCGAGGCGCACGGAGTCAGGGCCGGCCGTGCCTATGTCGATGTCGGCACGCTGCACGGCTATCGCGAGGCGATGCGGCTGCTGGGTGCCATGCCGGACGCTGCGGAAAACCTTGGCGCAAGGGGGGGCTGATGATCGAAGCGGCGATGATCTGGAACGAGCCGAACAACAAGTCGCATTGGGACCCCGAACTCGATCCCGGCTGGTCCGCCTTCGCCGCCATGGCCCGGCTTGCGGGCCGGGCGATCGCGGCCGAAAACCCGTATCTGGTCCGCGTGCTGGGCGGGATCTCGCCGATCGATCCGATGTTCGTCCGCAACATGGCGGCCCAGGGCGTGCTGGACGCGGTCGATGCGATTGCCGTGCACGGCTTCCCGCTCGACTGGAATCACTGGATGATCCATGAGTGGCCGGCCAAGCTCGAGGAGGTCCGGTCGGTCACCGGCCTGCCGGTCTGGGTGTCGGAGGTCGGGGTGTCGACCTTCGGGGCGGAGGAGGTCCAGGATTTCGGCCTCCGGCGGACTGCGGAACTGCTGATCGGGCAGACGCCGCGAATTCACTGGTACAGCCTTTACGACCTGCCGCGCGCCTGGCCGGCGACCACCCGGCATCGCGAGGCGGAGGGCTCGGCCTATTACCGGCATTTCTACATGGGGCTGTTACGCGAGGACGGTGCGCCCAAGCAGGCCGCGGACATCTTCGCCGACTACACGCCGGAATTCGGCATCTGCCAGTGGTTCCATTTCGAGGATCACCGGCTCGACGATGCGGTGCGCTGGCTGCGCCGGCTGGGCGTGCGCCATCTGCGCACCGGGCTGAGCTGGGCCGACAGCTTCCGCCCCGGCGCCGAGGCATGGTTCGACCGGCAGATGGCGGCGCTGGAGGAGTTCGACGTGACGTTGACGTTCTGCTTCACGCCGGAACACCGCGGCATCGTTCCGCACCACACCAGCCCACCTTTGGTGCCCGAGGAATTTGCCGAGTTCTGTGCCAGGATGGTTCGCCGCTATGCGCCGGCCCCGGCCCTGCCGGCGATCGACACGGTGTATTCGGCGGTGGCGGAGTAAGGCGCGGCGAGAGGGAGAAAACCGCACGATGGCGTGCCCGCGATGACCGGTGATCCGCGCGCGATCCGATTTGTGGAAGACCTGCGCGACGTGACCGAGACGGCGGTGCTGGTGGTGGCCGCGCATCCCGACGACGAGGTGATCGGCACGGGAGGGCAATGGGCGCACTGGCCGGGTCTGTCCGTGCTCCACATCACCGATGGGGCACCGCGCCGGCCGCGCGACGACTTCCCCTCGCGCGAGGCCTATGCCGCGGTGCGCCGGCGGGAGGCGGAAGCGGCGCTGGCGGTGGCCGGCCTCGGTGCGGACCGGCTTGCGGGCCTGGGGCTGGCCGACCAGGAGGCATCGCTCGATCTGGCCGGACTGGCCCGCCGGCTGGCCGACGAGCTGCGCCGGCGGCACCCCGAGATCGTCATTACCCATCCCTATGAAGGCGGCCATCCGGACCACGACGCGGCGGCGTTCGCCGTCCATGCCGCCTGCCGCCTGCTCGAACAGGACGGGACCGCGCCGCCGGCGATCGTGGAAATGACCTCTTACCATGGCTGCGACGGCCGGCTCGTCGTGCTGGAATTCCTCCCGGGCGGGGCAGACTGCCCGGTAACGACGGTGACGCTGACCGATGTCGAGCGCGCCGTGAAGCGCCGGATGCTCGACTGCCATGCGACTCAGCGCTATGTGCTGGCGGCCTTCCCGACCGGCGAGGAGCGCTTCCGCCCCGCGCCGCCCTACGACTTCACCCGGCCGCCGCATCCCGGCCAACTGTATTACGAGCAGTTCGACTGGGGCGTGACCGGCGAACAGTGGCGCGACCGCGCGCGCGTGGCCCTGGCGGCGCTGGGGCTTGCGGGGCCGGTGTGACGCTGTCGGTGCTGACCGTCGCCTACCCGCTGGCCGCGGTCGGGCCGGACGCGGTCGGCGGGGTCGAGCAGGTGGCCGGCTGGCTGGACGCGGCGCTGATCCGCGCCGGACACCGCTCGGTGGTGATTGCCGCCGCGGGCTCGACCGTGGCCGGGACACTGGTCGCCACGCCGCCGCCCGGCGACACCCTGGACGACGCACGCCGCCACCGCGCCCGGCAGCATCACGCCGCCGCGATCGCCGGTGCACTCGACCGCTGGCGCTTCGACCTCGTGCACATGCACGGCATCGATTTCCACGCCTATCTGCCGCCGCCCGGCGTGCCGGTGCTGGCCACCCTGCATCTGCCGCCGTCCTGGTACCCGCCCGAGACGTTCCGCCCGACCCGGCCGGGCACCTGGCTGCACTGCGTCTCGGCGTCGCAGCATGGCGCCTGTCCGCCGAGCCCGGCCCTCCTGCCGCCGATTCCCAACGGCGTGCCGGTCGAGCTGTTCGCCGGGCGCCATGCCAGGCGGCGCTTCGCGCTGGCGCTCGGCCGGATCTGCCCCGAGAAGGGCTTTCATCTGGCGATCGAGGCCGCCCGGCAGGCCGGGCTGCCGCTGCTGCTGGGCGGGCAGGTGTTCGGCTACGAGACCCATCGCCGCTATTTCCGGGACGAGATCGTGCAGCGGCTGGATGGTTGGCGCCGGTTCCTGGGGCCGGTCGGACTGGCGCGCAAGCGCCGGCTGCTGGCCGCGGCGCGCTGTCTGGTGGTGCCCAGCCTGGCGCCGGAGACCAGTTCGCTGGTCGCCATGGAAGCGCTTGCCGCGGGCACGCCGGTGATCGCCATGGCGAACGGCGCCTTGCCCGAAATCGTCGATCATGGCCGGACCGGTTTTCTGGTCGAGGACGTGTCCGGGATGGCCGCGGCGATCGAGGCGGCGCCTGCGATCGACCCGGCGGCGTGCCGCGATGCGGCGCGGGCGCGGTTCTCGGTGGACGGCATGGCCGGGCGCTATCTGGAACTATACCACCGCCTGAGCGTTGGTTGTTCCGATTGCTAGTTCACTCTCAGGAAGTCGACGGCATGCTGCCGGTCAGCGTGGATACCGTGTGCCGGTCCGCGGAGATAGACGGATTGCGACCGGAGTGGGAAGGCTTGTGGACGAAATCCTCCACGGCAACGCCTTTCCAGTCACCGGCCTGGCTGCTGCCGTGGTGGCGCCACCTGGGCGGCGGCGATCCGCAGATTCTGACGGTGCGGCACGGTCGCGAGCTGATCGGGGTGCTGCCCCTGTTCGTCCATCGCGAGCCGCCGCTGCGGATCGTGCTGCCGCTCGGGATCAGCTTCAGCGATCGGCTGGACGGGCTGTTCGCAGACGGCTACGGCGCCGCCGCGGCCTCGGCGATGCTGGCGCATTTGGTGCGTCATGCCGGGGGCTGGGACATCTGCCGGTTCACCGATCTGCCGCCGCGATCGCCGCTGCTCGAGGCCGCCGTGCCGCCCGGCTGGTCCGATGCCCGGATGCAGGGCGAGGTCAGTCCGGTGCTGGCGCTGGCCGGTGCGACGGCGCTGCGCGACGCGGTGCCGCGATCCCTGGTGGATCGACTCGACCGCTACCGGCGCCGTGCCGGGAAGCTCGGCCCGGTGCGGTTCGAGACGGCCGATGCCGCGACTTTCGACACCCTGTTCGATGCCCTGCTGACACTGCACGGCGCCCGCTGGGCGTCGCGCGGACAGGCCGGCGTGATGGCCCACCAGTCGGTGCGCCGTTTCCACAGGGATGCCGCGGCCGGTCTGCTCGCGGCGGGCATGCTGCGGCTCCATGCGCTGCGCATTGGGGACCGGATCGCCGCCTGCCTCTATGGGTTTGCCGCCAAGCACCGGACCTATGGTTATCTCAGCGGTTTTGATCCCGCCCTGGCGCCGCTCGGGCCGGGCACGCTGCTGATCGGCCATGCGATCGAGCAGGCGATCCGGGAGGGCGCCGAGGCGTTCGACTTCCTGCGCGGGCGCGAGGCCTACAAGTACTGCTGGGGCGCCGAGGATCATCCGAGCCATGTCCGTACGCTCCGGCGGGCCGATGGTCGATCAACCGTCAACCGGAGACCGGGTCGATGAGTTTCCCCCGAAGAGTGCCCGTGGCCGGCGTC
This sequence comes from uncultured Mycobacteriaceae bacterium, assembly GCA_964615535.1. Classification (GTDB taxonomy): domain Bacteria; phylum Pseudomonadota; class Alphaproteobacteria; order DSM-16000; family Inquilinaceae; genus CAZTNV01. The sequence continues at coordinate 7,897 of CAZTNV010000024.1, read as the reverse complement.
GAAACGCTGGGCATCCGCTGGACCGTGGGCGATGTCAGTCCGCTCGGCTTCGAAGCGCTGCGCCTGTCGATCTGGGGGGCATGGCGGCTGTTCGGACCCGAGGCGGCCTATGGCGTCGTCGTCAACACGATTCCGGTGGACCGGGCCCGGGCGCTGACCGGCGAGGTCCCGGAGGCGGTGGCGTGGCGGGTGGTTTCCGGCACGGTCCCGCCGGTTCTCGCGGCGCATCTGGACGACGGCATGGCCGAGGGGGTCGGCTGGAAATTCGATCCGCTGCGGGTCTTTCCCGATCGGTTCGAACTCGCGCTCGACAATGATCTCATCCTGTGGGGCCTGCCGCACGCGGTCCGTCACTGGCTCGACCGGGGTGCCCAGCGGGTCTGCGTCCTGTCGGAGGATGTCCGGCCCTGTTTCGGCCGGTTCTCCAGCCTGTGCGGCAGACAGCCGCGCAACACCGGGCTGCGTGGCCTGCCGCCGGGTTTCGACCTCGGCATGGCGTTGCGCGCCGTGCTGTCGATTCACCCGCACCGGCTGGACTCGGAGTGCGACGAGCAGGGGTTGCAGGTGGCGGCCCTGTCGCTTGGAGCGGAGCCCGTGATGGTGACGCTGAACGAGGTCACGGTGTGTTCGCCTTTCTATCCTCATCTTTCCTATCTCGGCCGCTGCGGGGCGCATTTCGTCGGCCTCAACCGCAAGGATCTGCCGTGGCGCTACTACGACCGGCCGGCGAAGGAGTGCATGGTGGATCACTGGCACCGCCATCGGCTGGCGGTCTATGCCGCGGTCGGTCTGACGCCGGAGCCGATCGGCGTCAGGCTGGCGGCGACGGGCCGGTAAGCGGAGGGTCAGTGATTCAGGGGGCGACGACCTGAGCGATCCGCAGCAGGCGAGGCCCGTCCGGGGACAGTGCCAGCGTGCTGATCGAGGCGGGCTCGACTTCGAACCGGTGCAGCAGGTCGAGCGGCGACCCCAGGACGAAGGCCAGCGCGCTGCGGATCGGGTCGCCATGACCGATCACCGCGACCGTCCGGTCCGGATGGCGCCGCTCCAGTTCGAAGAGCGCCGCGACCATCCGGCTCTGGACCTCGGTCATCAGTTCGCCGCCGGGAGCGCGGGTGACGCTGCGGAGGGCGTTGAAGCGCTGCCAGACGGGGTCGCCGGAAAGGTCCTCGAACCGGCGGCCGGTCCACTCGCCGAACGCCATCTCGTCGAAATCCTCAACGATGTCTACGGCAAGTTCGTGCCGCGCGGCGATCGGCGCGGCGGTTTCTCGTGCCCGTTCGAGCGGACCGGAACAGACCGCGGCCAGCGGCTCCGGCGCCAGCCGCTCGGCCAGGAGCCGGGCCTGGAGCCGGCCCGCAGCGCCGAGCGGGACGCCCGCCATCCGGCCGGTCAAAACCCGGCCCAGCAGATCATGGGCGGCATGGCGGATCAGGTGGATGGTGGTGGTCACCGCGGCCGCCTCAGCCGACCGCCGAACCGCGGATGAACGCTTCGGTGCGGGCGCGGGCTTCGTCATCGGTGAACTGCTGCGGCGGCGTCTTCATGAAATAGGCGGAAGGGCCGATCAGCGCGCCGCCGATGCCGCGGTCCAGGGCGAGCTTGGCGCAGCGCACCGCATCGATCACCACGCCGGCCGAATTCGGCGAATCCCAGACCTCGAGCTTCAGCTCGCAATTCAGCGGCACGCCGCCGAAGCCGGTGCCCTCCATGCGAATGTAGCACCATTTGCGATCGTTCAGCCACGGCACGTAGTCGCTCGGGCCGATGTGCACGTCCTGCGGCAGGGGCGGGGGATCGAGCTGGCTGGTCACCGCGCCGGTCTTGGACATCCGTTTGGACTCCAGCCGCTCGACGTCCAGCATGTTGAGAAAGTCGCTGTTTCCGCCGAAATTGAGCTGGTAGGTGCGATCGAGCCGAACGCCCCGGTCGCGGAACAGGTTGGCCAGGACACGGTGCACGATTGTCGCGCCGACCTGCGACTTGATGTCGTCGCCGATCAGCGGCAGGCGCCGCTCGGCGAAGCGCCGGCGCCACTCCGGGCGAGAGGCGATGAACACCGGTACACAGTTGACGAAGGCGCAACCGGCCTCCAGCACCTGTTCGGCATACCACTGCGTCGCCGTTTCGGCGCCAACCGGCAGATAGGACACCACCACATCGGTTCCGGTGTCCCTTAACGCTTCGCCGACATCGGCCGCCGGGCCGGGGGCTTCGACGATGGTTTGCCGGAGGTGTTTGCCGAGCCCGTCATGGGTCATGCCGCGGCGGACCTCGATGCCGGTCCTCGGTACCTCGGTGAACCGGTGGGTGTTGTTGGGCTCCGCGAAAATCGCCTCGGACAGATCCCGGCCGACCTTGGTGAGATTGACGTCGAACGCCGCGGAAAATTCGACATCGCCGACGTGATAGCCGCCGAGCGTGGTGTGCATCAGGCCCGGCACCGGCTGGTTGTCGCGAACCCGCCGATAGAACTCGACGCCTTGCACCAGCGATGACGCGCAGTTGCCGACCCCGACGATCGCGACCCGAATTTTCTGGTTGTCCAACTGTCGATTCCGAAAGGGTCCGAAAAGTGGCCGCACCGAACCGGACGTCACCGGTGGTGCGGCCCAGGTTCACCAGGAAACCGAAACCTAAACACCCAACCGGCAAGTCTGCTCCCGACTCGCCGTGAAAAACCTGAACTATTTATTGCCGCTCAATTTATCCTTGATGCTGCCGGCGGTGTTTTGCAACTTACCCTCGGCCTTGTCGCCCTTGCCTTCGTGTTCGGTCTTCTTGTCACCGGTCACTTTGCCGGCGGTTTCCTCGACGCGCCCTTTGACCTGCTTGGCGGCGCCTTCGATGCGATCCTTGTCCATCGTCGTTCTCCGTTGGTTGAGCCATGGCATGAAAGAAACAGGCCGGCAAAGAGCGCGAGACACAGCCGGATTTTCCCCGCGGCCCCGCCAGCGTGGAGCCCCGACCAGGACTGGAGCCCCGACCAGGAATGGAGCCTTGCCACGGTCCGTATTCTGATAACGGCGCCGGGATATGAAGGTTCCGTGGCGCGAATCGGAGCATCGGCAATTTCACGACGGCCGGCATTGGCTGCCGCCATCAACCGTCGAGCGGCGGCGTGGCCGCAAGGCCGCCCTGGGCCGCCGTCGCAAATCCGATCGCGGCCGGTGAAAGATTCAAATTGTCTTCAACCCCACTTGTTAAAAGGATATCAATCAGCGTCCGTCATGCTGTGGGCTCGGTGCGATTCACCACGGGGTACCGCTGTCGAAGCCGCCGCCGCAGCGGCAGCCGCCGATACAGCATTCGAGAGATGCGATGGCCAGAACGGGGTTGTGCATCGTGGTTTTGTTGCTGGCCGGCCTGGCTGCGTCCGGTGTGACAGCCAGGATTGCCGATGCCGGCCAGCTATCGATTGCCGAACGACAAGTGCTGGTGGGCAGCGAACTTGATTACCCTCCCTTTGCCATGGTCACCGCTGACGGTCAGCCGGACGGGTTTGCGGTCGAGCTGTTTCGCGCCGTGGCGCAGGTCAGCGGCCTGGACGTCACATTTCATGTGGCACCCTGGACCGAAATTCTGACCGGCCTGCGGGAGGGGCGTCTGGATGCCCTGCCGTTCGTCGCGATTTCGCCCGAACGGTCGGAATACCTCGACTTCTCCGCGCCGGTGGTGACCTCGCATGGCGCCATCTTCGTGCGCAACGGGGAAGTTGCGATCAACTCCGAGGCGGATCTGCGGGGCCGCCAGATCCTGGTCATGCGGGACGACATTGCCCACGAATATGCGCGGCGCCAGCCTTGGGCGACCGATCTGGTCCTGGTCAACAGCCTTGAAGAGGCGTTCCGCCTGCTGGCCGCGGGCCGCTATGATGCCGTCGCGGCGCCCCGCCTGAGCGGCCTGCTACTTTTGCGCGATCTGGGAATCAGCGGCATTCGCGTCCTCGATGTGCAGCTTGAAGGATTTGTGCTCAACTACGCCATTGCTGTCCGCAAAGGCAATGACTCACTGCTGGCCCGGTTGAACGGCGGGCTCAGCATCGTGATCGCCGACGGCACGCTGGCGGAGATCACCGACCGGTGGCTGCCCGATCTGAGGCCGACCGGGATAGCCAGGGACACGGTGGCAGCCGCAATTCTCGCTTTGGTAGCGATCTATCTGATCACGGTGACGTTGCTGTATCTGCGCCAGCGGCGCCTGATGT
>CAZTNV010000024.1:0-3680 GCA_964615535.1 uncultured Mycobacteriaceae bacterium | reverse complement strand
GCGACGGCGCGCGGCGTCGAGCTGGAAAGCAAGGCGGCGGCGCTGACCGAGCTTGCGGACCGCCTGGAGGAGGCGCGGCGCGGCGCCGAGATCGCCAATGCGCAGACCCTCGCCTTGCTGAAGCTGATGCCGGACTTGATGTTCCGCCTCGACCGGGACGACTGCTTTGTCGATTGGCACGACCCCGGCTCGGGCACCTGGGCCGCGGCGAAAACCTTCATGGGGCGGCAACCGCGCGACGTGCTGCCAGGGGCGGCCGGCGAGGCTGCCGAGCGCGCCGTCAGGGCCGCCAAGGCGACCGGCGAAGTCCAGACGGTGGAATACGAACTGCCGGCGGCCGGGGTGCAGCAGGTGTTCGAGGCGAAGGTGGTTCCGACGCCGGATGGCGGCGCGCTGGCAGTTGTCCGCGATGTGACCGCGGCGCGCGAGCGCGAACGGCAACTGACGAGAGCCGCCGAGGCGGTCGCCGCCGCGAGCGCCGCGAAAACCCGATTGCTGGCCGCGATGAGCCATGAATTGCGCACGCCGCTGAACGCCATCATCGGGTTTTCCGACATGATGCGGCAGGAGGTTCTGGGACCGGTCAGCAACGAACACTATCGCGGCTATACCGACGACATCTTCCAGAGCGGTAACGATCTGCTCGCCCTGATCAACAACGTCCTGGATCTCAGCAAAATCGAATCCGGCCGCTTCGAACTGCGGGAGGAGCCGGTGGCGGTTGGCGAGATCATCGCCAAGCAGGCACGATTCCTCCAGCCGGTTGCGGCCGCGACCGGTACGTCCATCACGGTCAGCGTGCCGGCCGATCTGCCGGCGATCCGGGCGGATCAATGCCAGGTTGGGCGCATGCTGATGAATCTGATGGGCAACGCGGTCAAGTTCACTGAAGGCGGTAGCGTGACGGTCACGGCCGAACTCGGTCGGGATGGCGGGGTACGGATTGCCATCGCCGACACCGGCATCGGCATGACCAACGGGCAGCTCAGCCATCTCGGCGAACCGTTCTATCAGGCCAACCCCGCGGTGGCGCGCAAACGCGGCGGCACCGGGTTGGGCGTGGCCCTGGTCAAGGAAATGATCAGCCTGCATGGCGGCAGCCTGCGTTTCACGAGCGAACCCGGACGCGGCACCCGGTGCGAACTGGCCTTTCCGCCGGAACGGACGATTCGCCGGGCCCATGCCGCCTGAGTGCGGCTGCGGCTTCCCGACCGGCGACCGGCTGAGGAATCTGGTAGGGGCTGTGGGACTTGAACCCACGACCCACGGCTTAAAAGGCCGCTGCTCTACCGCTGAGCTAAGCCCCCACAGGCGGTATTCATGGTGTGCCGGCAGTTCCCGTCGGATCGATCCTGCGCTGCGGCAACGACCAAGGACATAATCGCATGCAGCCACCGGATCAAATGACAATCCGCGACTCCGCGACCCGTCAGTCGGCCGCGACGATCCGGCCCTCCGAGGCGAAGCGGTGGGCCAGACGCTCGGCGACGTAGGGGCCGACGAAATGGTGGATGTCGCCGCCCAGCTCGCCGATCGCCTTGACGAAGCGCGACGAGATGAAATGGTTGCGGTCCGACGCCATCAGGAACACGGTCTCGATCTCCGGGTTGAGCTTGGCGTTCATCCCGGCCATCTGAAATTCGTATTCGAAATCGCTGACCGCGCGCAGACCGCGGATGATCACCGTGGCGCCGATGTTCTGCGCGAAATGCAGCAGCAGATTGTCGAAAGACCGGACTTCGATCTTGAATCCCTGGGCGACCAGCGGAGCGATCTCGTGGCGGACCAGATCGACGCGCTCGCCGGTGCTGAACAGCGGACCCTTGCCGGCATTGCGCGCCACCGCGATCACCAGCTCGTCGACCAGCCGGGCGCCCCGCCGCACGATGTCCATGTGACCGTTGGTGATCGGATCGAAGGTGCCGGGATAGATGCCGATGCGCTCTTGAGCCATGTGGCCCTCTCCGTGAACTAGGAGTCCGGATGGGCCGGCGCGGCCCCCGGCTCGTTGGCAGGTCCGTTGCCGGCAGGTCCGGTGTCGTCGCCGGGTTCTTCGAGAATTGCGGCGACCGAGACAACCCGTTCGTCCGGTGCAATGCGAAACACGGTGACGCCCATGGTCTTGCGCGCCGCGATCCGGACATCAGCGACCGGGCACCGCATGAGCTGGCCGCCATCGGTCACCAGGATGATCTCGGCATCGTCGCGGACCGGGAAGCAGGCGGCGATGGCGCGGTTGCGCTCGCCCATGTTCATGGTCATGAAGCCTTTGCCGCCGCGGCCGGTCAGGCGGTAGCCGTGCGAGGAGCTGCGCTTGCCGAAGCCCTGCTCGCTGATCGTCAGGATGAATTCTTCGACCGCGGCCAGCGCCTGAAAGCGCTCGGGGGTCAGCTCGATGTCCTGGCTCTCGGCCTCTTCTTCGCTGTCGGTCTCCTCGCCCTCGGCCTGGCGCAGCGCATTGACCTGCTTCAGATAGGCCCGGCGTTCCGCGGCGGTGGCGTCGATATGCTTGAGGATCGACAGCGAGATCACGCGGTCGCCTTCGGCCAACCGGATGCCGCGAACACCGGTTGAGGTGCGGCCGGAGAAGATTCGCACATCGCCGACCTCGAACCGGATGCACATGCCGAGATGGGTGGCCAGAAGGATGTCGTCGCCGTCGCCGCAGGTGCGCACGCCGATCAGGCTGTCGCCCTCGTCCAGCCGCATGGCCAGCTTGCCGTTGCGGTTGATGCTGGTGAAATCGGACAGCCGGTTGCGCCGGATATTGCCGCTGGAGGTGGCGAACACGACGTTGAGGTCGTCCCACCGCCGCTCGTCCTCGGGCAGGGCCAGCACCGTGGTGATGGTCTCGCCGGGCTGGAGCGGCAGCAGGTTGACCAGCGCCTTGCCACGGGCCTGTGGCGTGCCGACCGGCAGCCGGTAGACCTTGAGCCGATAGGCGATGCCGCGGCTCGAGAACAGCAGCAGCGGGGTATGGGTGTTGGCGACGAACAGATCCGAGACGAAATCCTGGTCCTTGGTGGCCATGCCGGAGCGGCCCCGACCGCCGCGGCGCTGGGCCCGGTAGGTCGACAGCGGCACCCGCTTGATGTAGCCGGCGTGACTGACCGTAACGACCATGTCCTCGCGCTGGATCAGGTCCTCGATATCGGTTTCGAATTCCAGATCCTCGATGGCCGTCCGGCGCGGTGTGCCGAACCGCTCCTTCATCTCCACCAGCTCGGCGCGCAGAATTTCCAGCAGCCTCTCACGGCTGCGCAGAATCGCGAGATACTCCTCGATGCTGGCGACCACGGTGCGCAGATCCTCGCCGATCTTGTCGCGCTCCAGCCCGGTCAGCCGGTGCAGGCGGAGATCCAAAATGGCGCGGGCCTGGGCCTCCGACAGGCGGTAGGTGTCGCCGGGGCCGAGCGGGCGGTCCGGCTCATCGACCAGCAGGATCAGCGGCGCAATGATCTCGGCCGGCCAGTCGCGCGTCATCAATCCCTCGCGCGCGGCTTGCGGATCGGGCGCGGCGCGGATCAGGGCGATTACCTCGTCGATATTGACCACCGCAACCGCCAGGCCGACCAGGATGTGGGCGCGTTCGCGCGCCCGGGCCAGCTCGAATTTGGTCCGGCGGGTGATCATTTCCTCGCGGAAGGCCAAGAAGGCATCCAGGATCTCGCGCAGAGTCA
>CAZTNV010000023.1:18733-22784 GCA_964615535.1 uncultured Mycobacteriaceae bacterium | reverse complement strand
GGCGCGCGCGCGGCTATTCCCGCGGACAGGAACTCAAGGTCGCGCTGTGCCGCGCCCTGGTGCACCGCCCCGGCACCGTGATCCTGGACGAACCGACCAACGGGCTGGACGTGGTCAGCAGCCGGGCTGTACGCGCCCTGATTCAGGAAATGCGCGGTGCCGGCCACTGCATTCTGATCTCCAGCCACATCATGACCGAGGTCGCGGCGCTGTGCGACCGGCTGGTGATCATGGCGGACGGCCGCGCCGTGGCCGAGGGCTCGCCGGAGGAATTGCGGGCGCGCCTGGGCGCCACCGACCTGGAGGACGTGTTCGTGACGGCGGTGGCCGGCACGCCGGCCGGAATGCCATGAGCCGGCGGCCCGCGAGCCGAACCTCCGACCCCGGCGCCGCGGCGTGGTGGCGCCGCGTCTGGATCGTGCTGGAAAAGGAATTGCGCGATCATGCGCGCGACCGGCGCAGCCTGTTTCTGGCGCTGGTCTATCCGCTGCTCGGCCCGGTGCTGCTTGGGGTGCTGCTCGACATGTCGTCCGGCGGTGGGCGGGTCGCGGCCGATGGCGCGGTCGAGGTGGCCGCCATCGGGATCGGGCACGCTCCGGCCCTGGCCGCCGCGCTCGAGGCCAGGGGCGTAAGGCTGCGCCCGGCACCGCCCGATCCGCAGGCGGCGGTGCGCGCCGGGTACGAACCCCTGATTCTGGTGATACCGCCTCACGCCGCCGGACGCGAACGGTTCACCGTGACCATGATCGTCGACGCCAACCGGCTCGCGGCGGGCTCGACGATTCTCCGGGTGGCCGAGGCAATCGCCGGATATGGCCGCGAGATCAGCCATCGCGAGATCGACGTCCTCGGGCTCGATCGCGACATTCTCCAGCCGATCACGCTCGAGCGGCTGAACGTCGGCCGCCCCGCCAATGTCGGCGCTCTCTTCTACAACATGATTTCGCCCCTGCTGATCTTCATGGTCTTCATCGGCGCGGTCTATCTGGCGATTGATACCACCGCGGGGGAGCGCGAGCGCGGCTCGCTCGAACCGTTGCTGACGGCGCCGGTGCGGCGCTGGGAGCTGCTGCTCGGCAAGACTGGCGCCGCCTTCCTGTTCACTGCGGCGACCGTGGCGCTCCATCTGGCCGCTTTTTCCCTGATTCTGGGCGGTATTGCCGCCGGGCGTGAAGAGATCGATCCGCCGCCCGGCATCGCGGCGTTCCTGGCGATGTTCGCCATCGCCCTGCCGCTGATGGCGCTGGCGGTGACCTTGCAGATGGCGATCGCGGCAATGACCCGCAGCATGAAGGAGGCGCAGATCTATCTCGGATTGCTGCCGGTCATCCCCGCCTTGCCCGGCATGGCGATGGCATTCGGGTCGGGCGCCGCGACAGGCTGGGCCGCGGCTCTGCCGGTGTACGGCCAGATGCTCCTGTTCGGCCGGCTGGCCGCCGGAGAGCCGCTCGACCCGCTGGCGGTGCTGGCGTCGCTGGCGACCACCCTGGCGCTGTCGCTGGCGATCTTCCGCTGGGCCGTCCACCTGTTTCAGCGCGAGCGGCAGTTCTTTTCCGGCTGAGCGCGACCCTGCTGGTTCTGCCAGCTTGCCTCGACCCCCGGAAAACGATCGGCGCGAGACAGGGTGATTCGCTCCTTCCTCTGGCAAAGCCGTCCGGTTTAGGTCTTTTCGCCATGATCGCCGGGACCGGGCTCGCCACTGAGCCTTCCGGTTTAGTTTGCTCCCCCATAAACTTTAAGCCTTCTGCCTTTCGGAAAACGATAGTCCGAACCAAAGATCGGCCTGTTCCAGGCGATTCTCCTGAAGGCTGCAAAGTACCGAAATGGCATTAACCAACTGGTCGCGCTCTTTTCGGTGTCATAAACTGCTGATCAAATTTTATCGGTATTTCTTTCAAACCTTTGTGGTTTAGGAGAAATACAAATTAATTTATTTGATTTGCATTTGCATTTTGCCTTCGTACCCTGTGCAAGTGATCAAGGTTTCGCATGCCCCTGGTTAATTTTTCGGAATCTCTGACAGAATCGTGACCGATCATGAATAATTCACAGCAGGATCTGCTCAGAACGACGCTCAGGCAGTTCCGCGGCGGGCTTCTGGTCGCGGTATTCCTAAGTTTCTTTTTGATGCTTCTGCACCTCGTCGTGCCCCTTTACATGATTCAGATTTATGGCAGGGTTATCAGCAGCGGCAGTATTGATACGTTGATCATGTTAACGGTTGTAGCCGTCGGCGCACTGATCGTTTACGGCATACTCGACTATTTCCGGTCGCGAGTTTACCTCGTCATGGGTGAAGCGCTCGGCCGGCGGCTGAACCTGCCGACCCTGCAGGCCTCGATCGTGGACTCTCTCCACGGCGATTCCGCGTCCACCAGCCAGGCCAGCCGCGATCTCAACGATTTGCGCAGCTTCGTCACCGGCGCGGCAATCAGCGTTCCGCTGGAAATCCTGTGGAGCCCGATTTTTCTGATCGTCCTGTTCCTGATCCACCCGGTGTTCGGCATCATCGCGGTCATCTCCGCGGCGATCCTGATCGGCATGAGCGTCGCCGCCGATCTGCTGACCCGGCCGCCGCTGGCCGAGGCCAGCGCTGCCGGCGCGGCGTCATTCGGCGAAGTCGGCGCTGCCGTCCGCAATGGAGAAGTGATCGAGGCGATGGGCATGCTGCCTTCGGTCGCAAAGCGCTGGCAGAAATCGCAATTCCAGATGCTCAGCCTGCTCGATACCGGCAACACCCTGGGCAAGGGCTTGGCGGCAGTGTCCAGAAGCCTGCGTCTGATCATGCAGATCGCGGTGATTGGTGCCGGTGCGGTGCTGGTCATCCAGCATCTGGTCGCACCGGGAGCGATGCTGGCGGCCATGATCATCCTTGGGCGGTTCCTTCAGCCGTTCGAGCAGTTGATCGTGGGCTGGCGTCAGTGGGTGTTTGCAATTACCGCCTGGAACCGGGTCCGCGATCTGCTGAACCGGCAGACCGGACGGCGACAGACCCTGGCCTTTCCGACACCGGACGGCCGGCTGGTGGTCGACCGGGTGGTCTACATCCCGAAGGGCTGCGATCAGGCGGTGCTGAAGGGCATTTCCTTCTCGCTCGAACCGGGCGAGGTGCTGGGTGTGGTTGGCCCGTCCGCGGCCGGCAAATCGACCCTGGCGCGGCTGCTGGTCGGGGTCTGGGCGCCGACCACAGGTGGCATCTATCTCGACGGACACAATGTCTACCTGTGGGAACGCGAGAATTTCGGCAAATATGTCGGCTACCTGCCGCAGAGCGTCTCGCTGATGCACGGCACGGTGCGCGAAAACATCGCCCGCATGGCGGCCGACGCCGATCCGCGGGCGATCATCAAGGCCGCGCGCCAGGCGGGGGTGCACGAAATGATCGGGCGGTTGCCCTTCGGTTACGAGACCACCGTCGGCGACAACGGCTACAGCTTGAGTGGCGGCCAGCGCCAGCGCATCGCCCTGCCCCGCCCCCTGTCTGGCGAGCCGCGCTTCATCGTTCTGGACGAGCCGAATTCCAATCTGGATGCCGAAGGCGAGCAGGCGCTGCTTCACGCGATCGGTGAGGCCAGGCGGGGCGGGGCCACTGTGGTGCTGATCGCCCATCGCCCGTCGATCATGGTGACGGCCGACAAGCTTCTGGTGCTGAAGGACGGTCTGGTCGACCAGTTCGGCGATCGGGCCGAAGTGATGCGCAGCATCACGCGCACTGCCGCCGGGACCGGCGGGCGCGAGACGCCGGGGAGTCCGCGCGCCGTCGCTGCGGTGCCGAAGCCGGTTCAACTCGGCCGCGCCGATCAGCCCGGGAGCCGGCCATGACCTTGACCGCGCTGACTGCATCCGCCCTTGCCGTCCCGAACCCGGCCGCAATTCCGGAACCGGAGGACGCCGAGCCGTCGCTCCGCCCGATCACGACCGCAGCGGTGGCGACCATCCTGATCGCGATCGGCGGGTTTTTTGCCTGGGCATTCCTCGCCTCGCTCGACAGCGCGGCGGTCGCTCCGGCGGTGATCATCGTCGACAGCAACCGCAAGACCGTTCAGCACCT
>CAZTNV010000023.1:0-18723 GCA_964615535.1 uncultured Mycobacteriaceae bacterium | reverse complement strand
GCACCTGGAGGGCGGGATTGTCGGCGAAATCCTGGTGCGGGATGGCGATCGCGTCGAGGAGGGCCAGCCCTTGATCCGGCTGGACGCCACCGCATCGGAAGCGCTGCTCGCCCAGCTCGACAATCAGTACTGGGCTGCGCGCGCGCGCCAGGCCCGATCGAGCGCCGAGCTGAACGACCTGCGCACGCTCGTCTTTGCCGATGACATCCTCCAGGCATCGGGCACGCCGGCACTCGCCGACCTGCTCGAAACCGAGCGGCAGCTCTTTGCGTCACGGTGGCAGAGCTATGACGGCACGATCGCGCTGTTGCGCCTGCGCATGGATCAGACCCGCGAGCAGGCCGCCGCGCTGCGCGCCCAGGTCGCCACCACCGAGGATCAACTGGGCTTTGTCACCGAAGAGTTGAACGCCGTCCGCGGGCTCTACGAGCGCGGTTTCGAGCGCCGGCCGCGGCTGCTCGAACTGCAGCGCCGCGTGGCGGAGCTTCAGGGCGACCGCAGCGATCTGCTGGCACGGCTGGCGCTGGCCGAGCAGACGATCGTTTCGACCGAGCTGGAGATCAGCCAGACCGAGAATGTCAGGATCACGGAGATCTACGCGCAGCTTCAGCAGGCGCAGGCAGTGATCGCCGACGTCATCGACCGGATGCGCGCTGCGCGCGACGTCGTCGAGCGGACGGTGATCCGGGCGCCCCAGGCGGGGCTGGTCACCGATCTGCGATTCTTCACGCCGGGCGGCGTGATCGGTCCGGGTCAGCCGATCCTGGATATCGTGCCGTTCGACGACGAGCTGGTCGTCGAGGCGATGGTCAGTCCTTCCGACATCGATTCGGTGCGGCCCGGTCAGCGCACCGACACCCGCCTCACGGCCTATGCCAGCCGGATCGTTCCGACGGTCGAGGGCACGCTGGTCCACGTCTCGGCCGACCTGCTGACCGACGAACGTACCGGGCAATCCTACTATTCCGCGCGGGTGCGGCTGTCGCCGGAGGCGCTGGCCGAAATCGATCGGGTCCGGCTCTATCCCGGCATGCCGGCCGAGGTGCTGATCGTCACCGGGGAGCGGCGCGCCATCGATTTCTTCCTGGGGCCGATCACCGACACCATGGCGCGAGCGGGGCGCGAGCAATGAGCCGGCGACGGGTCATCGGCGCGGAGCGGCGGTTATGAACGTGCTGTTCCTGCACCGTTACTTCCCGGGCCATTATCCGCATGTCGCCGCGGCGCTGGCGGCCGATCCGCGCAACCGTGTGGTGTTCGTGACCGAGACGGTGGAGGGCCGGATCCCGGGCGTCACACCGCTGATCTACCGGCCGGCCCGGCCGCCGCACCGGCATACCCACCCCTATCTGCGGTCGCTGGAAGCGGCGGTGCTGAGCGGTCAGGCGGTCTACCGCACCTGCACCGCGCTTAAAGAAAGCGGTTTCCGGCCCGACGTGGTCTGCGCGCATTCCGGCTTCGGTCCGTCGCTCTATGTGCGCGAGGCCTTTCCCGACACGCCGCTGCTCGGCTATTTCGAATGGTACTATCGCGGCCAGGACAGCGATGCAGATTATCTCGACCCGGCCGGCACCGATCCCGATACCGCCTGCACCATCCGAACGCGCAATGCCCCGCTGCTGCTCGACCTGGCGCAATGCGTCCGCGGCGTCAGCCCGACCCGGTTCCAGCGCGACCAGTTTCCCGCCGAGTTCCGGTCCAAGCTGACCGTCCTGCACGACGGTATCGACACCGATGCCTTCCGGCCACAGTCGGGGGCCGAATTCGTCCTGCCGGGCGTCGATCCATCCGGGGTCGAGGCGATCGTGACCTATGCCACCCGCGGCATGGAACCCTATCGCGGGTTTCCCCAGTTCATGCGGGCGGCCGCCCTGCTGCTGCGGCGGCGGCCGCGGGTCCATGTCGTGATCGCTGGCAGCGACATCGTCTGCTATGGCCGGCGCTTGCCCGACGGCCGCACCTACAAGCAGCGCATGCTGGCCGAACTGCCCGATCTCGACCGCCGCCGCCTCCATTTCGTCGGGCCGCTGCCGCTGCCGCACTATCGCCGGCTGCTTCAGGCCTCGTCGGTCCATGTCTATCTGACCGTGCCCTTCGTTCTGTCATGGTCGCTGCTGGAGGCGATGGCGACCGGTTGTCTGGTGGTCGCGTCCGATACCGCGCCGGTGCGGGAGGTGATCGAGGACGGAAGGGACGGTCTGCTGGCCGATTTCTTCTCCCCCGAGGCGATCTGTGCCCGGATTGAGCAGGCGCTCGGCCACCCCGACCGGATGGCCGCGATTCGCGCCGCCGCGCGCCGTCGAATCGTCCGGCACTACGCCCTGAAAACGCTGCTGCCCCGGCATCTTCAATTGATTCACCAGGTCGCTGAGCAGCATTCTTCGACGAGTCTGGAACAATTCGGCGATGCAGTGCCTAACCAGGATCGCAGCCATGTAACATCCTTGTTTTATTCACCAGTCATGTGACAGGAAGAGCGATAAAAAGGCATGCATGCTAGAAATCAATATCGGATTTATCAGGAGTTATACAATATGAGATTGACTTACAAATTGGTAATATTCAATAATACGGTTGACTCTTTGGTTTATCAATTGATACTCTCCTAAACGGAAGTAGGGTCTTCTGCTACGTATTTGTGATCTTGCAAGGAGGGAATCATGGCTACTTTGTCAGGAGGGGCGTTCGACGACTTCCTCTTGGGGGGAGAGGCCTCCGATTTCATCGCCGGCAATGGCGGCGATGACTTCATTAGCGGCTTCGCCGGTGAGGACACCTTGATTGGTGGTGCCGGTGACGACGTGCTGTTCGGCGGCGGCGACAACGATCTCGTGCTGGGCGGCAACGGCGACGATCTCATCTTCGGCGGCTCGGGCAACGACATCCTGCTCGGCGGCGCCGGCAACGATACCGTCATGGGCGATGCCGGGAATGACGTGATCCTCGGCGGGTCCGGCGACGACCTGCTGTCCGGCGGCGAAGGCCAGGATCTCATCATCGGCGGCAACGGCAACGATTCGATCCTGGGCGGGACCGGCGACGATGTCCTGATCGGCGGCAACGGCAACGACGTGATCCGCGGCAACGACGGCGACGACGTCATTCGGGGCGATGCCGGCGACGATCAGTTGCTGGGCGAGGCCGGCAACGACATCATCCAAGGCGGCAGCGGCAACGACTACATCGACGGCGGCAGCGGCAACGACGTGCTGACCGGCGGCTCCGGCAACGACATCTTCGCGTTCGGCGGCGGCGGCGGACAGGACCTCGTCCTCGACTTCACCAAGGGCGAGGACATCCTGCTGATTGCCCGCAACATCAACGGCCTCGACATCAGCGCACCCGAGGATCTGGTCGACCGGGTGATCGATCTCAACGGCAACGCCATGATCGACCTGGGCAATGGCGACACCATCACGCTGATGAACGTCAGCGCCTCGGATATCCAGGAAAATCCGGGTCAGTACTTCTCGGTGAGCTGATCACCGCAATGATGGCGTGCCGGCCCTTCGGCCGGCACGCCCTTTTCTTGCTGGCAACGGGGTTGTGCAGTTTTTTTGGAGCGTAACGGAATCGCCATGCTCGCATACAAGATCGATCCCGGTGCGGCCGCAGCGCGGCTTTATGGGCTGGCCGAAGACGTCATTCTCGCCTGCTGGGATGTGCCGGTGCCGCCGAACGGCGGTCGCGTCACCGCCCGGATCGGCGGGGTCATCGTGCGCCCGCCGGTCACGACGGCCGGCTTGCCGACTCTGGCGGGCGGCACCCGGATGGTGGCGGCGCTGCGCTGGCCCACCGGCGAGCGGATCGCCAAAAACCTGGCCTTCGTCGACCAGACCGACCGGGTGGTAGCCGAGCTGGGCAGCGATGACGCGGTGGCGATCGATCCGGCCGCCCTGTTCGAGGGCCTCGACCCGGCTGCGCGCACGCGGTTGCTGCGGCTGGTGACCGATACCTGCGCCATGATGTTCCGCCTGGACGGATCGGCCGGCTTCGCGGCGACCTGCCGCCGTCTGGTGCTCGAACTGTTTCCGCGGCCGGGCCGGCTGGTGGTGCAGACCGATCTCACCGCCCGTACCGTGCTGGCCGAAGCCATGATGGATGCCGGGTTTGGCGTGGTGAGACGGGCCGTGACGATCGGCAATACCGGCGTCAGGGTCAGCGCCGCGGCCGCCCCCGCGGTCCGCGGCGGCGATGGCCGAACCGGCACCGTGCCCTATCATCTAGCTCTGGACGCCGGCCTGATTGCCGCCGACGCGCTGGTGCTGCTGTTTGGCGCCGACAGCCTCGCCTGCCGGCGGATTGAATCGACGGCCGGGCGGCGCCCCTCGCTGCGCGGCTGGCTGGAGCAGAAGCGCACCGTCCCGGCGGTGATTCGCGAATCGATCGCCAGCGGGGTGGCCGCACTGGCGCCGGCCGAGCCGCAGGCGGCGGCGCTGCTGAACGATCTGCAATTCGGCTTTCCTCTGTCCCGGCGTCGCATCCTGGCGCCGTCCACGCCGTTTGGCGGCGATATCGAACTGGCCGCGGCGTGGGGGACCGGCGGGCTGTTCCTGTCCGGATGGCTGCATGATCCCCACGAAATGCTTGCCGAAATTATTGCAATCTCGCCGCTCGGCAATCGCCGCACCATCGCCCCGCCGGTCCACCGCCATCCGCGGCCCGATATCCAGAAGCAGTACCGCGCCAAAGGCATCCCGGTGGCCGCCGACCGCCTCGGCTTCGTTGCCTATGCGGAGGGCGATCTCGATCCGCTGCCGACCTTTCAGACCCGAATCGAGCTGGTCCTGAAATCGGGCGCACGGCTGGATCTGGTGCCGCCACCGCAAGCCGTCGATCCGGCCCGGGCGCGGGCCGCCGTGCTGGGCAGCATTCCGGCGGCCCATCTCGGCATGGCGGCGCTGGAAAGCTGCATCGCGCCGGCCGCGTCGCGGCTGCACGCTGCCCATCTTGCCACCCGGCGGCCACCCGAGCGAATCGATATCGGCCCGCCGCCGGCTGCGCCGGAACTCTCGGTGATCGTGCCGCTTTACCGCAATCTCGATTTCCTGCGATTCCAGCTCGCCGCTTTCGCGATTGATCCCGATTTCGGCCGGGCCGAGGTGATCTTCGTGCTCGACTCTCCCGAGCAGCGGGCCGCTCTGGAGCATCTTCTGCTTGGCCTGCATGGCCTCTATGCCCTTCCGGTCACGCTGGTCGTGATGTCGGCAAACTTCGGGTATTCGGCGGCCAACAATGCGGCTGCCGCGATGGCGCGGTCGGATCGGCTGCTGTTCCTCAACTCCGACGTGATTCCCGACCGGCCGGGCTGGATGACGATCCTGGCCGAGGCGCTGGACGCCCATCCCGGAGTCGGAGCGGTCGGCGCCAAACTGCTGTTCGAGGATGAGTCGCTCCAGCATGCCGGTTTGTATTTTGCACGAGACAGTCGCGGCCGCTGGCTCAACCGGCATTTCTACAAGGGCCTGCCGCGGGATTTCGCGCCGGCCCGGATCGAGCGCGACGTCCCGGGACTGACCGGCGCCTGTCTGATGGTGCGGAGGCACCTGTTCGAGCGGGTCGGCGGGTTTACCGAGGACTACATCATCGGCGACTATGAGGATTCCGACCTCTGCCTCAAGATCAACGAGGCCGGGTTCCGGGTACGCTACGTGCCTTCAGCCGAACTTTATCATCTCGAACGGAAATCGATCGAACAACATACCGGATACACCAGGAGCGTCGCCTGTGAATACAACTCATGGCTTCATGCTCGCCGGTGGGATGCGGCGATGACCGAAGCGATGCGGCGGGAAACCTACCCGATTCCCTTCGAGCCGGTAGAAAAAACTCCCGTCACGCGAGCGGGGCAAGCCTCGCCGGCACGCCGATCGGTCCGGCCGGCCGAACCTTTGGCAAGGCTGGAGGCGTGACGTCATGAGCCGGTTGCGCGTTCTCACCATCTGCCACAATCATCCGAGCCTCCATCCCGGCGGCACCGAGATCTTCGCCTACGACCTGTTCCGCGAAATGAAGCGCGATGACGGCATCGACGCCCTGTTTCTGGCGTGCACCAACCAGGTCCATCGCGAGCGCCGGCCGGGCACCGCCTTTCAGACGATCGGACGCTCGGCCGATGAAATCGTGCTGTGGGCCGGCCATTTCGACCGGTTCTTCCAGAGCCAGGTCGATCTGCACGGCATCGTCCCCGAATTGTCCGATCTGCTCGTCACCTTTGCTCCGGATGTCGTGCATTTCCATCATAGCCTGCTTCTGGGCGTCGAAATGCTGTTTCTGGTTCGCCGCGTTGCGCCACAAGCAAAAGTTGTTTTTACCCTGCACGACTACTATCCGATCTGTGCGAATGACGGGCAGATGGTCAAAACGAAATCGCATGAGCTGTGCCGCCGCGCCTCGCCCGATGCTTGCCACGCCTGCTATCCCGAAATCGCCGCCGACAAATTCCTGCTTCGTGAGAAGCATATCAAGGCGATGTTCTCTCTCATCGATGTCTTTATCGCCCCGAGCCAATTCCTGCGCGAACGGTATGTGTCCTGGGGCCTGCCTGCGGAGAAGATCGTGGTGATCCGCAATGGGCAGCCGGCTGTCCTCCGCAAACATGACAGCACTCAGGAGCAGACCGGTGCAGCGGAGAGTCGGCCCCGGCGGACCTTCGGGTATTTCGGGAATCTCAATCCATACAAGGGCATTCTGATTGCACTGGCAGCGGTCAGGCGCCTGGCCGATGCCGGCGAGCACGATTTCAGTTTGCAAATCCACGGCGGCATGCCCTTTCAAACCGAGGAGTTCCGCCATGCCTTTGACGCCGCGCTTCAGCCGGTTGGCCGCTGGGTGACCCATCACGGCCCCTATCGGCGGGACGATCTGCCGGATCTGATGAACGCCGTCGACTGGGTGATCGTGCCGTCGATCTGGTGGGAGAACGCGCCGCTGGTGATCCAGGAGGCGTTCCGGTGTCGCCGTCCGGTGCTGTGCAGCGGCATCGGCGGCATGGCCGAGGCGGTCCGCGACGGGATTGATGGTCTCCATTTTCGCGCCGGCGATGCCCATGGCCTGATGACGACGATGCGGCGGGTGCTGGCCGAACCCGATCTGTGGTCGCGGCTGGTTGCCAATCTGCCGGTGGTGCCGACCCTGACCGAGTGCCTGCAGGCCCATCTCGACCTGTATTTGCAGCCGACGGTGGCACCGTTCGGCGCAACCCGGCCCGGGCGGCCGTTTGCTGCGCCGGCCGCCGCAGGCCTGTGGCAGGGGCCGAGACACCGCTCCGGTGCGGCGCCGCCGCGGGTCGATCCGCCCCTTGCTGGTGACGAGGTGATCTGCTGATGTCCGATCTGGCGACGTCCGACAAGCCGCTTCCCGCCGATCCGGCTGTGCCCGGTCCTTCACCTGCCGTGGCTGCCCGGATTCAGGGGCGGATCGACGCCGTCGCCAACGACCGGGTTTATGGCTGGGTATGGGACCGCGGCAGCCCGGAGCGGCGGATCGAGGTCGTGATCCGGGTCGGCGAACGCGACCTCGGCACGGTTGTTGCTGATCGGGCGCGCAGCGATCTTCGGCTTAACGGCATCGGGGACGGCCGTCACGCCTTCGAATTCAGCCTGCCCGACGATCTCGACGACTCGACAAGGCAGGGTTTGATCGCTCTTGCGCGCAACCCTGCGGACGGGGCGCTGCTGCCGCTTGCCCGTCCGACCACCGTCGAATCGGTTGCCGAGAGTGTCGTTGCGCCGCCGCTTCACCGCATGGCGCAGCTCCTGGAGGCGATCGGCTCGGCGCACCGTCAGGCTTATGGCGCCCATCAGGCGGCATTGAAGTCGCTGCGGGAGAGCCTTGGCGAAAGTCACGCCGCCAATTCGGAAAAGCTGGCAGAGATCGAACGCGTCCTCGACTCGATCACCATGCTGCAGGCCGCCATGGCCGAGCAGGTCGGAGGTCTGGAGATCTTCACCCTCCGATTCGATACCGCCTTGAAGGACATCGATCGTCGGCTGCGCGAGGCCGCCCAAGGCGGCGACCGACCGCTCCGCCGCGCGGTGGCCGCCCTGGCTGTTGCCACCTTGATCACCGCCGGGATTGCGATCTTCGCGGCGACGCGGCTGGCTGGATGACCGGAAACCCGGTATCAGCCACCGAGTCCCGGCTTGCGGAACACGGTCAGACAGTCGAGTTCCGGTTCCTGCCAGTCGATCACTCGCGACTCGATGATTTCGAGACCGGCCTTATGGCAATAATGCGCGAAAAGTTCCTTTGACATGAAATTGCGGGCATGCGGATTCCGATCAAATGGCGCGGCTGGGTTCTTTACATAGTTAGAATGATGGCAGAAACCTGTGCCTCCAGGTTGTAAAACACGGTTGAACTCATAAAGATAAGACCGCACCACATCGCTGTCGAAATGGACCATCGAATCAAAGCTGTAAATGAACGAAACCGAATCGTCGACGACACCGGCCAGGGTGGCGCCGTCATTCGTGACGAACCGGACCTGCTCGAACCGGGCAAGGCGTTTCCGGCAGGCGTCGATATTCTCCTCTACGAAATCGACGACGATCAGAGAGTCGGCAATCGCCGCAAGTTTCTCGCTGTTGCGACCGCGACCCGCGGCCAGTTCCAGCACGGTCGTGAACCTGAATTCCTTGATCATCGGCCAGATCAGGGCTGACCATTGCGCATCGATATGCTGCTCCGCTGCATCATAATACGAGTCGGCTTGACGCCAGAGTTCGATCTGCTCTTTGGCACGTTGACTTGACATGGCTGTTAACCGGCTTTCGTCATGACGCAGAGCGACTGCCCAAACCGATGCTTTCCGGCAGGCAGTGCTGGGCAGGCTTCGGATTCGGTGACGTCGATGAATGGCTCATCGCCGCGAACCAGCGCACTGACCGTCAGGTTTAGCTTGCGGGCCCAAAGCTCCAGGTCGTCCGGGTGAAGGAAGACGTTGAGATGGCCGGCCATCGTTCCCTGACGCACCCACTCGACATTCTGCTCGAACACCGCCCAGGCCATTTCGACCGATAGCTCCAAAAACGAAAAGACGATACGCCCACCGGGCCGTAAAACCCGCTGTGCCTCTGCCAAATACACGTAGGATTCCTCTGGCAGTATATGGGTGAACACCGAGAAAGCAGCCACCATATCCGCCGACTGATCGGCCATCGGTATATGAACCCGATCGACTATCGCGAATTTCATGCCCCTGAAGTCGAAGTTCTTACTGCAATAGGAGATGAACTTGTCAACTACATCAGTTCCTAAATATTCGATATCACTTACACCTGCCAACCTTCTTGCCAATCGCCCGGAACCACATCCAACATCGACAATGCTCTGATTCTCTGACAAGCCAAACTGACGGAGCACGATGTATTCCAAGGCTCCAAATCGTTCATAGTTGCCACCGACCGCAGCCTCCATGGCTTCCTTTTCGGGCAGTGTTTTGAGATACGCATCCACCATATCACCATAACCCACCAGATACTTGAGTTGGTTCGTCATAATCATAGCTTTCGGCAGTGAACCAGGTCGCCTCTCCGATGGAGGCCGCACGTCGTCGCAGAACGGGCAGGCGCAATCCGGCGCAGCGTCACCGTACCACCGCGCAGCATAGCATGAACCGATCCAGTGCCCAAAAATTGAAGCTCTGCAGGGTTCACCGTTATCCACCGCAGCTACCCTGACATCCATCATGTTTTTATCTAAATTTTGACAAGACTTTAAGCGAATTCGTTCGTTTTTTGTTTAGTCTTAACCACCTTTTATACTTCACTCACAAGGCCGGTTTTGATATCCATAAGACGTAGGGTTCAGTTGCCCTAAACCGGGAAGGCAGGCCATCAATGTGAAGAAACGACCGTATTGATTTTTCTTGATATCTGTCACGAAGCCAAACACTAGAATTCACCACCTCGACCGCCGCATCGATGCCTAAAGGCACAATAATGGTAATTCTCCAATCCGAATGTTGCTGCCCTGTGACACCGATACTTACCGAAATCGTGGCTCCAAATACCCGTTCACGCTCTTCGGGGATATCCCCATAAGCCAGTCGAAATTTTTGGGTCCGTTTCCGTCATGAATGCAACGTCCCGGTTGCCGAGACCTGTTCCCGAAGGACATCAACCGCATACTGGTACACAAGCTCCCATCTGAACAGAAGGCGATCGGACTTGATCCTTTCGCCGCTCAACCAGAAGGACCTCGATCGATGAGAGGTATTGTACTTGCCGGCGGGAGCGGAACACGACTCTATCCGCTTACTCGGACCTGCAGTAAGCAGTTAATGCCGATTTACGATAAGCCGCTGATTTACTATCCACTTTCGGTGCTCATGCTAGCCGGCATTCGGGATATTCTGGTGATTACAACACCAGAAGATCAGGGCATGTTCCAACGCCTGCTCGATGATGGCCGGCAATGGGGACTTTCGATCAGCTACGCCAACCAAGCAAAACCTGGTGGACTGGCAGAAGCATTCTTGATCGGCAGGAAGTTCATCGGTGGAGACCGCTGCGCACTCATACTTGGCGACAATATCTTCTTTGGTCACGGCTTGGGCGACGGGATTGTTGATGCGGCGGAAATCAATGCCGGAGCTGTCGTCTTCGCCTACCAAGTAGAGGATCCCGAACGTTACGGCGTGATCGAACTCGACCAGTCCGGAAAACCCATAAGTATAGAAGAGAAGCCGGCCATACCGAAATCACAATGGGCAGTGACGGGACTCTATTTCTACGATGAACAAGTCGTTGATGTCGCCGGCAACCTGCAACCTTCTGCTCGCGGTGAGTTGGAGATTACCGACGTCAACGCCTGGTATCTCGAGCGTCAGCAGTTAAGTGTTCAAAAACTCGGTCGCGGTTTTGCATGGTTTGATGCTGGAACCCACGAATCTCTGCTGGACGCCAGCAATTTTGTTCAGACCATTGAGCGCCGTCAGGGTCTGAAGATAGCCTGCCTCGAAGAAATCGCGTATCGGCAAGGGTTCATTGATGCTGAACAAGTGTGCCGACTCGCCCGGCCCCTGGTCAAGACGCGGTACGGGCAGTATCTGCTTAAAATAGTCTCTGAGGGCACCTATCCGTACCAGAAGAGGCTGGAGAGTACTCCGGCTCTTGCGGTCTAAGGTCGCCGACTTGGGCGCCCATCTTCGATATCGACTGACCGGTTTCGTAGGGGAGAAGTAATCATGTCGAGCGCCCTCTCACTGGCAACTGCCGACCATTCTGTCGCTGAGTCGTCTCTGATCTCGAGAACCGCAGGAGACACTCCAGATCCCAACCTGACGAGCCACTTCTTTTGTGTTCTGGACGGCTTGTTCGTGCTGCATGTCAGCGGCATCAAAATAAATAATGACATGACTTCACTCATGATAAACAATCTCGAGATCAGCAGGCCCTTGCTCCTCTCACGGCGAAGCGACTGCCTCCTTGTCGGTGGACGAGCGCCGGTGGGCTTTAACGTTATGCGGCAAGTTCACACGATTTCCATGCTGGCACCGAACAGTCACGAAACAGTGCATTTCGATGGCATGCCGCTTCCTGTATCTCGAGGGCCATCCAGCATCATTGATGTCCTTCAAAGTCAGCCGGAGGAAGAGAGAGTTGCCACCACAGCCTTCCTGTTTAAAACCATTTCATCCTTCAGTACGGTGCTTAACAGCTCATTGGCATCTTTCGTGAAGGATTTGCTGGCGTTTGCTATCATTCCCCAGAATCCATGGACTTGGCCTTTGAATGAGACCCATCGCTACTGTAACTTCCGGATTACGGATGCACAACAGGAGTACCGGGACAGATACCTGCCAGCCAGGGTTTATTTCTTTTCGGGAGAGCGGTTGACGTCGATTGTCAGCGACCGGTGCATGCTTACACGGGACGGTTCGGTACATTTGCTGCTGCCCGGAGTGCATAGTGCGGCCGTCGGCACCGTAGTTATTGCCATTGCAAACGCTTTGTTCTTGGTCGATATCCGGCCGCAGAATGTTCCAACATCCAATCCCTCCATCGAAACGATTGCAGGAAGATTTGGGGATGAAGGAACGCGGATTAAGCATTTTCTGCTGGGACGGTGTTCCGATCTCTATCAGGCACGGGGCGGAAGCGAGCTCCTTGCTCTTGGCAACCTCGTTTGGGCTTTGACTGAGTTTCCAAGCCGAGCGTATGTCCGGCCCGAAATGGATTTTGGCGTATCTGTTGAAAACATTCTGGTCGTTCCTGGCGAGGGCGTACTCCTGATCGGCTGGTTGTGGGATCCAAACCACCTGTTGGAAAGCCTGGTGATGGTGGACGGTCAGGGGCGGGAAGATCGCATCGGCAAAACCTTGCATCGGTATGATCGCCCGGATGTCCGACAGACGTTTGGCTCTATGCAGCAGGAGGCGCCCGGCTTCATCGCGTTTCACAGATTTGATCAAGCCACCGAGCGCTGGCCAACCTACCAGGTGAAAGGTATGCTTCGGGGTTCAGGTGTGATCGATCTGGCGACTGACATAAAGGCCAGTCGCCGCTGCTTCAGTAGTCCCGAAAGCCTTCTTTCTCTGGTACCGGCAGAAAAACTCGAGCGCCGGCTTTTTCAGGACATTTGTCCCGCCGTTACGCTGCTGCAATCCAGGAAGCTAGTGCAAGCTGTAATCCGTAAAACATACCACTTCTATGGACAGATCATCGAGCCTGCAGTAAGTGTCGTTGTTCCGATATATCGCAGGCTGGAACACGCCAGGCACCAGTTGTGCCATTTCGCTCGTGATCCATGTTTTGAGAGTGTCGAGTTGATCTATGTTCTGGATTCGCCGGAACAGGAGCGGGACTTCGTCACCATGCTCGATGCGTGGGCGCGTCTTTACCGGCGGTCGGTGACATTGGCGGTTATGCAAGCCAATGGGGGGTATGCCTCCTCGACGAATGCTGGCGCCAGCATAGCGCGAGGGGAGGCTGTCGTTCTATTGAACTCTGACGTCATTCCGGTAGCGCCTGCATGGTTGCACCCGATGAAGAAGGTGCTGGACGGCAACGACTCAATCGGGGCGGTCGGTGCGCTACTGTTCTACGAGGACGGATCAATCCAGCATGCGGGCATGGCCTATGAGGCCGACATGGCGGAAAATTGGAAGGTGGTGCATCCCGGTAAGGGTTTGCGCCCCGGAATAGACAGAGACATCGGTTCCGGCCCGGTGGCCGCGGTGACTGCTGCCTGCATGATGATGCGTACGGCGCACTTTCGCCAGATGGGCGGTTTGAGCACCGACTATATTATAGGAGATTTTGAAGACAGCGATTTGTGTCAGAAGCTGATCCTGGCGAACAAGCAGATTTGGCTCTGTGCAGAGGCGCGTCTTTATCATCTCGAGCGGCAATCCATGGGGGTTGATGGAAGGTATACAACAACGACATGGCGGTACAACCAAATGCTTCATCAGGAACGTTGGGGTAACATTCTAAACGAGCGGCGATCCGGACGAAAAGAGACCTCGTTCGCCAGCCAAATGTTGGAAAGGGTTTCATAATGAGACAGCCTGCTACCCGCGTTCTTCTGGTATCCCACGGTCATCCGAGCCTCTCTCCGGGCGGAGGAGAAATCGTGGCTTATGAACTTTACAAGAACCTGAAGGACCATGAATCGGTCGAGCCATTCTTCTTGGGTGCGATGCTGCCACGTTTCGGGGCGCCGCATTGTGGTTCCGCTATAAGACCGGTCGGGAAAGACGCCGGCGAGACGCTGTATTGGACAGATCAATACAATTATTTCCTCATGGCACAAGATAATCTGGCGTTGATGTTAGAGGAGTTTGGAAGGTATTTAGAAGCAGTTAGGCCGGCCGTGGTTCATTTCCATCATGTTCACAACCTTGGCGTAGAGATGATACAGATAGTGAAGAATCACTTTCCGAATGCCCGGATATTTGTAACACTCCACGAGTACCTTCCCATCTGTTTCCACAATGGGCAGATGGTTAAGACCAAGACATTGGCGCTCTGCCATGGCGCGTCAGCCATGGACTGCAATCGGTGTTTTCCCGAAATCTCCACTGGGGAGTTTTATTTCAGGGAAAGGTTCATCAAGTCGCACTTTGATTTGGTCGATGAGTTCTTCTGTCCAAGCCTGTTCTTGATGGAACGCTATGCCGCTTGGGGTATCCCTAAAGCAAAACTTCGGTATGTGGAGAATGGGCATGTCGCGGCGAATCAAGAGAAAGAGATTACCGCTCCACCACGAAAAAACGTTTTTGGTTACTTTGGGCAAGTGTCGCCATATAAAGGGCTCGGTGTACTGCTCGATGCTGTCAAGCATCTCTTGAATCGAGACTTCACAGAGTTTCGTGTAGATGTGTTTGGCACCATGTTGTTTCTCAGTGATGAGCAGGGAATGGAATTGCGGAAGCGGATTTCAGAGGTTGAAAGTCATGTTCTGGCCCATGGAGCATACCAGCCGGAGGACGTCGTGGGGCTAATGACATCGGTCGATTGGGTGGTGGTTCCGTCGATCTGGTGGGAGAACGCTCCTTTGGTCATCCAGGAAGCCTTCATTGCTCGGCGTCCGGTAATCTGCAGCAACATCGGCGGCATGGCGGAGAAGGTGGACCATAACGTGAATGGTCTTCATTTTCGGGTCGGGGACCCAATTGCGTTGGCGGAAACAATTCTTCGGTCATGTGGTGAAACCGGATTGTGCGAAACACTGTCGAACGGAATTCGTCCAGTAAGATCAATGCGGGCATGTGCGGAGGAGCACTTGGCGCTCTACACTGCGAAAGGGACTGAGAGAATCAACCGAAAGCCCCGACGAACAAGATCGGAGAAGCAGTCGCACTCGGGAGAAGAGACCATCTCACTATGACAGCCTTATGCCAGTGTCCGTCCAGCGAGTCCTGCAGAGACCCACCGGTTGCTAGAGAAGGTCTGGCCTGACTGGCATTTCGGCGAGACCCTGAACTTCGGCACCGAAATGGATGTGACATTGCGATTCCCGAGGCACTTTGGCGATGGATACTCAGATTGTGGTGACTGTCGGGACGATGAATTTAGGCTCTTCGACGGTATATGGCGTTGGCCCATTGAGTGTCAGCGTCAATCCATAGTGTCTTCGATCTCTTCATGAGCTTTGGCGATCGAAACGGGCGAAAGAATGGGTTTTGTCTGAGAGTTGTTGGAGCGCTTCCGGTTCACTTGGAATGGAGAGCATGATGTCACGGATACTTGTTCTGAGGCCGTTCGACGAGATGTACGAACATGATCATGTAAGGCTGTGGCCGCAGAATGGGTTGGGCGAAGGAGCGGAACAAGGCGGCGTTCTTGGAAACACGTTGGGCTATGACTCAGCAACGAGGCTGCTAGATTTTGAGCATATTGAGACGGTGAACGTCAGGGAGCCTACGAAGTCCGACATCGACCGCTATAATGCTGAGTTCGAATATCTGCTGCTATATGGGTCTGACTTTGTAAAAGTGGCAAAGGATTGGTATATCACTGCAGATGTTTTGAAAAGAATCAAAATTCCGATCGTAGCAATGGGGATCGGTGTAGACGCTGCTGTGCAGCATTTATTGCCATTAAAAGAAGAGGCGGTGCGGATACTGCGTATAGTTGCGGACAACTGCGTTTCGATAGGAGTTCGAGGTGCATATACCGCTGCTGTCCTGGAGGATGTCGGGATTCTAAATCAGCGTATTGTGGGGTGTCCGACGTTTTTCAGAAGCATGAATCCATATCATAGCATAGTGTTGCCTCCACTGGACGAGGTAAAAGAAGTTGGCATAACTTTTGACCGCGACGCCGAGCGGAGACGCATTTTCGGCCTAACTCGAGACTTGTCCGTTTTCAGGAATCTGGTGCTGGACATGCAAGGTCGATTCAATGTTGCGCTGCTGGGTCAAGGGGAGATTAGAAATGTCTGGGGACCGTTTCCCAGCGATATTGGAACCAGGAGTCGAAGCGTGGAACTTGGTGGGTCAGAGATGTTGCTGGACGATGTCTACTGGTCCGATGAAGTGCACTTGAAGCTTGAAGTAAAACGACGTGATCCACGTACCTTTGAGGATATAGAACTCCATGCACGGGAAATGGATTTTGTCGTAGGGTTTCAGATCCAGAGCAATGCGTTAGCGCTGGCGAATGGGATTCCTGCAGTATCATTTTTGTATCCCACAAGAGCGGATGAAGTCGTGGAAACCTTTGCGAAGCCGAATTATCGCCTGGACAATGAGCGGCGGTTTATACTAGAGGAGTATTGGGATCAGGGTATTTTTGACCGTTTTAATAGGGCCTATCGTTACCGTTATCGTGAAATGCGCCGGTTTTTGGATGAGAATGCGATCTCACATAGAATGAGTTGTGAGACCGCTAAGGCGGCAATTAAGTGAGCAGATTTAGGGAATGGAACGAGAAGTTCGATTGGCAATTTTGGTGGAGCCGAGAACGGCCGGTCGTGGTTATGGGTCCGGCAGTTCATTTTGGCCATGGTCTGGTCCGGTAGGTGCGTTCCGAATAGAGACTTGGTGGAATTGTCGATTGTGTTGGAAAGAAGCGATGAAATCGGGTCGCGGAGCTCGCGATGAGATGAAGTTTAGTGGTAGGATTGGAGTGTGTTAGAACATACTTCTTCTGTTTGAGATTTTGCCTAATGCACTCCGCACGCAAATGGGTTTTTTGTAGGGCTTGGTGAGCTGTGCTCGATCTCAATAAAATGGCGGGCAATCGTCTTGCAACAGACACGTTATGTTTCCGGACCGATCGGCAGGAGGACGTCGTCATGCGGATAGCTACACTCTACGGGCCACTGATGCTCAATAACGATCACAGGCGCTTGGTAACTGCGTCCTGGGAGGATCGTTTCAATTCGCAATTCATCTCCTCGGCTGCGAATATTGGTGATTGGTTCGTTACCAAAGTGACACGAGATCATCTGCGTTGCGATTCGTACTATATGATTTATCCCGACGCGCCAGATAGTGATTGGCAGATTCTGAACGAGGAATGTGATGTCTTGGTGCTGAAAGGCGGAAACTTCATCTTTTCCGGTTGGATTGAGAAATACCTGCCGTTGAGGGTTCTCAAGAAGGTCAAGATTCCGATCGTCTATATTGGTGCGGGTTTGCAGGCGCCGCGGGGTGTAACCGCTCTGGATTTGACAGATGGGGATGTCGCTTCGCTGAAATTCATACATGATTCTTGTCGGTCCTGCATGGTGAGGGGTGACAGCACGGCAGAGGCACTGAAGACGCTGGGGATCAATAATGTTCGGGTTATCGGGTGCCCAACTTTATTTTGGAGTCGTAAACCTGAAATCAGGGTCAAGGTGCCAAACCTCGAGCGTGTCGGATGGACAATGCGGAATACGCTTTACACCAATAACCCCGAGATCAGTGCGGCGCAGTTCAGCGCCATTTCACGGCTGCGGGATCGGGCGCGCATATTGACGGTGATGTTGCAAGGCGAGGAGATCAGTCTGGAGCGGTTTTTTATGGCAGACCGCTATCAGGCTTACACCGTGTTCAAAGATGAACCATCAGCATCTAGGCGGCTTATCCGTTCGGAGACGTCGGAAACGAATCTGCCGCAGCTTCGGGAGGCCGTTATCAAGCAGTACAGGGAGGTGGCCAGTGTAGAGGTATTGGATTGGATCATGCGGCATAGCTTTTATTCGTTGGATGTTGGAGATTATATCCGTTTGGCCAAAGATCTCGATTTCGTGGCCGGATGCCGACTGCATGGCAATATTGTAGCTTTGTCTCATGGTACGCCGGCCTATTTTTTCTTGTACGATGAGAGAACTCGTGAAATCGTTGATCTTTTCAATATTCCTTCAAGAGTTCTCGATCCGGCAAACCTGGACATCGATCTTGGGATACTGGACTACAGGCCGTTCGAGCGACGGTATCGGGAGCTCTTTAGTGAATACAAGGCGTTTCTTGAGGAGAACGGGATCGCCCACCGGCTTGATTGATCGGCCGGGTCTGGGTCTTTCGGCCATCAATCGGCCATCATGATGACATGGTTCGGCGACAGGGATGCGGCCATGTTGGATTGTGCGTCGATGGTCGCACCGATGGCCCGGGCTTTCGATCCCGAGCGGAAGTGAGTTGAGTGGCGTCGGCCTTTAGGAGCCAAACCTGGTAGGGGGAAGCGGGACCGGGTGCGTCGGGTCACGGGGGTCATGAAGCGGGCCGGGCGCGCGCAGGAAGATCAACGGGCGCAATTTTCATGGTGTCATGGGCACCGAAGTTCATGTCGCGGGGCAATCGCTGATCACCCAGACGTTCGTGGCCGGGACGGAATCCGTCCCTTAAGGAAGAAGACTTGACGGCATGGACACCTGCCCACGGCGGCGCCAGATTAGCGCGGAAGGGGGCCATGCTGGGCGAGGGCGCTGACTGCCCCCGTGGACGGATGGTGACTGTCCGATGGAGAGAGTGACCCGCTCCGCCACCGGTGCCGTCGGCCTTTGCCGTCGATGGTTGGTCGAGCGGAGGTTTGCATGGCTGCGCAATGATCCGCTTCCTCGTCACCCGGCTGGGTCAGGCGTTTCTCGTGATCGTGGCGATGAGTTTCGTCGTCTACGGGCTGATCCTGCATGCTCTGCGCACGGCGCCGGTCAGCTACGTCGTGGCCGTGCGCCAGGCGAGCGTGTTGTTCGCGGTGGCGCTCGGCGCGCTCCGGCTGCGCGAGCGACCGACTCGGCTCCGGCTCGCCGGCGCGCTCGCGAACGTGCTGGGGGTGGCGCTCG
>CAZTNV010000022.1:24658-25037 GCA_964615535.1 uncultured Mycobacteriaceae bacterium | reverse complement strand
TCCACGAACAGCTTGACCTCGCCGCCCAGGGTCTCGGCCATCCACCGCGCCAGCGCCCGCAGCTTCTTCTTCAGCACGTCGTGATAGTCGCGGCCCTGGGCATAGACCGAAATCGCGCCGCGCTGCGGGTGATCGAGAATGGCCAGGGGGTCGCCGGCCGGGCCGTAGTTCAGCCCCAGCACGATGACCGTTCCGACCTCGGGCCACAGCGCGCGGGGATCGCTGCGACGATCGGCCTTGGCCGCCATCCAGCCCATGTCGCCGTGCCAGCCCTGTTCGAGGAACCCGGCCAGCCCGGCGCGCGCCGCCTCGCCGATCTCCGGTGCGGCGAAGCCGATCGCGTCGAACCCGAGCGCCAGGGCGCGCTCGCGGATCAGCG
>CAZTNV010000022.1:0-24648 GCA_964615535.1 uncultured Mycobacteriaceae bacterium | reverse complement strand
AGCGCGGCGGCCTCCGCCATCGTCCGCTATCCTCTGCCGCGATAGGGCGGCACGCCCTGGTCGGGGAGCCAAAGGCCCTCTGGCACCGGGCCGGTCTGATGGAAGACGTCGATCGGGATGCCGCCGCGCGGATACCAGTAGCCGCCGATCCGCAGCCAGACGGGAGCCAGCGCCACAACCAACCGCTTGGCTATGGCGATCGTGCAGTCCTCGTGAAAGGCGCCGTGATTGCGGAAGGCGCCGAGGAACAGCTTGAACGATTTGCTCTCGACGATCCGCTCCGCCGGCACGTAATCGACCACCAGATGGGCGAAATCCGGCTGGCCGGTCACCGGACAGAGCGAGGTGAATTCCGGGCAGGTCAGGCGGATCAAGTAGAGCGTGCCGGGATGCGGATTGGCCATGCAGTCCAGCTCCGCCTGATCGGGATCGGCGGGCAGGGCGGTCGGGCGGCCGAGCTGGGTGAGGGCGGGACCGGCCATCGGCGTCACCTCGACCCGACCGCAAGCCCGGCATCGGGCAGCGCATCGATGTCGCCTTCGGCCTGACGAGTGTGGAAGTCGGCGGCGAAATCGGTCAGCGTGCCGGCGGCGATCGCGCCGCGCAGACCGGCCATCAGATCCTGGTAATACTGAAGGTTGTGCCAGGTCAGCAGCACGCTGGCGAGAATCTCTCCGGCCTGGACGAGGTGACGGAGATAGGCGCGGCTGTAACCGGTGCAGGCCGGGCAGCGGCATGCTTCGTCGAGCGGCCGCGGATCGTCCTGGTGCCGCGCATTGCGCAGGTTGAGCGGGCCGCGCCGGGTGAAGGCCTGTCCGGTGCGGCCGGAGCGCGTCGGCATCACGCAGTCGAACATGTCGATGCCGCGCTGCACGGCGCCGACGATGTCGGCCGGCTTGCCGACGCCCATCAGATAGCGAGGGCGGTCCGGGGGCAGGGCCGGCACGGTGACGTCGAGCACCGCGAACATGGTCTCCTGGCCCTCGCCGACCGCGAGGCCGCCCACCGCATAGCCGTCGAACCCGATCGCGGTCAGCTCGGCCACCGACCTCAGGCGCAGATCGGGATGGACGCCGCCCTGGACGATGCCGAACAGTCCGTGGCCCGGCCGCGCGCGAAACGCCGCCTTCGACCGCTCGGCCCAGCGCATCGACAGCGCCAGGGAGGCCGCGGCCTGCTCGGGCGTCGCGGGGAAGGGGGTGCATTCGTCCAGCACCATGGTGATGTCGCTGCCCAGCAGATGCTGGATCTCGACCGCGCGCTCCGGGGTCAGTTCGTGACGGCTGCCGTCCAGATGCGATTTGAACGTCACGCCGCGCTCGTCCAGCGCCCGCAGCCCGGCCAGCGACATCACCTGATAACCGCCGGAATCGGTCAGGATCGGCCGGGGCCAGTTCATGAACCGGTGCAGCCCGCCCAGCCGCGCCACCCGTTCCGCGCCGGGGCGGAGCATCAGGTGATAGGTGTTGCCGAGCAGGATGTCCGCACCGGTTGCCGCCACCGCGTCGGGCAGCATGCCCTTGACCGTGCCCTGGGTCCCGACCGGCATGAAGGCCGGCGTCCGGATCGCGCCATGCGCCGTGTCCAGCCGGCCGATGCGCGCCGCGCCGTCCAGGGCAAGCCGTTCGAACGAGAGCGTCGCCCCGGTCACGACTCCTCCTGCGGATGGAGCAGACAGCAATCGCCATAGGAATAGAACCGGTAGCCGGCGTCCAGGGCGTGGCGATATGCTGCCTTCATGGTCTCCAGCCCGGCGAAGGCGGCGGTCAGCATGAACAGGGTCGACCGCGGCAGGTGGAAATTGGTCAGCAGCAGATCGACGAAGCGGAACCGGTAGCCGGGGGTGACGAACAGATCGGTGTCGCCGTCGAACGGGTGCAGCCGCCCGTCCGGATCGGCCGCGCTTTCCAGCAGGCGCAGGCTGGTCGTGCCCACCGCGACGATCCGGCCGCCGCCGGCGCGGATCCGGTTGAGGCTTTCCGCAGTCGCCTCGGAGATCACGCCCCGCTCGGGATGCATGCGGTGATCCTCGGTCTTGCCGGCCTTGACCGGCAGGAAGGTGCCGGCGCCGACATGTAGCGTGGCGAAGGCCCGGCCGATCCCGCGCGCGTCCAGCCGGGCCATCAGCTCCGGCGTGAAATGCAGCCCGGCGGTGGGGGCGGCGACCGCGCCGTCCTGCGCGGCATACACCGTCTGGTAGTCCTCGGCATCCCGATCGTCGGCCGTGCCGCCGCGGATATAGGGCGGCAGCGGCACCGCGGCCGACCGCTTCAGCGCCTCCATCAGCGCCTCCGCGCCGCAGTCGAAGCGCAGGCCGACATCGCCGTCCGGTCCCTTGTCCAGCACCTCCGCCCGCCCGCCGGTCGCCAGATCGAGGACATGGCCGGGCTTGAGCCGCTTGCCGGGCTTGGCCAGCGCGCGCCAGACCGTATCCTCGATCTGCCGGTGCAGGGTCAGCTCGACCGCCACTTGGCCGCGCCGCGCGGTCAGCCGGGCCGGGATCACGCGGGTATCGTTGAACACCAGGAGATCGCCCGGCCGCAGCAGGTCCGGCAGGTCGCGCACGACATGATCGGTCTGCCGGCCGGCCCGGATCTCGAGCAGGCGCGCGGCATCGCGCGGCCGCACCGGCCGCTGCGCAATCCGATCCGCCGGCAGCGTGAAATCGAACAGGTCGACGTCCATGGCATGTCCCCGGCGCCAACAGGTGGGCGATCGTCCGCGGCCGGTCAAGCTCGGGCAGTGGTACCGCTATCCATGATCCCTCAAAACAGGTATTATGCTATCGAACCATCCGCCGCGCCGGCCGGCTGGGCGCGCGAGATTGGAGACAACCCATAACAACGAGCCGTTCGACAGGGAGAGAAATGCCGATGAGTATTGCCGATATTCTGTGCCAGAAGGGCCATCGGGTGGTGGCGGTGCAGGGCAGTGCGTCCATAGTCACCGCGGTCGAGCTGCTGACCGACAACCGGATCGGGGCGATGGTCGTCCATGATCCGCTGGGGCGCCTGATCGGGATCGTGTCCGAGCGCGATATCATCCGCGGCCTGCGGGAACGCGGCTCGGCGATCGTCAATCTCAAGGTGGCCGATCTGATGACCCGCGATGTGCTGACCTGCAAGCCGTCCGATCGCATCAAGGACGTCATGGCGGTGATGTCCGGCCGGCGCATCCGGCACATGCCGGTGCTGGACGATGGCCGGCTGGTCGGCATCGTCAGCATCGGCGACGTGGTGAAATCCCGGCTGGAAGAGCGGGAGCAGGAGGTCACGGTCCTGCAGGACATCAGCCGCATGCGGGCCTGACCCCGAGCGCCCTGGGGCCGGCGAGGCATCGGGCCGACCGATGCCTCTCCCCGGACGCCGGAATGCGCCGACAAGGTCCGCGTGCCCGACCCCGCCGCATGATCGACTCCCCCATGCCTGATCCGGCATTTTGACCCGGCCGAAGCCGGCGCTTCCGCGTCGCGGTTGGGCAGAGGGGAGCAGGGATGGATCAGGGCACGCTCGGCATCTTTATCGGTTCGCTGCTGCTGCTGGCCAGCATTTTCGCCGGGCTGCTGTCGGCGCGGGTCGGGGCGCCGCTGCTGCTGGTCTTTCTCGGGCTCGGCATGCTGGCCGGCGAGGACGGTCCGGGACGCATCGTGTTCGATGATCCCGAGACGGCGTTTCTCATCGGCAACTGTGCCCTGGTGGTGATCCTGTTCGATGGCGGCCAGCGGACGCCGCGATCAAGTCTGCTGATGGCCTGGGGACCAGCGGCCGTGCTGGCGACCCTGGGCGTCGTGATCACCGCGGCCGTCGTCGGCGGTTTCGCGGTCTGGCTCCTGGAACTGGACTGGCTGCCGGCGCTGCTGATCGGCGCGATCGTCGCCTCGACCGATGCCGCGGCGGTGTTCATGCTGCTCGGCCGCAGCGGGATTGCGCTGCGCGACCGGGTGCGCGCCACGCTGGAGGTCGAATCCGGCAGCAACGATCCGATGGGCGTGTTCCTGACCATTACGATCCTTGAGTTGATGGCCGTCGGGTCCATGGAGGTCGGCTGGCCGGTGCTGCTCAGCTTCATCGAGCAGATGGGGCTGGGCGTGGTGCTCGGCCTCGCGGGTGCGATGCTGCTCGTCTGGCTGATGAACCGGCTGGAGCTGTCGGCCGGGCTCTATCCGATCCTGGCCCTGGCCGGGGCGCTGTGCATTTTCAGCAGCACCCAGATCGTCGGGGGCAGCGGCTATCTGGCGGTCTACCTTGCCGGGCTGGTTTTCGGCAATCGCCGGGTCCGCGCGCGCAAGCTGGTCGGGCGGTTCTTCGACGGCATGGCGTGGCTGGCGCAGATCGTCATGTTCCTGATGCTCGGATTGCTGGTCACGCCGACCGAACTGGTGCCCGAGGCCCTGCCGGCGCTGGCCATCGCGCTGGTCCTGATCCTGCTGGCGCGGCCGCTGGCGGTGCTGGTGTCGCTGGTGCCGTTCCGGTTTTCCTGGCGCGAGCGGGTGTTCATATCCTGGGTCGGGCTGCGCGGCGCGGTGCCGATCTTCCTGGCCCTGTTTCCTTTGCTGGCCGGGCTCGATATCAGCCGAACCTATTTCAACATCGCCTTCGTTGTGGTTCTGGTGTCGCTGATCCTTCAGGGGTGGACGATCCCCTGGGTCGCGCGGCTTCTGGGGGTGGCGCTGCCGCCGGAGCCCGAACCGGCGCCCCGGCTCGACGTCGATCTGCTGCGTCACCTGGATCGGGATCTGGTCGGCTATGTCGTCAGGCCGCACAGCCAGGCGGCGGCGGTGCCCCTGGCCCGGCTCGATCTGCCGCGGCGGACCCGTATCCTGTCGGTATTGCGCGGCGGCGCCGTGCTCCGGCTCGGCATGGCAGACCGGCTCAGGCCCGACGATTTCGTGCTGCTTCTGACGCCGCCGGAACAGGCGCTGCCGCTGGACCGGGTGTTCTCCGCACCCTTCAGCTCGACGGCATCGCTGCTCGGCCCGGACCTCGGCGATTTCATCCTCGAAGGCAGCAGCGCGATGAACGAGCTGCTTCATGTCTACGATCTGCCGCTGACTCCGGAGGAACGGGAGCAGACGCTGGCGGCGGTGGTAACGGGTCGCCTGGGCGGCAATGTCGGCCGCGGCGACCGGGTGAGAATCGGCACGCTTGAATTCATCGTGGTCGATCAGGTCGGAACCGAGATCCGCCGGGTCGGCATCAGGCTCGAGCCGGAATCGTCGCTGCGCCGAAGACTCCGAGCCTGGTCGGCGCGGCTGCGCCGGATCGGGCGCTGGAGGCCATGGCCGGGCCGGCGCCCATCGTCCGGCGCATGACGGGCATCGAGTCTTGACCCGTTATTAACCATAGCAAAACTGTGGTAATGCTCCTATCTTTATCGGGAAGGAGGACCCCAGTCATGCTGACCATTGAAGATTGCATCGGATTGTGCGGGCTGACCGAGGAAGAGGTCGATGCGATTGCCGAGCATGAACACGTACCGGAAATCATCGGCACGGAACTCGGCTATTATCTGGTGCAGACGACCGACGGGCAATGGCGGATCAAGCAGATGATTCGCGACGACATCGAGGCGGCGCGGGCGCGTGGCGACTATGTTCACTCCGCCAAGCTGAAGCTGGTCCTGAAACATTTCATCGAAATGCATCCGACGGCGGCGTAGGCGTCGTCGTCGCCGCGCCAACCAACAGTCACCGGCAGCGAGCGTCGGGGCCGAGGAGGTGGCCGGGTTGGCGCGGCCGCGGACCCGGCGCATCCGGGAGAGCGGCCTGTTCAATCTCGAACCTTATTCAGGCTCGAACATGTGGTCGAGCTGGTAGCCCATCGAGCCGGCGATCGCCGCCCCGGCCCCGCACCCGGCAACGACCGCCAGTTCGGTCCCGATCAGGGCGCCGCCGCTGGTGGCCGCTCCGGCCAAGCCGGCAGCCACCGCTCCGGCTGCCGAGCCCATGGCGCAGCCGATCACCACGCCGGACACGGTGTGGCGGTTGCGATTGAGGAACGCGCCGCCGAGGGCGATGGCCTCCCGCGTCCGAACCTCCATTTCGACGGCCGCCGTCTCCGCCGTTTCGGCCATCCGATCGACCCAGCCGGGTTCGGCGGGGGCGGGCCGGGACTTCCACGGATCGGCATCGGCGCCGGTGACCGGACCGGACGCCAATGCCATGACCAGACCGAGAGCGGCCGCAAAGGTGACTCGAACAGTCATGACATCATCCACACTGCACTTCTCGAATATGAGGCATATCGTACCGTATTGACACGCCTCGATCGGCACTGCGCCTCATCGACCGATCCGGGACAGGACAGCGCAGCCCCGGTCGAACCGGAGCCGGTATCGCTCGGGAGTCGACAAGGCACCGTCATCGCAACAGGATCGGCAGGGCCGACCTCGCCGTCAACACTTTACCCTAAATGAAATGCTCGGAGACTCCCGCCCTCATCCGGCGCTGGGCTGCCCGGATCACCTCCCAGACCTTGTCCGGGGTCAATCCATCCCGCTGCATCACCATGTGAACGAGCGGGCTCGACATGACCTGCTCAAGCGAAAGCTCGGCACCGTGCAAAGGCATGTCATCCCCCACAGTTGCCATTTCGCCTATGCACGCCGAGACTCTCAGCCCGGACAGGGCCAGCTCATTGATCGGCTCCATGCGCCGTTCTCCAAGAACCGTTCTCTCCACTATTAAACTATATACCGCCAACGCGGCTATAACCGTGACAACTGTGTGATTTCTTGACCGGTCTTTGGTTTATGCGGCGCGGCCCCGGGTGCAGGATCGAAGAAACGCCTTTGAAACAGCGACATGGGCGATCCGGGGCCGAACCGGTCCCAGGCGGTCTGCGACAGAAAAGCGCAATTGTGGTCCGACTGCATGGATTAGAGAGGTTTTTTACCGAAGCCTTCTCGCAAAAATACGGGTGTGCATCTGGGTGGAGGGGATCGGATTGCGGGCATCCGGTGCAAAGCCGGACTTCACAGCAGTCAAGCCGCTTCTTATGGACACGACGGCACCGCATTCATGTGAACTCGGTGTCGTCAATGATGCGCTCGACCGCTCGTGCAAACGCATTGCGGTGGCGCCACGCCGTTTCGATTGCTGCACAGGCGAAGCGTCGGTCGCTTGCCGTGCGCTTTCGAGCTGTCCGCCGGGACCGCCGCTGGCCGAGTGCGACCATTGCGAATCATCGAAACACGTGACGGCACGCTGAAAAGGCTGTAATATTTTTGTGATAGCCGCATGTCGCCGCGTCCGGCATCCTAGAAGAATGACTGGGAAGCGGCACACTGCACAAAAGGGCGTTTTTGGGTTGAGTTTGACTCACCAAAAGGCGGAAATGTTGGCGACCCTGAAACTCTTGTATTCTCGGCTTCTGCCGCGTTTCCCGAGTGACCGGGCGGGCTGCGGGCGGAAGACACCGCAGTTTGTGCCCGGCGTGACCAAAATTTAATTGTTGGCGGCCAAGCCAAAGGAAATTAAATATTGTGCAATCATCCGGAGTCGGTGTCGTCGAGAAGGGACGACTTCGGCGGTCCAGCCCTTCGGATGATCAGGCTTGCGGATGAGACGGCGTCTGACCCGTGGGGCGGGCGGCTTGTCCAGAATCGGTGAACGACAAATGACGGTGAGACGCGCGCTGGCAGCCTTGTCGATCTGCGTCGGCCTCGGTGCAGTCATGACCGGTTGCGCGCTGGATGGAACGGCTGGGGATCCGCTTTCCGGGCAGGCGAGCGCGATGGTCAATGGATTTCGGGTCGATGACCCGCCGATTCCCGGACGCAAGCCGCGCCCGCCGCTGTTCGCGACGGCCCCCGCAACCCTGGCCGCCGAAGCCGGGGCCGCCGAAGCCGTGGCCGAGGTCGAAACACCGGAGACCGAAGCAGCGGAACAAGGCCCCGTGGCGCACGGCGGAACCCTGGCCGGAACGCCGTCACCCGATACGGAACTCGCCAATTCCGCCACGCCCGCGCCGCCATCGCCGCAGGCCGCCGCGGGTACGCCGCCGGGTGCCGGCGAGGCGTCGCCGCCGGTGACCAGCATATCGCGCGTGGTCGGGTCCGACCCGTCGGACATTCTTGCATTATTTGGCGAACCCGCGCTCAACCAAGAGGTGCCTCCGGCGCGACTTTGGCAGTACGGCACGCCCAACTGTGTGCTGAGGGTTTATTTTTATATGGACATGGCGACGACGGATTTCAGAGTGCTGTCTTACGATCTGACGAGCATCCATCATGTCCCCAACATCGAGCAGCAATGCCTTGCCGAACTCGTCACCCAGGCCGCCCAGCGACCGATCTAGCGGGATTCGCGTCGCGCTGGTCGATGACGACGAACTGTTTCTGAAGGCGCTGGGCCAGAATCTGGCCGATGAGACCTACGACGTGCTGCTGTTCGGCAGCGGTGTCGAGGCGCTTGACTATTTCGAGGACGGGGGCACCGCCGACATCATCCTGCTGGATTGGCGCATGCCGCAGCTCGACGGGATCGAGGTGCTGCGCCGATTGCGCCAGGGCGGGATCGACGTACCGGTGATCTTCCTGACGGTTCTGAGCGACCAGATTTACGAAGAGGCGGCCCTGGCCGGCGGAGCCATCGATTTCGTCGAGAAATCGCGCAGTTTCTCGATTCTGATCAAGCGCATCCAGTTGATCGTCGATGGCCGCAAGGTGGTCGAGCCGGATCGGGTCCGGCCGATCGATACCGGTGGCCTGACCCACGGCCCGCTTGAACTCAACTTGAAGACCTGTCAGGCGCTGTGGCGCGGCGAGTCGGTCGATCTTACGCTGACCGAGTTCACCATCGTCCGGATGCTGGTATCGCGGGCCGGGCAGAATGCCTCCTACCGTGAAATCTACGATTTGGTGCGCGGCACCGGGTTTATCGCGGGGTACGGAACGGTCGGCTATCGGGCCAATGTCCGGGCGTTCATCAAGCGAATCCGGCAGAAATTCCGGATGGTCGATTCCCGTTTCGAGAGTATCGAGAACTATCCCGGCTTCGGGTATCGCTGGAGCGACGGGAGTGACTGACGCCGCCCGTGGATCGGCGGTGCGGTTCGGCCCGCCCTGGCCGCTGCGCTCGCTGCTGGTGCGGCTGGTGGCGCTGGTGCTGATCTTTCTTGCGGTCCCGGTGCCGATCTATCAGCAGTTCCACGAGGCCGACCAGGAACGGCAGGAATTGCTGCTGGAAGGCGCGGAGCTTCACGGGACGCTGATCGCCCGGGCGCTGGCCCCGCTGCTGGAGAACGCCCGCAGCAGCGTGCCGCCCAATCTGACCGAGGTGCTCGGCCGGCTGGCGGAGGACGATGTGCGGGTCAAGCTCCTGCTGCGCCCGGTCAATGTCCCGCGCGCCCATGGCTTCTTCTTCGTCGCCGCAACGCCGCCGGTGCCGAGCGCCGTGCTTGATCAGGAACGGGAAGAGCTGATCCAACTGGGCGTGCTCGGCCGGCTGGAGCAGGTCTGTCGGGGCAACGAGCCGCTGGCACTGCGCATTTCGACCGATGATGGCGGGCAGGAGGTGCTGACCTCGATCACGCCGATCAACACCGCGCTCGGCTGCTGGGCGCTGATCACCGCACAGGCGTCGCCGGCCTATCTCAGCTCCTCGCTCGGCCAGCCCTACTGGAATACCTCCGAGGTCCGGGCCGCAGCGATCATCTATGTCGGCATGGCGGTGCTGGTGCTGATGTTCTTCGTCGGCATCTGGCGCAATCTCCGCCGGTTTGGCCGGCTGGCGCGGGAAATCGGCTTCGACAGCGCCAAGACGCGATCCTTCGCCGTGCAGAACCGGATTCCCGAACTGCAAAGCGTCGCGCAGGATTTCGACCGTCTGGTCGAAACGCTGCGCAATTCCGCCGAAAACATCCGGCGCGCCGCGGAGGACAATGCCCATGCGTTCAAGACGCCGATCGGCGTCATCCGCCAGTCGGTCGAGCCGCTGCGCCGCATTGCCGGGTCGGACCGGCGGGCGGCCGAGGCGATCTGGCTGATCGAGGAGGCGCTGTTCCGGCTCGACACGCTGGTGACCTGTGCCCGGCACATGGACCAGACCACCGCCGACCTGTTCGAGCCGCCATCGTCGGATGTCGATCTGGCCGGGCTGCTGGATCGCATGCTGCGCGGCTACGCCGAAGCCTGCCGGCAGCGCGACCTGCGTCTCGACCTCAATCTCGGCGGCCGACCCAAGGTGCGGGCCAGCGAGGAGTTGCTGGAAACCGCGGTCGAGAACGTGATCGACAACGCGCTGCGCTTCTCGCCCCCCGGCAGCGCCATCGAGGTCGCCCTGCGCAAGGCCGGGCGCCATGCCGAGCTGACGGTTGCGGATCAGGGACCGGGCGTCGATCCGGTCAATCTCGACCGGATCTTTGAACGCTACTTTTCGGAACGGCGGCCCGAAGACGGCAACGGTCCCGATGGCAGCGACGGCAGCGACGCCGGCGAGCCGCATTTCGGCATCGGGCTCTGGATCGTGCGCCAGAACGTCCAGTCGATGGGCGGCGAGGTGCGCGCCGAGAACCGCCCGACCGGGGGACTCTGCGTGCGAATCTTCCTGCCGCGATCAAGGTGAAATGGCGGGCGATCGCCGCCCGATTGGCACGCCGCGCTGCTCTCATCCGCGGCGCGACAAGGCGGTCTACAATCCTGGACCAAGGTCACAGCTTTCGCACAGCTCGATAGACCTTGCTCGGGCTATTCTTTTTCCGGGGTGCTGTCCGCTTTCGAGGGGGCACCGGGCGGGGAGGGTCGAGCATGGCAATGTCATGGAACCGCTACGAAACCGCGCGCCAATTCAGCCGCGCCCTGCCGACCGGGATACCGGCGCTCCGCCCGCGCCGCCAGGGTCCCGACCTCGCCCGATCGGTTCGTCTGCTGAGCAATACCAATCTGCGGATCTCGTTGTTCCGGTTGAGGTTCATCGGGCTGGAGCGCGACGCCAGCGACACCCTGATTGCGGATCTGTTCGGTGGCGAAGCGCTGATCTATCGCGAGGACGACGCGGCATTGATCGTCATGCTGGTTCGCTTCGACGCCGACGACCGCGGCGTGACCGACCGGGTCACGACGGCCTTGCTCCGGGCGATCGAGGGTCAGGAAATGTCGGCCGAGGCCGGCGTGGCGATCACCGTAATTCATCGCAATACCGCCGCGATCGCCGACAGCGACGAACTGCTTTTCGAGCTGAGCGCCGGGGAGCAGCGGATGGTGCGCCCCGCCTCGGCATGACGCCGAACCTCAACCGCCGTGGACCGAACGATGCCTCATCATGCGATGCTGCTCCGGTACCGCAAACTGTCGCAATCGTGGCAGACGGTGCCGGCCGATCCAGGGCCGGGCGATGCGGCCGGGATTGGGGCCGTCCTGTCCATGTTCGCCAAATGCCTCACCGCGGGGCCGCGGCGGCTCAATTCCGAAACCGCGGATCATCTCTGGCGCACCGGGCATTTCGCGGGGATCATGGCGCGCGCGCTCGGCTGGGGGGTGGACCGGGCAACGATGATTTCGCTGGCCGCGCCGCTGCACGATATCGGCAAGCTGGCGGTTCCCGGCGACATTCTCGACAAGCCGGGACCGCTGACCCCGCGCGAGACCGCCGTCATGCAGCGGCATACCGTGATCGGTCATCAGAAGCTGGCGGGCTGTCAGCACCCGGTCCTGCGCTGCGCCGCGGTGATCGCGCTGACCCATCACGAACGCTGGGACGGCACCGGCTATCCGTGCGGTCTGGCCGGAACGGACATCCCGATCGAGGGGCGGATCGTCGGCCTGATCGACACCTACGATGCGCTTCGGATGGAGCGCTGCTACAAGGCCGCCTTGAGCCACGACGAGGCGCTGGAAACCATCCTCTACGGCGACGGGCGGACTCGTCCGCACCATTT
The DNA here is from genome assembly GCA_964615535.1 of uncultured Mycobacteriaceae bacterium. Taxonomy (GTDB): domain Bacteria; phylum Pseudomonadota; class Alphaproteobacteria; order DSM-16000; family Inquilinaceae; genus CAZTNV01. The sequence continues at coordinate 12,772 of CAZTNV010000022.1, read as the reverse complement.
CGACCCGGACCTGCTGGCGCTGCTGGGCGAGGTCCACGACCAGTTGGACATGATCTACGCCTCCAATGGTTTGAGCGCGGAGCAGTCCTGGCCGCAGGATGGGGCATCGGGCTCGCCCTGGCTCCAATGACCGGTGATCCGCGATCGCCGGATCAGGCAATCAGCCACAGGACATAGGCCTCGCCGGCCATGCGAAGGGCGCCGGCCAGCACGCCGGCCCGGGCCAGGAAACGCCAGACCGGCGGGCTGGGGTAGCGGCCGGCGGCGCGCCAGGTGGCGACCGCGACGATTGCAAACCAGGCCAGAGAAGCGGCATAGATCGCCCAGAGCAGGGTGGCGGAGGCGGGCGGATCGGTGAACAGGGCCATCCGGACCAGGACCGCCAACAGGATCATGTTGGTCGCCACGCCGAACACCCAGTAGCTCAACCAGAGCGGCAAACGGCCGCGCCAGAACCGGTTGATCAGGGCGGTCATCGTGCGCCGGCGGCGTCGATGTGGTGCGGCGCGATGGACATGGGCGGGACCCTCCGGCCGACGGGAACAACGATGATGGCCAAGCCGAAGACCACCGATCCGGAGGCCGAAGCGTTCGAGCGGGGCCTCGTGCCCATCATCGAACCGCTGCTGCGCGAGGGCAAGACGGTCGAGCAGATCGCGCGGGCGATGACCCGGGCCGGATTGCGGACCCGGACCGGCGGCGAGATCTGGCTGGGGCCGGCGGTCGAGCGGTTGATTCGGCGCCATCCCGATCTGGAGGCGCTGTGGCGCCGCCGGGGCCGCTGATCGCGGCGGCGCGTCCGGGTCAGCCGGACCGCTTCGGCGTGAATCGCCGGCCGCGGACGATCGCCGCCGGGCCGAGCCGGGCGCGGATCGCGTCCATCGCGGCTTCCACCGCCTTTTGCCGTTGCCGCGCCGGGTCGAACAGATCGGGCGGGTCGGCGGCCGCGCCCCCGGTCAGATCGGCGGTGCCCAGGCCGATCAGCCGGAACGGGCCGCTGCCGGATTCGGCCGCCAGCAGGTCGAGTCCGGTGCGATACAGGGTTTCCGCCAATTGGGTCGGCACCGTCAGCCCGTGGCGGCGGGTGATCAGCCGGAACCGCGCCGTCTTCAGCTTGAGCACCACGGTCCGGGCCGCCAGATCCTGCGCTTTCAGCCGGGCCGAAACCCGCTCGGACAGCGGCCACAGGGCACGGCGCAGAAAATCGGGATCGGCCGAGTCGCGCTCCAGGGTGATCTCTGCCGACAGGCTTTTCGGCGGGCCGTCGGGCTCGACCCTGCGGTCGTCGATGCCTCGGGCGAAATGCCACAGACGATGGCCGATGCTGCCGTAGCGCCGGACCAGGGTCCGCTCGTCTGCCTCGCGAAGCTGTCCGATCGTCAGAATGCCATCGGCCGCCAGTCTGGCCTGAAGGGCCCGGCCGACGCCCCACAGCACGCCGACCGGCCGTTCGGCCAGAAACCCGGCGGCTTCGGCGCGGCCGATCACCGCGAAGCCGCGCGGTTTGTCGAGATCGGACGCCAGCTTCGCCAGAAGCTTGTTGCAGCTCAGCCCGATCGAGACGGTCACTCCGGTTTCCCTCTCGATCCGCCGGGCCAGCAGGGCGCAGCTCCGCGCCGGACTGCCGCCGTGCAGGGTTTCCGTCCCCGCAAGGTCGAGAAACGCTTCATCGATCGAAACCGATTCGACCAGCGGGGTGACGGCGGCCATCAGGCGTCGCACATGCCGGCCGACAGCGGCATATTTGGCCATGTCGGGCCGAATCACGACGGCATCCGGACAGGCCGCGAGCGCCTTGAACATCGGCATTGCCGAACGAACGCCGCTGAGCCGGGCGACATAGCAGGCGGCGGCCACGACGCCGCGCCGGCCGCCGCCAACGATCACCGGCCGGCTTGCGAGTTCGGGCCGGTCGCGCTTTTCCACCGCGGCGTAGAAGGCGTCGCAATCGATATGGGCCAGGGTGAGCCGGTGCAACTCGGGATGATAAATCCAGCGAGACGAACCGCATGCGGGACAGCGGCCGGCCGGCGGACCCGGCTCGCCGGTTTCGCCGCAATCCCGGCACAGACCCTTTTCCGTCATCCCGGCCCGTCCTGTCCTGTCCTGCTCACGCCCGATCCTGCCCGAACGCGGGTGCCGCCCTATCGGCTAATCATTGTGTTCCAGGCAGGCCGATCCGGCCGAAGGTTGTAACATCGCACGGATAATCGTAAGCTCTCTCGCGAAAAGCCGGCGAGCGGCGGCGCACCGAGGGTTTGACCATGCCGAAGACCGTCCTGATCGTCGAGGACAATGAGTTGAACATGAAACTGTTTCACGATCTGCTCGAGGCCCATGGTTATGCCACGCTGCAGACCAAGGACGGCATGGAGGCTCTGAAGATCGCCCGGCAGAATCGACCCGATCTGATCCTGATGGACATCCAGCTTCCCGAAGTCTCGGGCCTTGAAGTCACCAAATGGATCAAGGAAGACGACAATCTGAAGTCGATCCCTGTGATCGCAGTGACCGCCTTTGCCATGAAGGGCGACGAGGAAAAGATTCGCGAGGGCGGGTGCGAAGATTACATCGCAAAGCCGATCTCCGTGGCCCGGTTTCTCGAAACCGTGCAGCGATATCTGAGCTAGTGGCCGATGTCTGCACGAGTCCTGGTTGTTGATGACATCCTGCCCAACGTCAAGCTGCTCGAAGCCAAGCTGACGCGGGAATATTTCGATGTCATTACCGCGAACAACGGTCCCGATGCCCTGCGGCAGGCCTCGGCAGCGGCACCCGACATCATCCTGCTCGATGTCATGATGCCCGGCATGGACGGCTTCGAAGTTTGCCATCGGTTGAAGGCCGACTCCAAGACCATGCACATTCCGGTGGTGATGGTGACGGCGCTGAGCGACACGGCGGATCGGGTGCGCGGCCTGGAGGCGGGGGCCGACGACTTCCTCACCAAGCCGGTCAACGACATTGCGCTGTTCGCCCGCGTTCGGTCGCTGGTTCGTCTCAAGATGATGATGGACGAGTGGCGGATGAGAGAGAACACGTCCGGCGAGCTGGGCGTGCTGACCGCAAAGGCCTCCGAACTGACCGAGGCCGCCGACCGGGCGCGCATCCTCGTGGTGGAAGACAGCCCGGTCGATCTCAACCGGATTGTCCAGACGCTGGAGAACAGCGCGGAACGGACGGACACGACCGGGTCGACCAAGGCCGGGCTCGAGCTGGCGCTGGCCGGGGATTACGAACTGGTCATCATCAGCCTGACCTTGCTGGAGGATGACGGGTTGCGGCTATGTTCGCATCTGCGCAGCAACGAGCGGACCCGGCAGACGCCAATCGTCCTGGTGGCCGATGACGGCGACATCCGGCAGATCGCGAAAGGTCTGGAACTGGGCGCCAACGACTATCTGGTCAAGCCGATCGATCGGAACGAATTGCTCGCGCGGGTCCGAACCCAGGTGCGGCGCAAGCGGTATCAGGACCGGCTGCGCTCGAATTACGAGGAAAGCCTGTCGATGGCCCTGACCGACGGGCTGACCGGGCTGTTCAATCGCCGCTATCTCAACGTCCATATGGCCCGGGTCATGGCGCGCATTTCGGAGACCCACAAGCCGGTTGCCGCAGTCATGTTCGATATCGATCACTTCAAGCGGGTCAACGATACCTATGGTCACGCGGTCGGCGACGAGGTGCTCAAGGAGGTCGCCAATCGGATCGGGCGCAGTCTGCGCAATTTCGACATGGTTGCCCGCTATGGCGGCGAAGAATTCGTGCTGGTCATGCCGGATTCTTCTCTGGAATCGGCGATGCAGGTTGCCGAGCGGCTCAGGCTGCGAATCTGCGACCAGCCGTTCGAGGTTTCCGATCCGGTCGGCAAGATCTCGATCACCATCAGCCTGGGTGTGGCGATCTGCGAGGACGGGGCCGACACGCCCGACACCCTGGTCCGCCGCGCGGATACCGCCCTGTATGCCGCAAAGGCCAGCGGGCGGAACCGGGTAAAGGTGGATGGCTATCCGGATATGATCCCGAGTCTCGACGATACCCAAGCCGCCGCGGCCGGGTCGGGGCTCTGAGCATCGGGGCAATCATCATCGGGGCTATGGGCGAAACGGCCGGCCGGCCCGGATGCGGCCCCGATCCCGAATGCCCCGGACTTCTTCATGCCCTGGACTCCGGGGCCACCGATGCCATGGGCTACTTGATCTTCGCTTCCTTGAACTCGACGTGCTTGCGCGCGACAGGATCATATTTCCGCAGATTCAGCTTCTCGGTCTGCTTCTTGGGATTCTTCTTGGTGACATAGAAAAACCCGGTATCGGCCGTGCTGACCAGCCGGATCTTCACGGTATTGGTTTTGGCCATGTTTATATTCCGTTTTATCGTGCGGCGTTGCGCGAACAGCCGATCATCCGTTGAATGCCGACATTAGGCGCGATGGTGTCTCTGTCAAGGCCGGCGTCGAGGGACGGCAGCGCCAGGGCCGGCATCACCCGGTCCTTCAGAAACCCATGGAGCCGCCGGGCTCCATGGGTCAGTCATGATCGCCAGACGGGGCCACCAGGCCGGCCCTGCTGGCCCGGCCCTACTGAACGGTGTCGGCCATGGCCGATCCCCGCCGGCCACGCTCGGCGCTGGCGATGGTCGGCACGGCCGACGCTGTCAGGGCCTGGGCGTAGAGGCTGCGGTCGCGCAGCAGTCTCTGGGCGACCGTTACATCCAGCTCCTCATCGTGAGCGCGCCACGGACAGGCCGCCCGCAGCCTCGACAGGGCATCCTCGTCATCCGCCGCAATGCTGCGCAGCGCCGACAGGGTTGACGGGGCGACCGCCTCGCCCGAGCGGAACATCGCGATCAGCCGATCGGGGTCCTCGATTCCGGCGCTGGTACAGATGGTCGGCATGACGCCCTGGCGATGGAGCGTGTAGCCGCCCGGCGAATAAATCCGGCTCCAGGTCAGGAACAGTTCGCCGCCATTCGGCAGCCGCGTAACGGTCTGGACGCTGCCCTTGCCGAACGAGGACGAGCCGACCACGATCGCCCGCCCGCTGTCCTGGAGCGCCGCCGCGGCGACCTCCGCTCCGGAGGCCGAGCGGCCGTCGACCAGCACCACCATGGGCAGGCCGCTGCCAAGATCGTCGGCGGTCGCGTAATAATGCTGGATGCTGTCCGGATGACGGCCGCGGGTCGAAATCAGCTCGCCGCGGCTGATGAACAGATCCGCGACCGCCACCGATTGGCCGAGCAGGCCGCCGGGGTTGCCGCGCAGGTCCAGGATGATGCCGGCCGCGCCCGGTCCCAGCCGCGACTGGGCGGCGACGATCGCCTCGGCCAGTTGCTGCGCCGTGGCCGCGTTGAACCGGCTGACCCGCAGGATGGCGATGCCGTCATCGATCCGGGTGGTGACCACGTTGACGATCACCTGTTCGCGCCGGAGGTTCAGCGTACGAAGGCTGTTGGTCCCGGACCGCAACGTGATGTCGACCGTCGAACCGATCGGTCCACGCAACCGGCTGGCCAGTTGGTCGAGCGGCCAGCCCAGGGTGTCATCGCCGCCCACTGCCATGAACACTTCGCCAGGGGCGATGCCGGCGCGTGCCGCAGGGCTGTGCGGAAACACCTGCTCGACATAGGCGCGCCCCAGCTCGTCATCCATCTCCAGCAGCAGGCCGATGCCGCCATAGCCGTCGCGGGACGCGCGTTCCTGCTCGGCGCGCTCGGCGTTGACATAGCGGGAATACTGGTCGAGATCGGCGATGATGCCGTTGAACACCGCCTCGTAGATCTGCTCCGCGGTCGCCTCGCGCAGCGCCGGAGAAACGGTCCGCACGCGTTCGATGGCATCAACGGTGATCGATGCCCAGGATCGCGCATCCGCCGGATCGGGCGCCGTGAAATCGGCCAGCATCGCGGTGCCGGCCAAAACCTCCACGCGGTCGCCGACGCGCTGGGCACGGACTCGGTCGTCGATCCGCGACAGGCCGGTCAGACCGTCAACGGTTAAGGTCCCCATATCGACCGGATGCAAATAAACGTCGGCGATTCGGTCGAAGCCGACGCTGAACACCGATCCTTGCAAAGTGCCGGGCGATCCCGTCTCAGCGCCGTGCAGCGCCGGACCGCCGCCACATCCCGAAAGCACGACCAGGGCGAGTGCGGCCCCAAGCAATCGCTTTTTCCACATCCCTTTGCTATCCTTGCGAGCGCGAAAGCTGGACAGGCATCGCGTCGCGCCAAGTCGTCACACCAAGAGTCACTCCGCTCCACAGACCACGACCTGAACCGGGTTCTGGCAGCGGAACAAAAATGCCTTCAACCTGAACGTGCGATCCCCCGCAGAGACCCGATGCTTGCAAGTCCCCGTTGATGGGTCCATCGATCGGTTTAAGCCGATTGCCAAGCCCATCAAGCAACAAGCATTAACATATCTGAAATCGCGTTAACATTACATAAATGCCGGGAGTTCAGCTCTGGCCGAAGTGCAGCCGTGGTTGAGCGAACAGTTCAGCGGCGAGTGCGCTTGGGGGCGGGACCACGACGGATTGGACGGCGGCGCACGGACTGCTTTGATTTCAGAGGCTTATCTTCAGCCTTCCAGGGCAGGTCGGCGCCCTGCTCATCATCGAGAAGGGCGAGCAGGGTGCTGCCGGTCAGCGGATCGGCCTCGACCAGACGGACCCTCACCGCAGCGCCCAGCCGGTATACGCGGCCCCAGCGCCGACCGATCAGAGCGTGATCCCGTTCGTCATGCACGTAAAAGTCGTCAGGCAGGGTCGAGATCGGCACCAGCCCGTCGGCGCCGGTTTCGGACAGCGTGACGAACAGGCCGAATCGGGTGACGCCTCCGATCGTGCCCGAAAACGTTCCACCGACCCGGTCGGCCATGAAGGCGGCGACGAAGCGGTCGACCGCGTCGCGTTCGGCCTCGGCGGCGCGGCGTTCGGTCATCGAGACGTGTTCGCCGGTCGAATCGAGCTGCGCCTGTTCTGCCGGCGTGATGCCGCCCGGCCCGAGATGCAGCAGCTCGATCAGGGCGCGATGCACCACCAGATCGGCATAGCGCCGGATCGGCGAGGTGAAATGGGCATAATGGGTCAGGGCCAGCCCGAAATGGCCGATATTGTCCGGGCTGTAGACCGCCTGGGCCTGACTGCGCAGGATCACCTGATTGATCACCGGCGATTCCGGCCGGCCGGCGGCCTTTGCCAGGATCTGGGCGAACACCCGCGGCCGGATCACCTGACCCTTGGCCAGGGTGTAGCCGAGCGGCGCCAGAAACTCGCGCAGGGCCTCCAGCTTGGCCGGATCGGGGGTGGCGTGGATGCGGTAGAGGCAGGGCCGCTGACGGCGCTCGAGGGTCTCGGCGGCGGCGACATTCGCCGCAATCATGAACTCCTCGATCAGCCGATGGCTGTCGAGCCGCGTGCGCACCGCGATCGACGCCACCTTGCCCGAGGGGTCGAGCCGGACGGTGCGCTCCGGCAGGTCGAGGTCGAGCGTGCCGCGCTCGGTGCGGGCTTTCGCCAGGGCCTCATAGGCGCCGTAGAGCGGCGCCAGCACCGGGTCGAGCAGCGGTCCGGTGAGGTCGTCGGGCGATCCGTTGCGTGCCGCCTGGACCTGCTCGTAGGTCAGACGCGCGGCCGAGCGCATCAGACCGCGGATGAAGCGGTGCCGCTTCAGCCGGCCGTCGCGGTCGATCCACAGATGCGCCGCCAGCACCGCCCGCGGCTCGCCGGGTTTCAGCGAGCACAGCCCGTTGGACAGCGCCTCGGGCAGCATCGGCACGACCCGGTCGGGAAAATAGCAACTGTTGCCGCGGCGCCGGGCTTCGCGGTCGAGCGGCGAGCCCGGCGGCACGTAATGACCGACATCGGCGATCGCGACCAGCAGGTGCCAGCCGCCGGGATTCTGCGGGTCGGCATCCGTTTCGGCCCAGACCGCGTCGTCGAAATCGCGGGCATCGGCGCCGTCGATGGTCACCAGCGGCACCGCCCGAAGATCCTCGCGCCCCGCCAGCCCGGCCGGTTCGGCCGCCGCGGCCTGGGCCAGGGCATCGCCGGCGAACTCGGTCGGAATGCCGTTGGCATGGATCGCGATCAGGGAGATCGCGCGCGGCTCGGCGGCATCGCCCAGCCGTTCGAGCACGATGGCCCGGCCCTGTCCCAGCCGGCCGCCGCTGGTCAGCTCGACGACCACCAGCTCGCCGTCGCGCGCGCCGCCGGCATCGGACTCGGCGATGCGAAGGCTTTCGCTCTGGCGCTTTTCAGTCGATTGAATGCGTCCGCCACCCGCCTCGCGACGATACACGCCGACCCTCCGGGTCACCGCCGCCCGGTCCAGCCGGCGGATCGTGCTGCCGGCATAGGTGCCGTCGGGCAGCCGCTGCAGGCGGGCCAGCACCCGGTCACCGGGGGCCAGGGCGGGGTGGCCGCGCCGCTCCGGCGCCATCGTGATCACCGGCGGCGGACCCTCTTCGCGCCAGTTGACCGGGGCGGCCAGCACCTCGCCGTCCAGATCGATTTCCGTGACCTGCACCAGGGCGACCGCGGGCAGGGCCTCGGGCGCCGCGACCCGGCGGCCCCGGCCGCGCTCGATCAGACCCTCGGCGGCCAGTTCGCGGATCATCTGCTTGAGCGCGATGCGATCCTCGCCGGAGAGCTGGAACGCCCGGGCGATTTCCCGTTTGCCCACCGGCGCCGGGCTCTCGCGGATGAACTCGGCGACCTGTTCCTTGGTCGGAAAGGGGGGGGAGGATGGCTTCCCGGTCACCGCCGTCGCCCTTCGCTCATGCCGCGTCCGCCCCTGCCGTGCCGAACCCCGGCGCCGGCCGGGCCCGGCGCGCCCGGCCGCGACATCTCGAAGACCCGGCCATGGCCGTGGAGTTCGTGCCGAACGATCGGCGCCAATCTGATCTCCTGCGGCGGAACGTCATCGATCCATGTACCAGATCTGTAACGCGATCGGCCAGCGTCTCGCTCCATGCCTCGCGCGCGGTGCCGTCCGGTCATAGGTCGACCGCGCCGGTTTGGCATGCCTCATGATTGTCTCCGGCGGCACGGACTCATCGCCCGAGCGAGTCGGTCAGTCTCGATGCATCCGTTGAACCTGCAGCCGGTGCGGTGCGGTGCGGTTCCGAACCGAAACCGGGCTGGAACCCATAAGAACGGGCGACTGGGAGTTCGGTTGTGATGTCGTTTGGAACTGCACATTGGAAGATAATGTTGAATCCTGCAAGGAATACCCAGACCACTCATTATGGCATGGTCAATAATTCATGAATGTAGCGGATGGTTTCGGTGTCTAGAATCCTGGACGCCTGTCTGGATTCTGGACAGCGAACCGCCTTGTTCCAGAGGCGGGATTGGCCATAAAGCCTTGGTTCTTGACGCGGGGGCAGATCGAACCGGCGCAGGGTGCGGACGCTCCCCCGAGGGTGGGAAGCGTCCGCGACGGTGACCTCGACGACAAGCCGTCACGCTAGCGCAGCGGCCGCTTTCGAGCCGGGCAACCGATGGTTTCCGTCCTGCACTACTTTGCCTTGAAGACCGTCATCGTCACGCCGCACGCCGCCGGCGGCGCAAACCGGCGATGCCGAGCAGACCAAGGCCCAGAATCGCCAGGGTGGCGGGTTCGGGAACCTCGGTGGCACCAGAAAAGGTCAAATTGTCGAGCACAAACGCCCCGACATCGGCGAAGGCAACCGTGGCGGAGCCGATCGGGCTGCCGCTGTAGCTGAACAGTCCTTCCGAGAAGAGTACCAGCGAATCGGTATCGACCGGGAATTCGCCGACCAGAATGTTCAGGTCATCAAACAGGCTGACCGTGAAACCGGGGGAGAACGGGCCGAAATCGGCGATCGCGACGCCGAAGCTCAGCGTGGTGACCGGTGCGAGGAACGCCAGCGAGAGCACGCCTTCGGAGAGGCCGAACAGAGCGGAATCATTAATGTTGGTTGCTGCCTCTCCGGGGATGCCGAAGTCTGCAAAGGTGACATTGAAAAACGCGTCGGTCGACGGCGAGCCGCCCACCGTGAAGCCGAACGTGACGCCGTTGAAGGTCAGGCCATCGACCGGCTGCGGCGTCAATTCGTCGAAGGTGATGGTGGTGGCGTTGGCGGGCGATTGGACCGCCAGAAGGATGGCGGTGACGGCCGCCAGCAGGAGCGTCTTGAATGACATGGCGCAGTTCCTTTCAGGTGTGAATATCCGGAGTCTCACGACCATTATAGGTTTGGCCTGGATTGCTGCCGCGATCCAAAAAGTTGGCCTTGCGCATGCACGGGATGGCGCACGCATGAGACCTAATCGCAAGTCTTATGCCATAAGGTTGGCAATGGCCTACAATTCGTCGAGTGCGCCGATCATGGTTAAAATTTTACGGTGTCCCGGCTGACGCAGGACCGGCCGGAAGGCGGCGCAGGTCAGCCGCACCGGGCAACCGCGGTTGCGCCGATTGGGGGCGCCGACGCCGCCGGACCCGCTGTCGCTTGCGCCGAGATGGAGGGTGCAGGCGTCGGGTCGTCAGCCCTGATCCGCCAGATGCGGGGTCCGGGCGAACGGCCGCCGGGACTCAAGGTCGGGCGATGATCAATCGTGTGCCGGGGACATCAGTCTTCGGCAGCCGAGCGCCGCAGGCCGGTCCGGGTTGCCGCCTTGGGCGAAGCCGGTTTGCGGGAGGCCGGTTTGCGGGATGGGGTTTTCGGCGGGCTGGCCGACGGTGCCGCATCGGACACGGTCGCCGCCCTGCGGTCGGATGCCGACCGCTTGGACGTTTTCGCCCCGGCGGCCGAGCCGGGTGCCGCCTTTGCCCCGGTGGATTTCGGCGCCTTGGTATCTGTTTTCGATTTGCCCGCGACCACGGGCTTTTCGGTCCTGGCCGGCTTCGCCGCCGCCTCGGCCGTGCCGTTGCCCGCGGCCTTCGCCGCCGGCTTGCCCTTTTTGGCGGATTTCGCCGGCTTGGCGCCGGCCTTTTCCGCCTTGGCGGCGAGCAGCTCCACGGCCTGATCGAGCGTCAGGTCGTCGACCTCCTGGCCCCGGTGCAGCGACGCCATCACCTTGCCGTGGCGGACATAGGGGCCGAAGCGGCCCTTGAACACAGCGACCGGCTGGCCGTCCGCGGGATGCTCGCCGATCAGCCGCAGCGGCTCCGCGCCCGGCCGTTCCTTGGCGTCGGCCAGCAGTTCGACCGCCCGGTTCATGCCGATGGTCAGCACGTCCTCGTCCGGCGGCAGCGACTTGTACAGGCTGCCGCGCCGCAGGTAGGGGCCGAAGCGGCCGATTCCGGCGGTGATCACGTCGCCGTTGTCCGGATGGCGCCCGACCTCGCGGGGCAGGGCGAGCAGGGCCAGCGCGGTTTGCAGGTCGATATCTGCGGGCGCATGGGTCTTGGGCACGGAAACCCGCCTGGGCTTCTCGACCTCCGCCGCGGCATCGTCCTTGCCCGTCTTGCCGCCGTTCTTCTTCTTTCCGGCGGCCGGTTTGCCGGTCTCGCTTTCGCCGAGCTGGATGTAGAGCCCGAACGGTCCCTTGCGCAGCGTGACCGGGCGCGCGCCGTCCGGATCGTGGCCGAGCAGGCGCGGGAACACCGCCCCCGCCTCCTCGCCCCCGCCATCCTCCCGGGGCACCTCCAGCGGGCGGGTGTAGCGGCATTCGGGATAGTTCGAGCAGCCGATGAACGCGCCGTTGCGGCTGAGCTTGAGGCCGAGCCGGCCGGCCTCGCAGGCCGGGCAGGCCCGCGGGTCGCGGCCGTCGGCGCGCGGCGGGAAGAAGTGCGGCCCCAGCTCCTGGTCGATCGCGTCGATTACCTGGGTGATCGAGAGATCCCGGGTGCCCTCGACGGCATGGCTGAACGCCTGCCAGAATTCGCGCAGCACGGTCTTCCAGTCGATCCGGCCGCCCGACACGTCGTCGAGCTGGTCCTCCAGCTTGGCGGTAAAATCGTATTCGACATAGCGGCCGAAAAAGCTGGTCAGAAAGGCGGTGACCAGCCGGCCGCGATCCTCGGGATAGAATCGCTTCTTTTCCAGGCGGACATAGCTGCGATCCTGCAGCACCTGGAGGATCGACGCATAGGTCGAGGGCCGGCCGATGCCCAGTTCCTCCAGCCGCTTGACCAGGCTGGCCTCGGTATAGCGCGGCGGCGGCTGGGTGAAATGCTGTTCGGGTTTGGTCGACAGGCGGTCGACCGGGTCGTTCTCCTTGACCGGGGGCAGGCGGCGCTGGGCGGTCTCGTCGTCGGCCCCGGCCTTGCCGGTTGCCGGGTCGTCGCGGCTCTCGTCGTAGACCGCCAGGAACCCGTCGAACACCACGATCGAGCCGGTCGCCCGCAGCACCGCCTCGGCGGCGGCGTCATGCGTCCGGCCGCCGACATCGACCGCCACCTGATCGAGCACCGCGCTGGCCATCTGGCAGGCCATGGTGCGCTTCCACACCAGTTCGTAGAGCCGCTGCTCGTCGCGGTTCAGATAGGGCGTCACATCCTGCGGGCGGCGGGCCATGTCGGTCGGCCGGATCGCTTCGTGCGCCTCCTGGGCGTTCTTGGCCGTGCTCTTGTAGATGCGCGGCTGGTCGGGCACATAGGCTTGGCCGAAGGTCTCGGCGATCTGGCGGCGGGCGCCGGCGATCGCCTCATTGGCCAGTTGCAGTCCGTCGGTCCGCATATAGGTGATCAGGCCAACCGTCTCGCCGCCGATGTCCACGCCCTCGTACAGCCGCTGCGCCAGCCGCATGGTGATGCTGGCGCTCAGCCCCAGCTTGCGCGAGGCCTCCTGCTGCAGGGT
>CAZTNV010000021.1:0-25128 GCA_964615535.1 uncultured Mycobacteriaceae bacterium | reverse complement strand
CCATGGCTGAAGCGGCTCGAACTGCTGGACGAGATCCAGAACCGGCTGAAGAAGGATATACCGATCTTCAACGTCCATTCCGATGTTCTGCGTCTCTTCATCGCCAGGCTGATCGATTTGTGGGGGGAAAGCGAGATCGGCTGTGCGGCCCAGGCTCATATCTATGCCAACTCCGCGGTTGCCCGGCACCGCGAGGCCGCCGCGGCTTGGCAGACGGCGCATCCCGGCGCCCGGGCGGACGAGGAGGCATGCCGCGAAGGCCCGCCGGAGCGTCGGCGCGCACTCCGGCGCTATGTCAACCATGGCACGACGCTCAAGGTCGAGGATCGCGCCGTGACCTGCCGCCTGATCGACCTGTCGCCCACCGGCGCGCTGGTCGAGGCACCGGGCCCGCTGCTGCCCGGCAGCGCCGTTCATCTGGACGTGCCCGACTGGGGGCTGCTGCTGGCCTCGGTGGTCAGGGCCACCGAGCGGCGGATCGGCCTGAAGTTTGCGACGCCGCTGCCGGCCTGAACCGGGGCGGCCGCCGCCGCTCCGGTCTGTTCCGATCCGTCGCCTGGGCTCTCGCCCGGACTTTCCCCCTGACTCTCCCACGGACCCTCGACGATTTGCGGCCTGACCGTACCGGTCGGGCGCAGCGCACGCGGTGCTGCGCCATCGCGCATCGCGACCGGCGCGGCACACCACGATCGAGGACCGCCATCCCCTGTGTCAGATCTGGGGGGTCAGATCTGGGGGGTCAGGTCCGGCCGGATCGCCGCCTACGCCATCCGAGAATCTGAAATCCTGGCCGAGAGTCTGAAATCCTGGACAGTGTCCAGGGGTCTGGACACGGTTCGGCCGCATTTGGCGCGAATCCGAGGCACCGGCGCGCGGTTCTCCGGCCGTGCATGGCGCGGCTGCGTCTTCTGGCTGGTTCGAGCTGCAACCTCGCCGACCAACGGGACTCGTAAACACGGCCTTTTGCGATCGTCCCGTCGATCCCAAGCGCTGCCGGTTGAAGAATATTCCTCTATACATGAATATTCCGAGGAGTATCAGTCACCATAAGGCAAAATGCAGAACCAATTATGCAATTTTGATGACCGTGAATTTCGGTCTTGAATTGGGAACATACTTTAAGGTAACAGAGCATGCACAAGCTCATATATATTACAATGGTATTACATACAGGAGGAACCGTAGAGTATTGAGAAATTTTATTGTAACAATGTTTAGGATTTCCGGCAAGCAGGCGCGAAAGAACCAGATGAATAGTGATCAAGACCTGGACAGCTCTGAGTCCAGCCGCTCCGAGCGGCTCTGAATAGGGTTGCAACGCATATGAAGAATCTTGTGAAAATAGTTATTTCGACCAACCGAATTGCATAATTCTGTAAAGTAGCAGCGTAATGTTCTCACAGGGGTTTGAATCGGGTGTTTTAGCGCGTATTAAAAACTTATTGTTAACCATTTAATAGAAATATACCGGCACTCACGGGTACAACCCCTGTTTTTTGAGTCTTCCGATGGATGCAGCTTTGTCGTTCCCCGCCAGTCAAGCGCATCCGGTGGCCTGAAAGCGCACCAAGAGAGGAGCAGGACATGAACATGGGCCTCGATCGCTCATACGCCTCCGCGACCCCGTCCGAGCGGCAGGAAAGGGAGCCTTTGGCCATCATCGGGATCGGTTGCCGCTTTCCGGGCGGTGCCGACAGCCCGGCCGCCTTCTGGCAGCTCCTGTCGTCAGGCGTCGATGCGGTGATCGATATTCCGGCGGACCGCTGGGACAACCGGCGATTCTACGACCCGGACACCGAGAAGCCCGGCAAGGCGTTCATCCGCCAGGGCGGCTTCCTGCGCGAGCGGATCGACCAGTTCGACGCCAGCTTCTTCGGCATCCTGCCGCGCGAGGCGGCACGGATGGACCCGCAGCAGCGCCTGCTGCTCGAAGTTACCTGGGAGGCGCTGGAAGATGCCGGGCTGCCGGTCGACCGGCTCGCCGGCTCGGATACCGGGGTCTATGTCGGCGGCTTCATGCTCGACAACCAGATCCTCCAGATGAACTGGCTGAACCGCGACATCATCACCGGTCAGGCCGCGACCGGCACGACCATGGTCATGATGTCGAACCGGATTTCCTACATCTTTGATTTCCGTGGTCCGAGCTTTACTCTGGACACCGCGTGCTCCTCTTCGCTGGTCGCGTTCAACTATGCCTGCCAGGATCTGTGGCACGGCCGCTGCTCGCTGGCCGTGGTCGGCGGCGTCAGCGTCATGCTGCGGCCGGAATACCCGATCGCGATGACCAAGGGCGGCTTCCTGGCGCCCGACGCCCGCTGCAAGACCTTCGACGAGCGGGCCAACGGCTACTGCCGCGGCGAGGGCGCCGGGGTGGTGATCGTCAAGCCGGCCTCGGACGCGCTGCGCGACGGCGATCCGATCTACGCGCTGATCCGCGGCACCGGGGTCAACCAGGACGGCCGCACCGACGGCATCACCATGCCGAGCGGCCCGGCGCAGGAGCAGCTCATCCGGCGGGTCTATGCCGAGGCCGGGGTCCGGCCGGCCCAGCTCAGCTATCTGGAAGCCCACGGCACCGGCACCTCGATCGGCGACCCGACGGAATGCAAGGCGTTCGGTGCGGTGCTGGCCGATGAGCGGGCGGCCGACGAGCCCTGCCTGATCGGCTCGACCAAGGCCAATATCGGCCATCTCGAGGCCGCCGCCGGGGTCGCCGGGGTGATCAAGGCTTCGCTCTGCCTGAGACATGGCCTGGTCCCGCCGCAGCTCCACATCCAGAAGCTCAACCCCAAGATCCCGTTCGAGGATCTCCGCCTGCGGGTGCCCCAGGAGCTGCTGCCGATGCCGCGCAATGGCGGCCCGGCCCTGGTCAGCATCAACTCGTTCGGCTATGGCGGCACCAATGCCCATGCCGTGCTCCAGGAGGCGCCGGAGACCGAACCCGTCGCAGCGGTGGTCGAGGACGACGGCAAGGCGCAGTTACTGACGCTCTCGGCGCGCAGCCCGGAGGCGCTTCAGGCGCTGGCCCAGGCCCATCTCGACCGGCTGACCGCGGATGACGGCGCGGCCAGGCCGGCACTGCGCGATCTGTCCCATGCCCTGGGCGTCCGCCGCAGCCATCACACCCACCGGCTGGCGCTGGTCGCCGGCAGCCATGACCAGGCGATCGGTCAACTCCGCGCCTTCGTTTCGGGCGAGCGCGCCAAGGGCGTGACGAGCGGCCAGATCCAGCGCGACCGCGCGGTGGCGCCGGTCTTCGTGTTCACCGGCATGGGCCCGCAATGGTGGGCGATGGGCCGCGAGCTGCTGGCCGCCGAGCCGGTGTTCCGCCAGACCGCGGAAGAGGCCGACGCCGCGTTCCAGCGCCATGCCGGCTGGTCGATCCTGAAGGAGATGATGGCCGATCAGGCGAGCTCGCGGATGGCGTCCAACGACGTCGCGCAGCCCGGCAACTTCATCGTCCAGGTCGCCCTGGCCGCCCTGCTGAAATCCTGGGGCATCGAGCCGGCGGCGATCGTCGGCCACAGCGTCGGCGAAGTCTCCGCCGCCCATGTCTGCGGCGCGCTCGACCTCGACAGCGCCGCCCGGGTCAGCTTCCACCGCAGCCGCGTGCAGCAGCGGGCGTTCGGCCAGGGCCGCATGCTGGCGGTCGGCCTGCCGGCCGAGACCGCGGTCGAGCTGCTGGAAAGCTTCAGCGACCGGGTCTCGATCGCCGCGATCAACAGCCCGTCCTCGGTGACGCTGGGCGGCGATCCCGAGGCCCTGGCCGACATCTCGGCGGTGCTGGAGGCGGAAGGCGTGTTCAACCGCGCGCTCCGCGTCGAGATCGCCTACCACTCCGTCCAGATGGAGCCGCTCAAGGCCGATCTGCTGGAATCGCTGCACGGCCTCGAAGCGCGCGCGCCGGTCCTGCCGATCTGGTCGACGGTCACCGGCGGCCGGGTCGACGGCGCGGTGCACGGCACCCCGTACTGGTGGCAGAACGTCCGCCAGACCGTGCGCTTCGCCGATGCGATCAGCCGGCTGGCCGATGACGGCCACACCCTGTTCATCGAGGTCGGGCCGCATCCGGTGCTGGGCGCCTCGATCCGCGAATGCCTGCGCGCCAAGCAGGCCGAGGGCGAAATCCTGGCCTCGCTGACCCGCGAGCAGCCCGAGCGCGCCGGCATGCTGGAGACCCTGGGCAACCTCTACCGGCTGGGCTACCCGATCGACTTCAAGCGGCTGCACCCGGAGGGCGGCCGGCACGTGTCGCTGCCGCGCTATCCCTGGCAGCGCGAGCTGCACTGGGCGGAAAGCGCCGCCTCCATGATGGACCGGATGGGCGCCGGCCTGCATCCGCTGCTGGGCAATCCGGTATCGGCGCCGACGCCGGCCTGGGAGGCCGATCTCAACCGCAACTTCGTGCCCTGGCTGGACGATCATCAGGTCCAGGGTGCCGTGGTGTTCCCCGGCGCCGGCTATATCGAGGCCGCGCTGGCGGCACAGCGGCTGGTCAGCCCGGCGGCCTGCGGCGTGCTTGAAGACATCGAGTTCCGCAGCGCCCTGGTGCTGGGCGAGCATGAGCGGGTGATCCTGCGGGTCGAGACCGCCGGCGATGCGCTGGCGATCCACAGCCGGGTGGCCGGCGAGGACGGCGAGTGGCGCCAGCACGCCGCGCTCCGCCTGTCGCAGGACCGGCCGAACGGCAGCGCCGGCACGGTCGATCTGGCCGCCATCGCCGGCCGCTGCCCGGCGATCGAGGACGTCGCCGGCTTCTATCGCCAGTTCGACGCCGCCGGCCTGCAGTACGGCCCGGGCTTCCGGATCGCGCGGCGGCTATGGGCCGGGTCCGGCGAAGTGCTGGCCGACATCGCGGGCAATCCCGAGCTGAGCTTCGAGGACGAGCACACCCAGCTCCACCCGACCCTGCTCGATGCCGCCTTCCACACCCTGATTGCGGCCCTGCCGGGCGGCATCCGCACCCTCTACCTGCCGGTGCGGATCGACCGCATCGCGGTGTTCGCCCGGCCGGCGGGGACGGTCTGGAGCCATGGCCGGGTCACCCGGCAGACCGCCACCGCGGTGGTCGGCGACATCACCCTGTGCGATGCCGACGGCCGGGTGCTGGTCGAGATCCGCGGGCTGCGCTGCCAGGCGATGGCCGCCAGGGCCGAGCCGGACAGCGCCGCCGAGCTGAAGAACGCCTGGTACGACTATGAATGGGTCCGCTCCGACGCGGCGCCCGCGGCCACCGGGGGCGGCGCCGGCCGCTGGGTGATCTTCGCCGACGAGGGCGGGGCCGGCGCGGCGCTGGCCGAGTCGCTGACCGGGCTGGGCGGTGCCTGCACCCGCATCCATCGCGGCGATGCCTTCGAGCAGACCGCGCCGGGGGTGATCCGCATCGTTCCGGACAGCGCCGAGGAACTCGACCGCGCCCTGGCCGCGGCCGAGCTGCAGCGCTGCCGCGGGGTAGCCTATTTCTGGGGTCTGGATGCCCGTGCCGAAAGCGGCGACCCGATCGGGCTGGAAGCCGCCGTGCCGGTACTCTCGCTGGTCCGCTCGCTGGCCCAGATCAAGGGCATGGAAAAGCCGCGGCTGTTCATCGCGACCCGCGGCGTCCATCGTATCGGCGAGGCCGCCCATGAGGTCGCGGTGGCGCAATCGTCGCTCTGGGGCCTCGGCCGGGTGATCATGAACGAGCATCCGGAAGTCCGCTGCACCGTTGCCGATCTCGATGCCGACAGCCCGGGCCTCGATCTGGCGCCGCTGGTGGGCGAGATGATGGGCGACGACAAGGAGGAGGAGATCGCCTTCCGCGGCGCGGACCGGTGGGTTCACCGGCTGCACCGGGTGGCGATGGACACCGCCGAAATCGCGCCGGTCACGGTGCGCACCACGACGCCGTTCGTGGCCGAACTCGGCAAGACCGGTGCCCCGGAAGATGTCCGGTTCCACGAGGTCGAGCGGCGCGAACCCGGTGCCGGCGAGGTCGAGCTGAAGATTGCCGCGGTCGCGCTGACCCCGGTGGACGGTCTGAAGCTGCTCGGCACGCTGCCCGAGACGGTCACCGAGGACGGCTTCTTCGGCGCCGCGATCGGCACCGAAATTGTCGCCAAGGTGGTCCAGACCGGCGAGGGGGTCGATGGGCTGAAGGCCGGCGACGACATCGTCGCCATCGTCGGCGCGGGCGGCCTGCGCTCCTATCTCACCCTGCCGGCCGACCGGCTGTTCTGGGCGCCCATACCCGGCACCCTGGCCGAGACCGATCTGGCCGGCCAGGCGCTGGCCGCGATGACCGCCCTGCACGGCCTGCGCGACGTGGCCCGGCTCCAGCCCGGCGAAAAGCTGCTGGTTCAGGGGGCGACCGGCAGCCTCGGCCTGGCGGCGCTTCAGGTTGCGGCGCTGATCGGTGCCGACATCCTGGCCAGCGCCGCCACGCCGGAACAGCGCGACCATCTGAAGTCGCTCGGCATCGAGCACGTTCTGGACTCGACCGCGCTCGACCTCGCCGACCGGGTGCTGGCCGCCACCGGCGGCCGCGGCGTCGATGTGGTGCTGGGCTCGGTCGAGGGCGAACCGCTCGACAAGAGCCTGGCCGTGCTGGCGCCCTATGGCCGGCTGGTCGAGGCGGGCAAGCGCGGCATCGCCGGCAACGGCGCCCTGCCGCTGCGCGCCTTCCAGCGCAATCTGAGCTTTGCCGCGGTCGATCTCGAATGCCTGCTGGCGGCGCGGCCGGAGGAGGCCCGGCGGCTGTTCCGGGAGGTCTGGGAGATGATCGGGGCCGGCCGGCTCCGGCCGGTGGCCACCACGGTGTTCCCGGTCGGTGAGCTGGCCGCCGCCTGCCAGGCGGTGACCGGCGGCGCGACCATCGGCAAGGTGGTCGTCGGGGTGGCCAACCAGGACGTCTCGGTGCTGCCGCTGCGGCGCGAGGCGCCGCTGTTCCGGCCCGACGGGACCTACATGGTCACCGGCGGGTTCGGCGGGCTGGGCCTGGAGATCGCCAAATGGATGGGCGGGCAGGGTGCCCGGCACGTCGTGCTGGTCGGCCGCAGCGGCGCCTCGACGCCCGAGGCGCAGGCGGTCGTGCGGTCGCTGGAAGAGGCCGGGGCACAGGTCTATGCCGCCGCGGTCGATATCGCGCAGGAGGCCAAGGTCCGCGAGATGCTCGACCGGATCGCCGCCACCATGCCGCCGCTGCGCGGCATCATGCACGGCGCGATGGTGCTGGACGACTGCATGATGGCCCAGGTCGACCGCGCGCGGTTCACCCGGGTCATGGTGCCGAAGGCCGGCGGTGCCTGGCTCTTGCACCAGCTCACCCGCGACCTGCCGCTCGACCACTTCGTGCTGTTCTCCTCGGTGGCGATGCTGCTGGGCAACAACGGTCAGGCCAGCTACTGCGCCGCCAACGCCTATCTCGACAGCCTGGCCGATCACCGGCTGGCCCAGGGCCTGCCGGCCATGGCGATCGACTGGGGCATGCTGGGCGAGATCGGCGTCGCGGCGCAGGACGAGACGGTCGGCCAGCATCTCGCGCGGAAGGGCATGACCGGCCTGACCACGCGGCAATCGCTGGACGCCCTGGCCCGCCTGCTGCGCGAGCCGCGGCCGCAGATCGGCATCATGCATCTGGAATGGCCGCTGTGGTACCAGGCGACCCCGGCGGCGAAGTACTGGATGCGCTTCACCGACCTGTTCAACGAGGAAGGCTCGGGCGCCAACCAGCTCGAAGAGCTGAAAAAGCTGCTGATCGAGGCGACCCCGCACGACCGCGAGGCGGCGATGACCGCCCTGCTGGTCGACGAGATCGCCAAGGTGCTGCGGCTGTCCGCGGCCAAGCTCGACACCCACGAGCCGCTGTCGCGGATCGGCGTGGACTCGCTGACCATCGCCGAGCTCCAGGTCGCCATCCAGGGCCTGTTCCAGGTCGAAATCTCCGCCCTGGAGCTGATGCGCGGCGTCACCATCGCCCAGCTCGCGGTGCAGATCCTCGAAAAGATGAAGATCGCGGAACTGGCCGACGCCCAGGCGGCGCTGGTCGCCCCCCCGGCCGCCTGAGCCTGACGATCGAAAAGGAATCCCGACGATGACCCAATCCCAGACCCCGACCTCGCTCAGCCAGCAGCAGGAAGAGCTGCGCCGCCGGCTCCAGAAGCATATCGGCGGCCAGAAGGCCCCCGCCGCCGCTCCGGCGGCGGCCCCCGCCGCCGCGATCGCCCCGACCGGGGACATCCCGGAGGAATTCTGGCGGATGGACCTTCATCCCGGCTATGTCCATCACCGCCAGATGGAGGACATGGTCAACGCCAACAAGGTGGTCTATCCGTTCTACCGGCTGCACCAGGGCATCGCCCGCAACACCACGGTGATCGGCGAGCGCGAATACATCAACTTCAGCAGCTACAATTATCTCAACATTTCCGGCGAGCCGCAGATTCTGGCGGCCGCCAAGGCGGCGATCGACCGCTACGGCACCTCGGTCTCGGCCAGCCGGATGCTGTCGGGCGAAAAGCCGGTGATCCGCGAGCTGGAGGCGGCGATCGCGGAGATGGTCGGCGCCCAGGACAGCGTCGTCCTGGTCGGTGGCCACGCCACCAACGTCACCACCATCGGCCACGTGTTCGGGCCGAAGGATCTGCTGGTCCACGATTCACTCAGCCACAACTCCATCGTCGAGGGCTGCCGGCTGTCCGGCGCCCGCCGGCTGTCCTTCCCGCACAATGATTTCGAGGCGGCCGACCGGCTGCTGGCCCAGCACCGCCGCGACTACGAGCGGGCGGTGATCATCGTCGAGGGCGTCTACAGCCAGGACGGCGACTATCCCGACCTGCCGGCCTTCATCGCGCTGAAAAAGAAGCACAAGACCTTCCTGATGATCGACGAGGCCCACTCGATCGGCGTGCTGGGCCGGCGCGGCTTCGGCATCGGCGACCATTTCGACATCGACACCGCCGACGTCGACATCTGGATGGGCACGCTGAGCAAGACGCTGGCGAGCTGCGGCGGCTACATCGCCGGTTGCCGCGAGATGATCGTCTTTCTCAAGCACTCGCTGCCCGGCTTCATCTTCAGCGGCGGCATCACCCCGCCCAATGCCGCCTCGGCGCTGGCCGCGATCGACATGATCCGGGCCGAACCGGAGCGGGTCGTCCGGTTGCAGGAGAAGTCCCGCCTGTTCCTCGACCTGGCCAAGGCCGCCGGGCTCGACACCGGGCTGAGCAACGGCACCGCGATCGTGCCGATCATCGTCGGCGATTCGATCCAGTCGATGCATCTGTCGAACCGGCTGTTCGAACGCGGCATCAACGTCCAGCCGATCATCTATCCGGCGGTCGAGGAGCATGCCACCCGGCTGCGCTTCTTCCTCAATGCCGGCCACACCGAGGAGCAGATCCGCTACGCCGTGGCGGCCACCGCGGAAGAGTTCCAGCAGATCAAGCGCGCCGCCTGACCACGGCACGGTCCCGGCCTGAGGTTCCCGCCGCTCCGGCGGGGACCGCCTCCCGCAACCCGGTCGGCACCAGGCCGTTCATCATCCCGGTGGCTTCAGGGCGCGATGTTCCGGGTGCGGAACCGCGAGGGCCTCGGCCATGGTGAGCGGCGGCGACCAGCCGAAGGCGGTGCGGAACGGGGCATCCTCGATCACCAGATCGCCGGTCAGGCTGTCCAGCCGATGCCGGCCGATCACCAGGGCCAGCGGCGCCAGCAGCGGCACCGGCACCGGCCAGAGCCGCGCCGGCCGGCCGGCCGCGGCGGCCAGCGCCCGGATCAGCTCGGGCGTCGAGACCGGCGGGCCGTCGCTCACCCCGAACACGCCCTGCACCTCGGGCCGGTCGAGCGTCGCCGCTACCGCCGAGGCCAGATTGCCGAGTCCGACCACGCTGCGCCGGTTGCGCACCGCGCCCAGCGGCAGCGGCCAGCCGCGCCGGATCGCGCGCAGCAGCACCGCCAGATTGCCGGCGGCGCCCGGCCCATAGACCAGGGGCGGGCGCAGGATCACCGTCGACAGCCCGGCGACCGCGGCGACCGCCCGCTCCCCGGCCAGCTTGGAGGCGGCATAGGGATCGCGGCGCCAGTCCTGTGCCAGTCCCGCGCCGGCCCGCTCCGCCGCCGCGGCGAACACCGAACTCAGGACGACGAAGCGGCGTGCGCCGGCCGCGGCGGCGGCGCGGGCGAGGGCCGCCGGCAGCTCGGCATTGACCGCCCGATAGCGGTCGATCACGGCGGGGCTCGGCCGGTCGCGGCGGTGAACCAGGGCGGCCAGATGGACGACCGCCTGCTGATCGCGCAGCAGCGCCGCAAAATCGGTTGCCGGGCCGAGCTCTCCGGCGGCGACCAGTTCCACGCCGTCCGGCACGGCCATGGTCCGGCCGCGCACCAGGGCGCGCACCACATGCCCGCGCGCGGCCAGCGCCGGCACCACCGCCCGGCCGAGAAACCCCCCGGCACCGGTCACCAGAACGCGCATGGCTTGCCCCTCCGGTTGCGCGGCAGGATCGCCGCCTCCGTCCGTCGCGTTTGCCGTGGACACCGGCCCGCTCCGCCCGGTAGCATTCCCTCCGGCAACAGTGTCTTCCGGGCGGACCCGATGTCGATCAGGGAGTTGGGCGCGGCCATTGCGGCCCATCCGGTAAAGGTCGAGGTGGCGTTCCTGGGCTTCGACCTGTGGCTCGAAACCTATGCCAGCGGCAGGGTGCACATGAAGTCCTTCAAGAAGGGCGGTGTCCCCGCCGCAGCGGACGAACCCGAGGGGACCATCACCGTGCCGATCCCGGTGGTCGGGCGGGACATCGTGATCAGCTTCGACCCGACCTTGCCGCCGGACGGATTCCGCCTGGCCCCGTAAGGCCGGCGTCGGGCCGCCGGTGCGGCCGATGACAGGAGACCCGAAGCCATGGCCCCTCCGGCCGCTCGAATCGGCGACATGGTGCTGCAGGACGGCCCGCACTGCCACGCGCCGATCCATCCGCCCGCCCCGGTGCCGACGCCGGTGCCGCATCCGCCGCTGCCGCTGACCATCATCTCCGGCGCGCCCACCGTGCTGATCGGCGGCATGCCGGCGGCGCGGGTCACCGACATGACCACGCCCTGCCTGTTGCCCGGCTGCGTTCCGGCGGGGCCGGGCATGATCGCGATGGGCTCGACCAAGGTGATGATCGCCAGCCTGCCGGCCGCCCGGATGGGCGACATGACGGCGCACACCTCCTGCGTCGCCCCGATTCCGATGCCGACCGGCAAGGTCCTGCCGCCCTGCTGCGTCACCGTGATCATCAACTGAGCCGGCCGCCATGCGCCGCGGCCATTTCGAGGCGCTGCGCCCGGTCTGCCCGCGCTGCCGGGCCGGGCGGCAGCTCGACGCGCCGCTGATCCTGGCATCGGTGGAGCGGGAAGAGGGCGACATCGTCGTCGAGGGCGTGCTGCACTGCTCCGACCCGTCCTGCCATCTCGAATATCCGATCATCGACGGGCTGCCCTTCCTGGTGCCCGATCCGCGGGCCTTCATCGCCGACAATCTGGCCTCCATCGCCGCGCGCGACGATCTGTCGGCGGTGATCGAGAGCATTCTGGGCGACGCCGCCGGGCCGGGCACGGCGTTCGACGCGATGCGCCAGCATCTCGGCATCTATGGCTGGGACGGCTATGCCGAGCTCGATCCCGAAGAGCCGGAGCCGCCGCCCGGCGGCGCCCGGCCGGGCGCAGTGCGGCGCTGTCTCGACCGCGGCCTCGAACTGCTCGACCGGCCGCCCGCGCCGCCCGCGCTCGATCTCGGCTGCGCGGTCGGGCGGTCGAGCTTCGTGCTGGCCGAGCATCTGGCCCGAAATGGCGGCGGGCTGGTGCTGGGGGTCGATCTCAATGTCGCCATGCTGCGTCTGGCCCAGCGGGTGCTGCGCAGCGGGGAGGTCAGCTATCCCCGGCGGCGGGTCGGCATCGTCTACGACCGGCGGCGGTTTCCGGCGCGGTTTGCCGGGGCGGAGCAGGTCGATTTCTGGCTGTGCGACGCGCTGGCCCTGCCCTTCGCGGCGGGCGGCTTCGGTCTGGCGGCGGCGCTCAACCTGCTGGACTGCACGTCGTCGCCGCGCGATCTGCTGGCCGCGCTGCGCACACAGCTCGCACCGGGTGGCGCCGCGGTCCTGGCCTCGCCCTATGACTGGTCGACCGCGGCGACCCCGATCCAGTGCTGGATCGGCGGACATTCCCAGCGCGGGCCGACGCGCGGGGCGAGCGAGCCGTTCCTCAGGACCCTGCTGACCGCGGGCGCTCATCCGTTCTCGATCGACGGCCTGCAAATTCTGGCCGAGGATGAGCGCTTCCCCTGGCAGGCGCGGATGCACGAGCGCAGTACGGTGGCCTATGCCACCCATCTGGTGGTCGCGCGCGCCGAGCCGGCCTGAAACCGGGCCGCGGTCAGGCCGCCAGCGGCCGGCGGCGACCGGCGCGCAGGCGCTTGACGGCGTCGCGGGCCCCGGTCTCGGTGGCGCTGCAGCCGCAGGTGCCGAACTCGCGGTGCACGATCAGCGCCGAGCCGATGCCGTACTCCGCCGCATGCGTCGTGCTGAGCCGGACCAGGACCTGGAGTTCCCAGCCCTCGCCCAGATCGATGCGGTCGTAGCGGGTCATGCCGTGGCGTTCGGCCGACCGCTCGAGCTGATGCGTACTGACCTTCTTGCCGGTCCTGCCGCAGACGGCGCGCCCGCCGCTCCGGCAGCCGGTCGCGCCGCAATGTGGGCAGGGAATGTCTCCCATCACGCCCGGAAGGCTGAAGCCGTTCATGTCCTTGATCCCATCCGCGTCGGCGATGTCCATCGCTCGGGTGTAGCGCAGACGGATTAAACTTCTTGCTGCGCTGCGGTATTACCAGTCGACGTTTCCGCCGGATCGGCTCTGCGTCCGGCGCATGGCGGCGCCAGCAATGCCGTGACCCGGGCGATCGCGCGGTCGGTGTCCCGGAGCAGGGCGGACAGGTCGATCTCGGGCGGCGGCACCGGTTCGGCGGCCTCCGGCAGCCGCCGGGGCGGGGGCCGATGCCGAAGCGCAGCCATGTCCCGAGCGGGGGTATCGGGAACCGTGGCGGCATCGCCAGCCGGGATGTCCGGACCGGGCGGCGGGGCGGCGCCGAGATCGGGGGTGCCGAGGTCCTCGGTGACGTAGAGCTTCCAGGCGCGCCGGCCGGTGACCTCGCGCAGCACGCCCAGCCGCGCCAGCTCGGCCAGCAGCAGGCAGGCGCCGCGCCGGGTGCAGCCGAGATGGCGTTCGGCCAGCGCGGGCGACAGCCGGGGCATCGCCGCGGCCAGCCCGGCCAGCCGGACCAGGCGCGAGGAGGATCGCCGCTCGCCGATCCGCCGCCGCCACAGCGTCCAGGTCAGCGCCAGACCGTCGAGACCGCGCCGTGCCTGATCGGCGCGCGCCGCCAGCCCGTTCAGCCAGCGCCCGAGCCAGAGGTCGAGTGGTTCGGCGGGCGGCGGCGCCAGGCACAGGCCGGGCAGCGGCGCACCCGCCAGCCCGGTCCGGGCCAGGAACAGCGGCACCGCGA
The DNA here is from genome assembly GCA_964615535.1 of uncultured Mycobacteriaceae bacterium. Lineage (GTDB taxonomy): Bacteria > Pseudomonadota > Alphaproteobacteria > DSM-16000 > Inquilinaceae > CAZTNV01. The sequence goes on along the minus strand of CAZTNV010000021.1, from coordinate 11,612 downwards.
CCTGACCGATGCCGGGCGGCCGGCCGCTTCGCCGCCACTGCCACAGGGCATGGCCCGCCGCGCTCAGGACCGGGTGCCGGCCGGCCTCGCGGTCCAGAATCTCCAGCAGATCGTCCAGGGCGGGGGCGGCGTCCGCGGCCCCCGCCCCGCCCGTTTCCCCTTCGCCCATCTCGTCGTCCTGGCGCTGGAGGGCGCGAAACAGGCGCAGGGCATGGGCTTCCGCACCGTAATCCCGGCGGCGGTCGGCGGGGAGTTCGAGCACCAGGGCGAGCAGGCGGCCGGGATCGACCGCCCGGCCGTCCTCCGCGGCGCCGCGCTGTGCCGCCCCCAGGCGCGCGCGATGAAGCCAGGCGGTCCGCAGCGGGTGCCCGGACAGCGCCTGGTCGAGCCGCCCGAGCGCAAGGGCGGCCCGTTCGAGCGCGCGGTCCCCGTCCAGCCGATCCATGGCATGGTCCCATCCAAAGCCTGTCGGAAGTGAGATAGACATTCACTTCACATTGTCGTCAAGCTCGAAGGGGGTGCCGTGCTCGCACGTCATCGCATCTCTGCCGTCCGCAAGAATTATGTCCGACAATATTTCTTTTCGGACGTAACCATTGCGGGCCTCCTCAGCCTCCTGTATCGTGGCAGCGGAAAAAGGTGGCAAGGACAGCATGACTCACGCGACCGACCGGCGGTCCCCGCCGACAGGCCACGCCGAAACGCAAGGGGCCGTCGAGGTCGCCGCCAGCCTCTCCGGTCCCTTAGCCGTGCCGGCGGACCCAACGAATGCCGAGGAAATCCGTGGCTTGGCTGCGCAGGCTGCCGTTTGGGCCAGCCATGCGCACGGCCCCGGCACCCGCCGCGCCTACCGCTCGGCCTGGACCCAGTATGCCGCCTGGTGCGAGCGGCTCGGCTTCGCTCCGCTCGCCGGCGACGCCGAGATCATCGGCCTGTATCTGGTCAAGGCCGCCGAACGCCTCGCGCTGCCGACCCTGCGGGTCCATCTTGCCGCGATCGGCGCGGCGCACCGCCTCGCCGGCATGCCGGTGGACCTCAGGCACCCGCGCATCGCCCTGGTGCTCGAGGGTCTCGCCCGCAGCCAGGCCGGTCGCACCGTCCGCCAGGCGACCCCGATCCTCCCCCCCGCGCTGTCGCGCCTGCTGGCGGTACAGCCCGATGGTCCCCTCGGTCTGCGCAACCGCGCCATGCTGCTGATCGGTTATGGCGCCGCGTTGCGCCGCAGCGAGCTGGTAGCGCTGGCCGTTGCCGATGTCGCTCGCGTACCCGGCCGCGGCATCGAGGTAACGGTGCGCCGTTCCAAAACCGACCAGCACGGGCACGGCGAGGGGGTGGCGATCTGGACCGCCGTCGATCCCGATCTGTGCGCGCTACGCGCCCTCGACGCATGGCTGGCCGTGCGTGGCGCCGCCGCGGCAACCGACCCGCTGTTCTGCGGCGTGCGGAAGAACGGCCGGCTCACCGGCAAGCGACTCTCCGATAAGGCGGTCGTGCGTCTGGTCGGGGAAGCGGCCCGGGCGGCCGGTCTGCCCGAACCGGCGAGCTTTTCCGGCCACAGCCTGCGGGCCGGACTCGCCACCGCCGCGGCCGAGGCGGAGGCGCAGCTCCACGACGTCATGCGCCAGACCCGCCATCGCAGCGTCGAGGTGGCGCGCCGCTACATGCGCTCTGCCGACCTCTGGAAGAACAACGTCACCGAAAAGATCCTCAGACGCGCCGAACCGGCCGCGCCGCGAGACGACCCGTAGCTGCCGGAGGCAATGCCGGGCGGGTGCGGGCCGGGGTCAGGGAGGCACAGCCCAGAGCTCGACGGGGCGCAGCCGGCCGCCGTCGAGCACGACCGACCGGGTCGCCAGCCGGGCGAGGAAGGCGCGGTCGTGCGACACCATCACCATGGCCTGGGGCAGTGCCGCCAGAATGCCCTGCAGCCGGGCGGTCGCGGCGTCGTCGAGCCCGGCGGTCGGCTCGTCGAGCAGCAGCGCCTCGGGCTGCATCGCCAGCACGCCGGCCAGCGCCACCAGCCGCTTTTCGCCGCCGGACAGCCGGTCGGTGATGCGGTCCTCGAACCCGGCGAGGCCCAACCGGTCGAGCGTGTCGCGCGCGATCGCCCGGGCCTCGGTGCGGCTGCGGCCGAGATTGAGCGGCCCGAACGCCACGTCCTCGGCCACCGTCGGGCAGAACAACTGGTCGTCGGCGTCCTGGAACAGCAGGCCGGCGCGGGCGCGGACCTCGTGGAAATCGGCCTCGACCCGGCGCGGTCTGCCGAACGCCTCGAGGGCGCCGCGCTCCGGCCGGACCAGCCCGACCAGCAGGTGGAGCAGGGTGGTCTTGCCGGCGCCGTTCGGCCCGGTCAACGCCACCCGCTCGCCCGGCCACAGCGTGAAATCGACCTCGTCCAGCACCGCCCGGCCGGACGGGTAGCGGAACCCGATGCCGCTCAGCCGGAACAGGACACCGGCCGCTCGCCCATCGGTCCGGCGCTCTCCGGCGTCACGCTCGCGGATCACGCCGTCTCCAGCCAGATCAGCGCGCCTAGCGCCAGCCCCCAGACCAGGCCGAAGGCGATATCGCGCCGCGCCCAGGGCGCCGGTGCGGGACGGTGGAAGCGGCCGGTGAAGCCGCGGCACTTCATGGCGGCCAGAATCCGCTCGGCGCGGTCGTGGCTGCGCACCAGCAGCATGCCGAACACCAGGCCGAAGCTGCGCCAGGTGTGGCAGTCGCTGCGCGGCCGGAACGCCCTCGCCGCCATGGCGCGGCGCAGCCGCCGGTACTCCCGCTCCAGTACGTCCAGATAGCGCAGCGTGAACATCAGGAGCTGGACCAGCCGGTCGGGCACGCGGAGCCGGGCCAGCGCCACACCCAGCTCCGGCGTGTCGAGCGTGCCGACCAGGGCGAGCAGCGCCAGCACCACGGCATGGGCCTTGAGCGCGACCGCCACGGCCTGGGCCACCCCCTCCCGGCTGGCGGTCAGCGGCCCGAGCTGCGCCGCCGGCTCGCCCGGCACGGTGAAGGGCAGCATCAGGATCATCAGCAGGATCAGCGCATCCATCGCCAGCAGCCGCCGCACGGCACCGCGCCAGTCGGGCCGGAACGCCGCCGCGGCGGCCAGCGCCAGGGCCAGCCCGGCGACCAGCGCCGCCGGATCGTGACAGGCCACCACCACCACCGCAAACGCCGCCGCCGCCAGCAGCCGCGTTCGCGCGTCGACCGATCCGAAGGCGGCGGCGGCCGGTGCCGCTGCGGGGTAGGGCGGGGCGGAGTGGGGCGGGGCGGGGCGCGTCCCCGCGGTCGCGGCCCGGCCGCTCATCGCCGCCGCCCCAGAAAGAAGAACGCGGTGCCGGCGATCCCCAGGATGAATCCCAGCCCACCCAGCACGTCGCGCACCCGGACCCGGTCCTCGGAGGCCAGGATCTGCTCGCGCAGGGGGGCGATCTGGCGCGCCATCGCCTCCTCGACCAGAGTGCGCAGCGCCGCGTCGCCCGCCGCGATCGCCGGCGGCACCGTCGAAGACGGCGGCGGCGCCTCGGCCGCCCCGGCGCTTTCGACCGGTGCGCTCCCGGCGGGTGCGCTCCCGGCGGGTGCGTTGCCGGCCGGCAGATCGGCCGGGAGCAGGGATGCCGCGACCACGAACTCGGCCCGGTGCCCGTCGCCGGTATCGAGGGTCAGGCGGTGATCGACCCGGCGGCGCGCCTCGAACCGGAAGGCGCCGGCAGCATCGGTCCGGGTCTCGCCGAGCGGTTCGCCCTCTGGCCCCAGCACCACGATTCCTGCATTGCGCGCCGCGCCGCCGCCGCTGAAGAAGGCCCGGCCGACGATCACCGCGCCCTCGGCGGTGGCGAACAGGTTGACCCGATGCGCCAGCGCCGGGACCGCCGGCAGGATCAGCAGAATCAGCGCGAGAACGGCCGGGATCGCGACTCGCTCAGCCATCGCTGCCCTCCCCACGCGCCGCGGCCGGTTCGGGCCGGGCCAGACTCTCGGGCCGGGTCAGCATCTCGGGCCGGACCCGGCGCAGCAGGCCGACCGCCGCGCCGGTCAGCAGCGCCTCGACCGCCAGCACCGGCAGATGCGCCGCCAGGATCAATTGCGCCGCGACGACGAAGGCCTGGCCGCTCAGCGCCAGGCTCAGCGCGACCATGACGGCGGTCAGCGCCACCCCCAGGCCGCCGGCCGCCGCCCCCCACAGCGCCGCGGCGCCGGCCGCCGACCGGCGCACCAGGGCGCCGAACAGCGCGCCGCACAGCACCGCCGGCACCGCCATGTTGAGCGTGTTGACGCCCAGCACGGTCAGCCCGCCGAAGCCGAAGAAGGCGGCCTGCAGGATCAGCCCGACCAGCAGCGCCGGAAATGCCGCCCAGCCCAGCACCAGCCCGATCAGCCCGGTCAGCAGCAGATGGGCGCTGGCCGGGCCGACCGGGATGTGGACCAGCGAGGCGACGAAAAACGCCGCCGACAGCAGCGCGATCCGCGGCACCGCCTCGGCCTCGACCCGCCGCAGCCCGAGCGCGACGCCGCCTGCCGCCAGGGCGGTCCCCGCCGCCAGCACCGGCAGCGACAGCACGCCGTCGACGATATGGACCATGACCGTTTCCGCCTTCTCTCCTGCGTGTCCGGGTCTCCGGAAGACCGGGCGGGGCGCCGCGGCCTCAGCGCATGTCGACCGTCCGCACCCAGATCAGTGCGCCCAGCTCGACCGGCACCGGCGTGCCGTCGGGTCCCGGCTGCGGCTCGCCCTCGACCAGCGCGGCGAAGCCCCACCAGCCGGCGCGCGGCATGGCATAGGCGAACGCGCCCTGGGCATCGGCACGGATCACCTGAGTGGTGAAGGGATCGGCCGGGATCGCGACCGCACCGCCCTCGTTGCGGTATTCGACCTCGATCTCGGCATGGGGCACCGGGGCGCCGTCGCGCAGCACCACGCCGCGGAACAGGTTGCCCGTCCACAAACCGTAGGGCCGGACCAGCGGCGCGATCTCGACCGGCAGGCCGGCCAGGGCGTCCCAGCCTTCCTCCGCGCCGAACGCCGAGACCACCACCTTGGTGTAGTGGATGATCAGCGCGCCTTCCGCCGGCTCCCAATAGGGTGCGGGTTCCAGAAAGAACACGTGGTCGCCCGGCCCGGCGATCCGGTAGGCCGCGCCCCAGGCGGCGGCGCCCTCGACCTCGCGGGAGTGCAGCCGGTCGGTCAGGTCCAGCGTCCGCCCGTCCACCACGACGCCGAACCGCGCCGGGCGGTCCATCGGCATTGCCGGACCGCCCGCCATGGGGTGGGTGAACAGCAGGTCGAGCGTGATCTCGGCCTGGTCCGGCGCCGACACGATGTCGGCGGACGGGATCAGTTCCTGGAAATGGGCCGCGGCCGGACCCGCGATGACCGGACCCGCGATGATTGGGCCGGCGAGCGCCCCGGCGAGCGCCGCGACGGCGGCTGAAGGGCGGCGAAGGGCTCGTGCAGCAATCATGATGTCCCCCGTGTTCCCGATCATGGGTGAAGTGGTGACCGCTCGAGGCCGCGCCCTCGGCTGAACATTACGCGACTGGCTAAGGGCGCGGCAAAGATTTCGTGGCGTGATCCGAAGCCGGCCCCGCGCCGAAGCTGGAGCCGGGGTTGGAGCCGGGACCGGCGGGCTGCCGGCCGGCCGTGCGGCGGCGCAGCCACAGGAACCAGCCGCCGAACAGATTGGCGATCAGGCTGAACCCCAGCGCGACCAGGACCGCCGCCGGGGCGGGCGGGGCGTCCGCCGGTCCGGACCCAGGCATGCCGGGATCAGAAAGTCCGGATACGGAGCGGCCCGGCGGGACGACCTGCACGACCGCGCGGAGCCGGTGGCCCATGCCGTCATCGGCCTCGACCTGCCACGCCCCCGGCCGGTCCGGCACGAAGGCGAACCGGCCGGCGCGATCGGCCCGGCCGGCTTGATGCACCGGCGCATCATTTTCCGGCCGCTGCACCGTAACCGCGGCGAAGGCCAGCGGCTCGCCGCCGGTATAGGCGAAGGACAGCGCCACCGCCGCTCCGTCGGCCTCGCGCTGCCAGCCGACGCCGTGCGCCGCGGCCGGGCCGGGCGGCGTCAGCGCGACGGCGACCGCCGCCGCCACGGCGCGGGTCACGGCACCGGTCACGGCACGGGGAAGATCAGCACCGCGCGCATCACATGCTGATCGATGCCGGGCTGCGGCGCGTCCGCGGTATGCTGGACCCGTACCATCCACAGCCCCGGCGCCGTGATGCGCACCCGCGCCAGACCGCTCTCGGCGCCCTCGCCATAGGTTTCGGTGACATAGGCGTAGCTGTTCGGCGTGTCGGTGAAGCCGTCATGGGTGGCGTAGACCGGGGTGGCCAGCGGCTGGCCATCGTACAGCACCCGCACCGTCACATCCTCGCCCACCCGCGCCGCCGCCGGATTGGTCACCGGCACGATCTCCAGGCGGTGGCCGACCGGCTGCGCGAACATGGTGTCGGACGGGTCGGGGTTGAGCAGCGTCTTGGCGAATTTCTCGAACAGCCGGGCGCGCACCGCGTCGGGGTGCCGGTCGCGCCCGCCGGGCTGGGTGCCGGCCGGAGTGGTCGACCAGACCTGCCCCAGCCGGTGCCCGAGCAGCCAGGCGGACCCGCCGGCCGGCACCGTCACCTCGCCGTCGAGCCGCAGCGCCGCGGGGTTCTCGCGCAACGCCGCCGGCACGGTCTGCCCGCCCTGCTGCAGCGTGACGGCGACCGTGTCCGCCGCCTCCATCTCCTCCGACCGCATGAAGACATGCGTCGATTCGACCGTGAATGCGGCCGTCTGACCCGCCGCCACGGAAGTCGCCGCGGGCCGGACCAGGAACTCGTGCGCCCGGGCCGCCCCTGCGGCCCACGGCCCAGCCACCGCGCCCGCGGCCAGCAACCCGAACGCCGCCGCCAGCCCAAAGGCCCTGCTGCGCTGCCTGCGGTGCTGTCTGCCGTGCTGCATGTCTCCGTCTCCCCGAATGGCGCCCGACCCGGCCCGGCCGTCGGGTATAACATTATGCGACTTCGTTTGAACTAGCCGACAAGCGCGCCGGATGCACGCCTTTTCTGAAGCCGGACTCCGCCCGGCCGGAACCGGCGGCCCGGCAAGGGGCGCTGCCGTCCCGGTTCGCGCCGCTTGCACGACCGAAGCCGCCATCTCACATCGAATCCGGACGGATCACGAGGAGGGCGGCATGCGCGGCAGTCACGAACACAGGCATGTTCACGATCATGAGCATGTCCACCTGCATTCCCATCCCCACCGGCATGGCGATCTGGTGCACACCCACGAACATGCCCACCGGCACAGCCATCCGCATCTCCACCAGCACAGCCATCCCCACGAGCACGGTCCGGACGCGGCGCACGACCACGACCACGATCACGACGACCACGCCTTCAAGCCGCACGACCACCGCCACGGCGAGGACGAGCTGGACGGGCACGACCACCCGCACGACTAAGCAGGACTCCGTGGGCTGTGCCGCTGCAAACGCAGCGCCGACGTCATCGCGCGTCTCGGCATCCTCGATCGGTGCCACGGACCGGCGCCCGGCCGGGCGCCGCAATGGCCGGTGGTGTCGGTCTTGGACAACGGTCCGATTCATACGCGCAGGGCCACCCGTGCCGCCCTGGCGGCCAGACGGCATTGGCTGACCGTCGAATGGCTGCCCAAATCCGCCCCCGACCGAATCCGCCCCCGAGTTGAACGGCGCGGAACCGGGTTCCGTCGGACAATCAGCGAATCGCTGCCTGGGTCCGGCCCCTGGCCGCCAGGATGCGGCCGAACAGCTCCAGTTGGCCGCGGGTGGTGGCGTCCCAGGCGAAGCCTTCGGCATAGCGTCGGGTTGCGGCGCGGTCGGGCAGGGCGCTCATCAGCCGCCGCACCCCCTCCGCCACCCCGGCGGGGCTGCGGACGTCCATCAGCACGCCGGCCTCCGGTGCGGCGACCACTTCGGGCGTGCCCCAGATCGCCGAGGCAACCACGGGCGTGCCGCAGGCCATCGCCTCCAGCAGGACGTTGGCCCAGCCTTCCCGGCTGGATGCCAGGACCAGGGCATCGGCGGCACCGTAGAAGACCGCCAGGCCCGCATGGTCGACCGCCCCGGCGAAGCGCACCCGGCCGGCAACCCCGATCGCCCGCGCCAGGGCCTCCAGCCGGCCGCGCTCGGGTCCGGTGCCGACGATGACGAGATCGAAATCCGTCAGCTCTTCCAGGGCCCGGATCACCAGGTCGTGACCCTTGCGCTCGATCAGGTGACCGACCGACAGCAGCGTCGGGCGCGGCAGGCCCAGCGACTGCCGAAAGGCGGCCCGATCCGCCGGCGGGCGAAAGATGTCCAGATCGACGCCGTTGCGCAGAACCTTCACCTTGTCTGCGGCGATCCCCAGCTCGACCAGCGCACCCTTGAGCGCCGCGCTCACGGTGACCAGCCCGGCCGCCCGCCGGGCCGCCCAGCGGATCATCCGGCGGGGCAGAGCGTAGCGCGGGAACAGGTTCAGGTCGGTGCCGCGGCCGGTGATGACCACGGGCCTGCCGGTCGCCCGGCCGAGCAGGGCCGCCGCCACCCCGTCCGGATAGAAGTAGTGGGCGTCGATCAGATCGAAGCTCGCGCCGCGCGCCAGAAGCCGGCCGACATGGCGGCGCAGGCAGGCGTACATCAGGGCCGGCGCAAGGATCATGCCGATCCGGGGAAGGACGACGTAGCGGGGATGGGCGACATCGATCCCGTGCCGGACCTCGCGGCGCGGCACGCGCGCATATCGCCCATACGCCCCGAACCGCGGCGATCCGAACGGAAACCACGGTACCGGCGCGACGACGCGCAGCCTGATGCCGCCCGCCGCCATCAGATGACGGAGCCGGTTCTCCACGAAGACGCCGTGAGCCGGCATTTCCGCATTCGGGTAAAGGGACGTGACCGTCAGAATGTCCATCGATCCTCGCCGCCGGAGCCCATCCATGTCGGCAACGCCTTTCCGGCGAGCCTGGTGCATCCGCCGGTCACAACCCCTCCAGGCCGCCCAGGTCTCCTCACCATGATGGCCGGCGGGCCGGTTTTCAATCATACGGTTGGCGGATGGGACCGAAGGCGCCGCCCCGCCGCGCAGGTCTATATAATTAGTAGTGCATCATATTGCAGATACTTCCACAATCGAGGTAGCCTCCGGACCGCCTGTGCAGGAGTTCGGAGGAAGCCATGGCGAAGATCACCATCAACGGCATCTCGATCGACCCGGCGACCAATGGAGCGGCGTTGTCCCGCGCCAGACTGTTCAGCACCGACAGCGCGTCGTCCGATTACATCCTCGTCCAGACCAGCGCGCCGATCGACCAGGAGCAGCAGGCCGGGCTCGAGAAGCTCGGCGCCACCATCGTCGAATACGTTCCGGAAAATACCTACATATGCCACTACCCGCCCGCCGCCCTGGACGAGATCCGGTCGTTGCCCTTTGTGAGCTGGGCAAATCCCTATCTGCGCGATTTCAAGATCGCCGCGTCGCTGCGCTCGGAGGTGCCGGTCGGCGGCGTCGCCAGCCTGCTCTCCCTGCCGTCGACGCGCGCGTTGCTGGGATCGACCGACCGGGTGACGGTGGACGTCGTGCTGCACCGGCATGCCGAACCGGAAGGCGTGCGGGCCCGGCTGGCCGCCGCCGCCGGCCTGGATCCGGCCGAACTGAAACCCGGCCGCCACAAGATCAGGCTGACGGTCGAGCGCCGGCGCCTGCCCGACCTAGCCGCCATCGACCAGGTGCGCAGCATAGAACCCTATGTTCCGCCCCAGCTCGCCAATTCGGTCGCCTGCGAGATCCTCAAGGCGGACGTGGTCCATGCCGCGACCTCGTTGCAGGGCGAAGGACAGGTCATCGCGGTCTGCGACACCGGCTTCGACACCGGATCGACCGCCGACGTGCATCCCGCCTTCACCGGCCGGGTGCTGAAACTCTATGCCCTGGGGCGGAGCACGGCCAGCGATCCCAACGGCCACGGCACGCACGTCGCCGGCTCGGCGCTGGGCGACGGCCAGTCGCAAATCCTCAACACCGCGATCCGCGGGACCGCGCCCAGGGCCGGTCTGGTGCTGCAGTCGATCCTCGCGGCGGACGGCTCGCTGGGCGGCCTGCCCGACGATCTCCACGATCTGTTCGAGCCGCCCTACGCCCGGGACGGCGCCCGCATCCACACCAATTCCTGGGGCAGCGCGGTGCAGGGCGGCTACACCGCCCACTGCCTGGAAGTGGACGATTTCGTCTGGACTCACCGCGACCTGGTGGTCTGCTTCGCCGCCGGCAATGATGGCGCCGACCGCCAGCGGCGCGGCGTGGTCGATCCGGGTTCGCTCGAGGCGCCGGGCAGCGCCCGCAACTGCATCACGGTCGGCGCCACCGAGAGCCTGCGTCCGGGCTTCCCGGACGCCAATGCGCCGCTGCTGTACGGCGAATGGTGGGGCTGGAAGTTCCCGGTCGATCCCATCCACGGCGACCAGGTTGCCGACAATCCCGACGGCACGGCGGCCTTCAGCAGCCGCGGGCCGGCCGCCGGCAACCGCATCAAGCCCGACGTGGTGGCGCCGGGCACGGCCATCCTGTCGGCCCGTTCCCGGATCGCCACCGGCCGGGTCTGGGCCGACTCGGCCGATCCGCTATACGTCTTCGACGGCGGCACCAGCATGGCCACGCCGCTGGTCGCCGGCTGCGCGGCGGTGATCCGCCAGTTCCTGCAGGCGCGCGGCGTGACGCAACCGGGCGCGGCGCTGGTCAAGGCCATGCTGATCAACGGCGCCGGCCTGATCCCCGACCAGTTCGTGGCGCCCGAGCTGGAGCCGGCCCCGAACGGTTCCCAGGGTTTCGGCAGGGTCGATCTGGCGGCGACGGTGGGGCCGTACCGGCCGGACGAGACGGTGGACTTCGTCGACGAGGACCGGGCGCTGAACACCGGCGAGCGGACCGTCACCATGCACCCGGTGGCTGCGGCGGGCCGGACGCTGAAGGCGACGCTGGTGTGGACCGATCTGCCGGGCGAGGTGCTGCAGAACGATCTCGACCTGATCGTCCGCGCCGGCGGTCGGGAATGGCACGGCAACATGCCGTCCTCCTCGCAGGCGTTCGACCGCGCCAACAATGTCGAGCAGGTGATCTGGCCGGACATCCCCGCCGGCGAGGTCGAGGTGGTGGTGCAGGCCTACCGGACCGTCCAGCCGCAGCCCTACGCTCTGGTCGTGCGGATTTCCTGATCGCCCGCGGCGGCGGTTCCGCGCCGGGCGCGTGCCCGGTGCCGGCCGCCGCCCGCCGCGCTCTTCCCCGGCTAAGCCGAGACCACCCGCGGTGGCAGGTGCGGAAACCAGAAGCCGTCCCCGGCCGCCAAGGGGCATTATGCCGCCCATCCGAAAACAGGAAATAGTCGTCAGTATCAAGATTTTTTCTTCATGGCTCTTTCTTCGTGGGAACTATGGATCATTGCGTCGATTGTTCTCAGTACCGGCGGACGGATTGGCATCATTTTTACGACTGTTTTATTTTATCGGCACATTGATTCATATTGACTTTAGTAATTATATTTTGCAACTATTTCCCTATCCAGCTAATGCAGGTGCTGCAACCGAACCGGATCGGCGCCGCA
>CAZTNV010000020.1:0-25159 GCA_964615535.1 uncultured Mycobacteriaceae bacterium | reverse complement strand
CGGATCGGGTCGCAGCGGGCGATGCCGGCCGCCGCGTAGGAAGCCAGGCCGACCGGCGGCGTGACATCGGCCATGATGCCGAAATAGAACACGAACAGATGCACCGCGATCAGCGGCACGATCAGGCCGCTCTGGGCGCCCAGCGCGACCACCACCGGTGCCATCAGCGCCGACACGACGATGTAGTTGGCGGTGGTCGGCAGCCCCATGCCGAGAATCAGGCTGAGCAGCGCGACCAGCACCAGCATCAGCATCAGATTGCCGCCCGACAGGTACTCGACGAAATTGGCCATCACCAGCCCGACGCCGGTCAGAGTCACCGTGCCGACGATGATCCCGGCGGTGGCGGTGGCGACGCCGATGCCGATCATGTTGCGCGCCCCGGCGACCAGCCCGTCGAACAGCTCGATGCCGCCGCGCCGGAACGCTGCGCCGTATTGCCCGTGGCCGCGAAAGAAGGCGAACAGCGGCCGCTGGGTCAGCAGAATGAAGATCATGAAGCTGGTGGCCCAGAACGCCGACAGCCCGGGCGACAGCCGCTCGACCATCAGCGTCCAGACCAGCACCACGATCGGCAGCAGGAAATGCAGCCCAGATTTCAGCACCGGCGCGGTCTCCGGCATGTGGACGATCGGGGCGTTGGGATCGTCCAGCTCGAGCTCGGGCACTTGCGCAGCGTACCAGACCAGCGCGACGTAGCCGCCGAGAAGGAAGGCGGCGATCACCCAGATCGCCGAGGGGCCGAGCAGCGACCGGACGAAGGCGATGGCATAGAAGGCGAGTGCGGCAAAGATCACCAGGCTGGCGATCACGATGCCGGCATTGACCAGCGTCATGTACCAGGGTCGCGTGACCGGCTTGGGCAGGCCCTGCATGCCGCTCTTCACCGCCTCCAGATGCACGATGTAAAGCAGCGCGATGTAGGAGATCACCGCCGGCAGCAGGGCGTGGCGGATCACGTCAATATAGGGAATGCCGACATATTCGACCATCAGGAAGGCCGCGGCGCCCATCACCGGCGGCATGATCTGGCCGTTGACCGAGCTGGCAACCTCGACCGCGCCGGCCTTCTCGGCGGAAAAGCCCACCCGCTTCATCAGCGGCACGGTGAAGGTTCCGGTGGTCACGACGTTGGCGATCGAGGAGCCGGAGATCAGGCCGGTCATGCCCGAGGCCACCACCGCCGCTTTGGCGGGCCCGCCGCGGAGATGACCGAGCAGCGAAAAAACCAATTTTATGAAATAGTTGCCTGCCCCGCCCTTGTCCAGCAGGGCGCCGAACAGCACGAACAGGAACACGAAGCGCGTGGAGACGCCCAGCGCGATGCCGAACACGCCCTGGTCGCTCAGCCACATGTGATCCATGGCGCGGTTCAGGTCGGCGCCGGGATAGCGAATCATGTCGGGCAGCCAGGTGGCGTTGCCGAAGAAGACATAGGCCAGGAACAGGATGGCCAGGGCGGCCAGCGCCGGCCCCAGCGAGCGCCGGGTCGCCTCCAGCAGCAGGACCAGCCCCGCCGCCGAGGCGATGATGTCGAGCTCGGTCGGCAGGCCCGGCCGGGTCGCCAGCGCCTCGTAGAACAGGAAGCGATAGCCGGCGCAGAACGCTCCGGCCAGCGCCAGTATCCAGTCCTGGATTGGGACATGGCGCCGCGGTGACCGCCGCAGCGCGGGGTAGGCCAGAAATGCCAGGAACACCGCGAAGGCCAGATGGATCGAGCGGGCCTGGGCATCATTGACGATGAAAACACCGAGCAGGAAGGGCAGCGGCGAGGCGATCCAGAGCTGGAACACCGACCACGCCACGGCGACGTAGACCAGCAGCCGCGCGACGGCCGGATTGTCAGGCCGCCGGTCTCGGTGGTCGCGACCAGGTCCTGAAGATCCGTGCCGGAAGCGCTCGTGCTGCTCTTGGCCATGTCGTGAATCCTGGTTTGGGCAGGATCGTTTCGCGAGAAACCGGGACCGGCCGGGCCGAATCCGGCCGGTCCCCGTCTCCTTCGGACGGCGAACGATCAGCCGCCGCTCTGATCGGTGGTCTCACCCTCCTGCAGCAGGCCTTCCTCCCGGAAATACCGGGCGGCGCCTTCGTGGAGCGGCGCCGCCAGGCCCTCGGTCGCCATCTCCTGCGGGTCGAGCGTGGCGAAGGCCGGGTGCAGGCGGCGGAAACTGTCGAAATTGTCGAACACGGTCTTGGTGATCTGGTAGATCACCTCGTCCGGCACCTGCGTCGAGCTGACCAGCACCGCCCGCGGGCCGAAGGTCGTAACGTCTTCGGGATTGCCGGCATACATGCTCCCGGGTATCGTCGAATAGGTGTAATAGGGGTAGGTCTCAACCAGTTCGTCGATGATCGGGCTCTGCACCGTGACCAGCACGGAGTCGCAGGAGGTCGTTGCCTCCTGGATCGAGCCGTTGGGATGGCCGACCACGAACACGATGGCGTCGACATTGTTGTCGCACAACGCCTGCGCCTGTTCGGAGGACTGCAACTCCGACACCTGGCTGAACGCGCTGCGGTCCCAGCCATACGCGTCCATCAGCAGTTCCATGGTGGCGCGCTGGCCGGAACCGGGATTGCCGATGTTGACCCGGTGTCCGGGCAGGTCCTCGAACCGCTCGATCCCGGAATCGCGCCGCGCAACGACGGTCAGCGGCTCGCCGTGCAGACCGAACACCGTGCGCAAATCCTCGTTGGGTCCGCTGTCGGCGAAGGCGCCTTCGCCCTGATAGGCGAAATATTCCTGATCGGACTGGCTGATCCCCAACTCGAGCTGGCCCTGGCGGATGGCATTGAGGTTGAACACCGAACCGCCGGTGCTTTCGACCGCGACACGGATTCCGTGCTCGTCACGATTCCGGTTGACGAGGCGCTGAATGGCACCGCCCACCGGATAGTAGACGCCGGTGACCCCACCCGTGCCGATGCGGACGAAACGGCTGTCGTCCTGGGATTTGCCGCTGGAAGGAGCCAACCCGATGCCGGCGGCAAGGGCAAGGGCGAAGCCGAATGCGATGATGCGTTGCATGGAGTCCTCTCGTCATGATCGAGGGCGCGGCGGCTCGCGAGGCCGCCGCCAGTCGCCAAGTCTCCGCCGGCCGCACCCGTTTGCGCGCCCGACGCCCCCAAACCATCGGAAGAGCACCTCCGGATCGGGCAATAGTGAACGGTTTGCCGGCATCTTTGGTTCCAGCGGCGGTGCCGATCCACACCGAATCAGAGCGGCCGCCGAAATCGACGGCGCCACGGCTCACGCCGTGACTCGATCATCGTTTGAACAGGATGGTGATCGTCGCCGGGCGGTGGGCCGGATCAGGCGGCGGACTGCGCCCGGATGATTGAAAGCGACCGTTCCTCCGGGAACCGGGCGGTCGCCGTGGTGCCCGCCCCCTGAACGCTTTCAAGGACCAGGGTCCCGCCATGCATCTCCATCAGATGCCGGCTGATCGCCAGGCCCAGCCCGGTCCCCTGATGCGGCCGGGCGAGCATTGGGGACTTGCTGTAGAAGGGCTCGAAGACATGGGCCAGGGCATCCGGCGTGATGCCGGCACCGCGATCGGTCACCACGATTTCGATCCCTGTTTCGCCTCCAGCCCCGCCCTCTGCCCGCATGCTGCCGGCGCGCGCAGCAATCGCGACCTGCCCGCCGGGCTGCGAAAACTTGATGGCGTTGGTCATCAGGTTGAGCAAAACCTGGATGACTGCACGGCGATCGGCCCGAAGCAGCGGCAGCGGCTGGGACAAGTGCACCGCCATGGTGATCCGGCTGCCGGTCGCCAACGGACCGACCAATGCCAGGCAGTCCGCCACCACCACCGTCAGGTCGAGGCTCTCCTCGACGATCTCGCGATGGCCTGCCTCGATCTTCGACATGTCGAGAATGCCGTCGATCAGCGACAGCAGATGCCCCGCGCTCGACCGGATGCCGCCGGCATATTCGGGATACTTCGGATGTCCGGCGGGGCCGAACATCTGATCGCGAATGATTTCGGAGAACCCGATGATCGCGTTGAGCGGCGTGCGCAACTCATGGCTCATGCTGGCCAGGAACTCGCTCTTGGCCCGATTCGCGCGCTGAGCGTCGATCGTCGCCGCCCGCAACTGCCGCTCGGTCTGTCGCCGTTTGGTGATGTCGTGGATGATCGAGAACAGCACTGGTCGCCCATCGAGCTGGATCGGGCTGGTATAGACCTCGACATCCCGAATCTCGCCGGAGGCCAACCGGTGTCGGAAATTGAAGAACAGCCGGTGCTGCGCCACGGCCGACCGCATTTCCGCCGCCAGCTCCTCGCGCGGCATGGTGTTGATCGCCGAGATGTTCATTCGGCACAGCCGGTCGATCGGGTAGCCGTAATAGGCCGCAGCGGCCGGATTGGCATCGACGATCGACCCGTCGGCCGGATCGATCACCAGCTCGACCGCCTGGGTACCGTTGAACCGCTCGCGGTAATCGGCTTCCCGCAGCTTCAATTGCCGTTCGGAGCGCTCGAAAAAGACCAGCACGGTGCCGATCGCGACGACCAGGGTGAACACCGCACTCAGCATGAAGCCCCAGGGCGCCACGTCGGGCTGATTGCCGAGGAACGGGAAATTGGCCTTGAGCAGGCCCCACAGGATGAAGCCCGCGCCGACTATGCAATGGGCCGGGGTACGGCTCCGGCAGGGGTGCAGGAACAGCCATCCGGTCCACAGGAAGACCGCCGCCTCGAAGCCGAACACCGGCAGGTTCACCCACAGGAAATCCAGCCCGGCGATGGTTCCGCCCGGAAACCACACCGCTGCGACGATCGCCGCCGCGATCCATTCGCGGGCGAAGACCGGCCGATCAAAGAAGTGATTCGAGCCGGCCAGCAGCAGCAGCACCGCGGCCAGATCGACCCAGCGGGCCAAACTGTCGAGCACGCCCGCCATGTCGGGTTGGGCAATGGCCGCCAGCATGAGCGCCGACCGGACGCAATAGATCGACCAGGCTGCCGTCCAGAGCCGCAGATCCGCTCCACCCTTTTCAAAGTACAGGTAGACATAGACTCCCGCCAGAACCAGAGAAGCCACCATTGCACCGGAAAGCGACGGGACAAGCCAGGGCGACATCATGATGATCCTGGGCGGTCATTCGTTAAGCTAATATTCCGGCGACGGCAGAGCTTAAGTTCTGCCGATCACTGTCCAGCGTAATACTGTTAACCGCAAATGACGAAGAATCACTTAATCCGAGTATGGGTTCAGAAGCGCCGACGGGGGCGGGGCGCCTCGCTTGCGGTGCGGAACCGAATACCCGTCTCGACGGTTGGATCCGGCATGAGCCGACCGGCGGGCGGTCAACCGCACATGTCAGGGAGGTACAGACGTCAGAGAGGGCGAAATGAAACAACCCCATACCGAGCAGACCGTCGAACATACCGACGACCAGCAGAACACCGGCAACCGCAAGAAGCCCGGCACCCCGGAAGCCGGCGGCGCCGACCGCTTCGGCGGCACCCGCGCGGGCGCCGAAAACGTCGAGCCGGTTGAAAAACCGGAGGAAAGATCGAAGGACTGAACCGCGGCCGGAAATGAAGCGCCACTAGTCATGCGCCCGTTGGTGTTTCACGATCAGCGGCAACTGGGCCAGGGCGAAGGCGATGGTCAGGGGCATCAGGCCGAACACCTTGAAATCGACCCAGACATCGGTCGAAAAGCTGCGCCACACCACCTCGTTGAGTGCGGCCAGGATCACGAAGAAGCAGGCCCAGCGCCAGGTCAGCCGCCGCCATCCCTCGTCGGTCAGGCTGAGCATGCTGCCCATCAGCAATCTCAGCAGGCTGCGGCGCAGCGCCAGGCCGGTGAACAGCACCGCCGCGAACAGCAGATTGACCACCGTGGGTTTGAGCTTGATGAACAGATCGTCGTCGAGCGCCAGAGTCAGCCCGCCGAACAGCAGCACGAAGCCGCAGCTCACCAGCGGCATGACCGGCCAACGCCGCTCGAACCGCCGCGAGATCAGCACCGAAATCGTGGTTGCAACCATGAACACGGCGGTGCCGGTCATGATTCCGTCGTATCGGTTGGCGACGAAGAACGCCACCAGCGGCCCGGCCTCGATGGCCAGCCGGGCGAGCGGTCCGATCGGACGCGCCGGCCCTTCGATTCGAGTGTCGGCGGTCATGTCCTGGCTGGAATCCTGAAGGGGCGGAGAAAGGCGGCGGGATCACCATACCAGATTGCGGCCTTGCCGGCACAGGTTTGGCCTATCCCTTTCTTCCCTGGCCAAATCCATTGGGTAGCGCTGACGCCATTGAAAAACATGGATGAACGGCGACGGCCATTTTCACCGAGCGCCTTTGGTAAATGATTCGGATCATTATGGGCCGGCGCGCGATCAAGCCACGCAACGGCTTCTGCGCCCCGCCAGCCGGAATCCGCGAATTGAACGAACCCATTACGGCCAAGTGCGACCCGCGAAACCCGCGACGCCCGGCTGGGCGTTCCCGGCGGCAACCCGGTGTCGGAACCGGAGCAGGAGGGGCTGTCGCCGCCGTGGCGCATGGACCCGGCTCGAACCGGACCGGGCAGCCCGGTCCGGGCGCGATGGCGGGCGGCTCAGGCGGTCCGGCGGAAGCGGCCGAACAGCCAGCCGCCGATCGCCTTGATGGTGTTCTCGACCGCGTAGTAGGTGCCGAGAAACGCCAAGGTATCCAGCACGAAATTGCCGAATCTCAGGAAACGGCTCGAAATCCCGGCTGAAATCAGCAGGGCCGGGGCATCGAGGAACAGCACTCGGCGCCAGTCGGTGAAGGCTGTTGCCTGGGTGGCCATGGGGATCGTCCTCCTGTCGGTTTGCCGCTTTTCCGCCCCGTGCAGAAGAAGGCCGGCCCGTGCGGGTCGGTGATCTGCTTGCGCGACGAGAGTGGTCCATCGAACAAAACCGTGCGCGCTGCCCTGAAGTTCCCCGGCCAACCACAGTTTTCGCCGGCCGCCGGAAGCTCGCCGCATCATCGCCGACACCCGCAGCGACACGAAGGCCAAGCTTAGCGGCAACAGGCCGAACACCTTGCAATCGGCCCATCCATCGGTGGATCGCCGACCGTCCAACAACAGGACGGCCGATCCGGGACGGATCGGCCGTTCGAGAACGATGGTGCCGAGCCATTCGGTGCCGCCGTGCGGCACCGGACGGCGGCGCGACCCTTACTGCTTCAGCGCCGCGACGCCCGGCAGTTCCTTGCCCTCGAGCCATTCGAGGAAGGCGCCGCCTGCGGTCGAGATATAGGTGAACTTGTCGGCCACGCCGGCATGCTCCAGCGCCGACACGGTGTCGCCGCCGCCGGCCACGCTCAGCAGCTTGCCCTGGCTGGTCAGCTCGGCGGCGTATTGCGCCACCGCGTTGGTGCCGCTGTCGAACGGCTCGATCTCGAATGCGCCCAGCGGGCCGTTCCATACCACGGTCTTGGCCCCGGCGATCCGCTGCTTGATCAGATCGACGCTGGCCGGGCCGACGTCCAGGACCATCTGGTCCGCCGGGACTGAATCGACGCTGACCGTCTGGCTGGGCGCGCCGGCCTTGAACTCGGCGGCGATCACGCCATCGGTCGGCAGCACGATTTCGCAGCCCGAGGCCTTGGCCTTCTCCATGATCTCGCGCGCGGCCTCGGCCATGTCCTTCTCGGCCAGGCTCTTGCCCAGATCCTTGCCGCCGGCGACCAGGAAGGTGTTGGCCATGCCGCCGCCCAGCACCAAGATATCGACCTTCTGGACCATGTTGCCGAGCAGGTCGAGCTTGGTCGAGATCTTGGCACCGCCGACCACCGCCGCGACCGGGCGCTCCGGATGCTCCAGCGCCTTGCCCAGCGCCACCAGTTCGGCCTGCATCAGCCGGCCGGCCGCCGCGGGCAGCAGCCGCGCGATCGCCTCGGTCGAGGCATGGGCGCGGTGGGCCGAGGCGAAGGCGTCGTTGACATAGACGTCGCCCAGCGAAGCGAGCTGCTTGGCGAAGCCGATGTCGTTCTTCTCCTCTTCCGCATGGAAGCGGAGATTGTCGAGCAGCAGGATCCCGCCCGGTTGCAGCGCCTTGACCGCACCTTCGGCGGCTGGGCCAATGCAATCCTCGGCAAACGCCACCTTGCGGCCGCCCAGCGCGGTTTCCAGCGCCGGCACCACCTGTTTGAGCGAATTCTTCGGGTCGGGCCCGCCCTTCGGCCGGCCGAAATGCGACATGATCACGACCTTGGCGCCCTTGTCGGCCAATTCGAGCACGGTCGGCGCGAGGCGATCGAGGCGGGTGCTGTCGGTGACCTGGCCGTCCTTGACCGGGACGTTCAGATCGCCGCGGACCAGAACGGTTTTGCCGGCGACGTCAATGTCGTCGAGGGTCTTGAACGAACTCATGATGGGCGATCCTCGGATAGTGGCGAAAACGCGCGAAACGGAAGCACAGCGCCGCCGCCATTGCAACGGCATCGCGTAAATTTAATCTCCCTCGACCAGCACCGGCTTTGGGTTGCAGCAATGCCGCATTGCAAAAAATGCTTGCTGCACTGCGAAACTCTGGCTATGAAACGGAAAGGAAATGTCCGTTATCCCACCCAGCTTGTAGCGATCTTTCGTATTCAACACTAGGACTCAAGAGCAGAGAGATGACACTGACTATCGATAGCAAGGCCGGAATTAAGGGCGGGTTGATGAGAATCCAAACGGTCGGCGTCATGGGCTGCGGCACCATGGGTGTCGGCGTGGCCCAGGTCGCCGCGCAGGCCGGGTTCCGAACGATCGCGGTGAAGGCGACGCCGGGACCCGTTGACCGGATCAGGGCCGGGCTGGAAAAGAGCCTTGGCCAGTCGGTCGAACGCGGCAAGATGGACGCCGCCATGCGTGACCAGATCCTGGACCTCACCAGCTTCACCTCCGATGAGTCGGCGGTTAGCGAATGCCAACTGATTGTCGAATCGATCATTGAGGACGTCGATACCAAGATGGCGCTGTTCAAGCGCCTTGAGGATATCGTCTCTCCCGACACCATCATCGCGACCAACACCTCGACCCTGTCGGTCACCGCGCTGATGGCGCCATGCAAGATACGGGACCGGATCGCCGGGCTGCATTTCTTCAACCCGGCCCCGGTCATGCAACTGGTCGAGATCATCCACGCCTTCGAGACCTCGGAAGAGACGATCGACCGGCTGGAGGAGTTCTGCAAGGTGATCGGCAAGGACCCGGTGGTGGTGCAGGATACCACCGGCTTCATCGTCAACCGGCTGCTGACCCCTTACATGCTCAACGCCATCCGCCTGCTGGAAACCGGCACCGGCACGATCGACGCGATCGACAAGGCGATGCGGCTGGGCGCCGGTCACCCGATGGGACCGTTCCAGTTGGCCGACTATATCGGCCTGGACGTGGTCCTCGCCATGGCCAAGAACATCTATGAAGACGTGCGGCAGCAATACACCTCGACCCCGCACACCCTGACCCGGCTGGTCCAGCTCGGCTATCTCGGCCGAAAGACCGGCAAGGGCTTCTATGACTGGTCGAAGAAGCCGGCGGTGCCGAACCCGGCCCTCAAGCGCCCGGTCGCCTGACCGGGACCCGATCCCGCCCGCTGGCCGCCAGTCCGCGTAAACATGTTGTGCGGACTGGCGGCCGGGCTTGCAGCGCCGGTCCGGCGCAACCAAGCGTCCCGGCCTTGCTCCAATCCGCCCAACCTGCCTCTGCCTATCCTCAACGAGGATGGCCGATGGCCGCCCTGCCGGGTCCCGGTGCGGTTCCGGTCGTGCCGGCGTCAAGATCGCCGGGGCGGGGGCGGTCGGGACCTTGGCCGATCTGAGAGTTGAGCGCGCCGAACTGGCCGTCCCCACCAATCGAGGACTGGTCGCCCGAAGGACGGCCAATCAGATCGATCGGCATCCGGGGACCGCCATTGCCGCCCGTGCCCGGCCGGCCGATGAGGTCGATCGGCATGCCGACGCCGACCGAACCGCCCGGGTCGGGGCCCGGCATCCCGAAGCCGGTGACCGGCTGGCCGCCGGCATTCATGTCAACCCAGTTCCGGGAGGGCGAGCCGTCCGGCGCGCCATTCAGAGTGGTCGTGCCGGGCAAGGTGCCGATATGCCCTCGCCCGAGCAGGTCGCGCGGTACCGCGACCGTTCCCCCGCCCGCGGGCGAACCGTTCATCGCCCCCCATTGCGCGTCCGGATTGCCGTTCAGCCAGGGCGAGGCGGAGGGCGCCGTCCGCGGCGGGGAGTCATCGGCCGCCCGGCGCCGGCCAGGTGATCCCCGCATCTGGCGATCAAGCATGTGTAGACGCTGCTCCAGGCCCTCGGTGGGGATGCCCTGCGCCTGGGCGGCCCGGAGCGCCCTTACCAGGCGCCGCCGCTGCGCCTCAAGCCGGCTGTCGCCCGACCGGCCGGTCGCAGCCGGCGCTCCGCCGGTGCCGGCATCATCAAGCGTTTCCGGAAGCGGCAGTTCCGCCTCCACGAACGGCGCCGGCGGCACGATCCAGCCATCGCGGCCGTCGGCGCCAAGCGCCGGGGCAGCCGCGACCGGGGCGCGAAACCGCAACTCTGCGGCAAGCGGTCCAGCCAGCACCGCCGCTTGCCGGTCGGACGTCGCAGACGGAAGAGCGGCAATCGAAGACTGCGAATCGGCCGGCGGGAAAAGGGTCGGGCGGTCATTGTCGATCCCCGCCCGGTCCGCTTCCGGACGCCCGGCTGCCGGATGCGCCCCCGCGTTCGGGCCCATCCAGACGCTGAACATCACCCCCGCCGCGAACGCCCCTGCCAGCAGCGTCGGGACGCCCCAGAGAAGCCAAGTCCCACGGCTGCCAGCAGGCGGTCGCGACAGGTGCGACCGCCCGACATCGACTACACGCGGCACGGGTTTGAGGACGGGATGCCGCAAGGGAGCCACGATGCGCGGTGCCAGGAAATCGCGCGAGTCCTCCGACGCTGCAACCGTGACCGGTAAATGCCGGTCGAGCGACTCGAATTCCTCCGGCCAGGGCGCGTCCGTCAATATCTCCGCTGTCATCGGCTCCGATGCCGGCGAGCCGGCCGGAGCCGCCGCCCGACGGGGCGCGGTGCCGGGTGGTGGTTCCAGCGCGCACTGCTCTGCCGCCTGGTCGATGATCTCGCCCGGAATGACCTTCAACGACTCGATGCTGCCCAGCACCAGCGCCGTGTTGCAGAGCCGATTGATGAGGGCGGGAACCCCGCGCGACCATTCGGCGATCCGCCCGATCGCCGCCGGGGAGAACGGAGCGTCTCCGGCATGGCCGGCCACAAACAGGCGGTGCGCGATATAGGAAGCAATGTCGGTCTCGGCCAGCGGGGACAGCCGGACGCAAGTCGGCTCACCGAAGCGCCGCACCGCCTCGGGCCCGCGAAACCGCCGTTCGAGCGCCGGACCGCTGGACAGCACGAACTGAATCAGGCGGCGGTCGCCCATCCTGAGACCGGCGAGCGCCGGCATCTCGCGCAGCACCTCGTCGCTCAACGCATGCGCCTCGTCGATCAGGACCACTGCGGTGCCGCCCTGGGCGAATCGGTTGATCAGCATTTCCGCCAGCCCGCCAATCGCCGCCTTTCGGTCGCCCGCCGAGCCGGGCACCTTGGCGGTCTCGCACAGCACGCTCAGCCATTCGTCGAAAGACGGTTCGGGATAGGCGTGATCGAACACGAGACAGCCCTGCGTCTGGAGCCGGGCTTTCAACTGCTGGATCAGCACCGTCTTGCCGGTCCCGGATTCGCCCAGAAGCAGCAGCATCCCCCGGCGGCCGAGCACATGCGACTCGATCGCGGTCAATGACCGGTCGAAGGCCGGATGCGGGTAGACGAACCGAACGTCCGGCGTGATGCGGAACGGATCGACCGTCAAACCGAACTGCGCAAGCACCATTCTTCGAATCCGACTGCCAAAATCAAAGTCATTCCCAGAAATATTGCGGGTCTGCCCGATCCGTCCACCCCCTCCATGCGGGCAATTCGCACAATCCCGAACAGGCCTGGGAAACTAGACGAATCAAACAGAGGCGATTGCGCCGATCTTCCCGGATTCTTTTACCATGGTGCAATAGTTTTCAGCCCGACCGGCATCCATTGATAGCATTTCTTCTCTTATCCAAGCGTCACTCAGCCGAAAGGGAAGGGCGTTGTCGGCCACCGGCGAGGGCAGGTCCGCCCGGCTTGTGCGGCCCGGCCTTTCAGGTTCGACCGGGCGCGCTATTTCCCGGTCGTAACGTCCCCAACACCCGGTCAGGGAACAAGACATTGACGATGGCGACACCGATCCAAGCAATGGCCCATGCCCTGTCGCAGACGGCCCGCATCGGGTGGTTTTTCGGCCAGCAGATGCTGTCGTCGCGACTGTCGATCTCAACCATGCCGAGGAGCGAGGAGCGCGTGCAGGTACCCGACGGGTTGGCGATCCTGCGCGAACTGGCCGAGTTGATGGCGCGTGACTGGTCCAATATCGCCGCCGGCCATTACCGGCTGCCGCACGATATTGTCCAGCCGCCCGGCCGGCTGCTGGCCAATGCCGTTGCCTATTTCCGCGAACTGTCGGCGGTGAACCAGCGGCGCCAACGGCGCGGCAACGCCGAGGTGTTCCGCGAACCGCCGCCCGGCACGCCGAAGCTGCCGCGCTATTACGTCCAGAACTTCCATTACCAGACCGACGGGTACCTGTCGGAGCACTCGGCCCGGCTGTACGATCAGCAGGTCGAAATCCTGTTCGCCGGCGGCGCCGATGCGATGCGGCGACAGGGTTTGGTTTACATCGCCGACTACCTTCGCAGCCGGCGCCAGGACCGGGTGCGGCTGCTCGATCTCGGCTGCGGCACTGGCCAGTTCCTTACTTTCGTCAAGGACAACTGGCCCCGGCTTCAGGTGACGGCGCTGGACCTGTCGCCTGCCTATCTGGCGGAGGCGCGACGGCGGCTGGCGCCGTTTTCGCGAACCTATTTCGCGCTGGCCGCGGCCGAGGCGATCCCGGCGGCAGATGCCAGCCAGGATCTCGTCACCTGCATCTATGTTTTTCATGAATTGCCGCGCAAGGTGCGCCATCAAGTTGCCGCGGAAATTGCGCGGGTGCTGAAGCCGGGCGGCCGTCTGGTGTTTATCGACAGTCTTCAGGAAGGCGACCGGACCGTTTATGACAGCATCCTGCGTTACTTCCCGAACGCCTATCACGAACCCTACTACGCCGACTATATCCGTCAGGACCTGCCGGCGCTGTTCGAGGCGGCGGGGCTGCGGCCGGGCGCCATCGACCTGGCCTTCATGTCGAAGGTGATGATGGTCGAGAAGCCGGTCCCGCCGGTCACGGCAGGGTCTCGATGAAATACTCGATGTTGTCGGCGTTGCGCGATGCGTCGACCGGCTGTTTGGCCGCCAGCCGGCGGGCGCCTGAGGGGCCGTAGACGATGTCCACGGTGTTGGCTGCCAGGTGGCTCATCTCGTGCACCACTGTGCCGGGGCGCGAGTCGAACCCGTCATTCGCAGCGTTGAAGAAGCGCTGGCAGAACCCCATGATCGCGGGACCGCTGGACCCGAGGCGGCCGCCCGAGGTGTAGGCGAAAGTGCCGCCGGCACAGATCGGCTGGGTATTGCAATGGATCTGCAGGGTTTCGCGCGACCGGAACCGCTCGGCGATCGCGCTGTAGACGCTGAGCACATCCTTGGTCCGCGAATTGCCGAACCACATGGCATAATTGGCGTGACCCGGTTCCCGCTGGATCAGTGCGATCGCCCGATCCACCAGCGGCGCCGCACGACCGAAGGCATCGGTGACAGCGGCGATCTCCTCGACCGTGCAGCCCTTGAAGATCATTTGCAGGGTCACCGCCGCAATCGGCTGGGGCCGTGCCGGCGGGCGGGCCGAGGGGCGCTCCCGCACGACGGAATTGCCCTGGGGCGCGGCGGGTTGCGCGGCGATCGGCCGATCGGCGACCCGGGGCGCGGCGATTTCGGCCTGCACCGTCTGGCACGCCGCTAACGTCACCATCACCGCCGCCAACACGATCTTGAACCGCATGGGGTTGCTCCTGTCTGAGTCCTTCCACAATGATATCGCCGGAAATTGTGAGCGATCGATGACCCGATTGAGGAATTTCCGCCGCAACTCCGGTGCGACATCGTGACCGGTTCGCTGCGGGCCCGCGGGACAGTCGGGCGCCTGGACCACGATGGGCCGCGGCGGTGAAATACCGGCAGGTAGTGCCTTTCAGGAACCGGCGGTCCTTTTGCAGCGAACCACGACTGAACGCATTAAGGCAACGAGACAAGGTCCCGCCCCTGAAAACTTATTGATTGGGCAGAACCCATCCTTTTTTCGGGCGGGAGGAGGCCTTCAACCTTCCTCGTGACAGGGGTATTTCATATACTGGCTCTATATGCTTTTCAAATCCCGGCTCGCTCTCCACCCGTTTTATGAAGGGATGCAAGCTCAATGGATGCCTCCCTGTTTGATCTTGCGGCGATACAACAAGCCGTTCAACAGGCCGCCTGCGGCATCATCATTTGTGACGCGGATAAACGTCCATGGCTTATCAATGCCGAGGCGCGGCGACGTGCACCGTGCGTTCAGCAGGGCCGGACTGTCCGGGTGATAGCGTGCCATTCCAATGCACCGCCGACCGAGGCCGAACCAGTACTGCCGGAAAACGACATCCTGGCCCGTGCGTTGTCCGGGGAGACGATGGTTGGCCGACAGGCTGCGATCGCATCGCATGACGACACGTTTTGCGGTGCCGTCGTCAGCGCGGCACCGGTCCGCGACGATGACCGGAGGATCATCGGTGCCATCCTCCTCCTGTCGGATGTCGCCACGTGCAAGCGCCCGGAATTCGCCTCCGGCCTGGTCGGGCGGGTCGTCACCCAGTCCGGCGACGCCATTTCGATTGTCGGCCCGGATTACCGGTATCGTTTCGTCAATCCGGCCTATTCCGTCCGCACCGGCATACCGGTCGAACGGATCGTCGGCTCGCATGTCGCGGAGGTGATGGGCCACGAGACATTCGAGACCGTGGTGAAGCCGCAGCTCGATCGCTGCCTGGACGGCGAAGAGATCGCCTATGAAACATGGTTCAATTTGCAGGCCATGGGGCGCCGATGCCTGGCGGTTCAGTATTCACCGTTGAAAACCGATACCGGAGAGATCGAGGGCGTCGTCGTGATCAGTCGCGACGTCACCGAACGGGCACTGGCGGAAGAGGCGTTGCGCAAGGCCGAGGAGCGGCTGCGCCTGACCCTTGAAGCGGCAGAGGCCGGCGCCTGGGAATGGGATGTCCGGACCGGCCAGTCCGTGTGGTCCGACGAGAATTACCGCATCCTGGGCTTCGAGCCCGGCGGCGTCCCGGCCTGCTATGCCAAGTGGCTGACCGCCGTACACCCCGAGGATCGTGCAGCGGCCCAGAGGAAACGGGCGCAGGCGCTGGCCGCGGGGTCGGAACTCAACATGGAATATCGGGTGGTCTGGCCGGACGGCTGCATCCGGTGGATCCAGAACATCGCCCGGGTCCGGCGCGATGACACCGGCAATGCGATCGGCCTGATCGGGATCGCGCTCGACATCACCGATCGCAAACGCATTGAAGAGGAGCTGCGGCTGAGCCATGAGCGGTTCCGCACGGCATTGGCGAACGCTCCGATCATCGTTTTCAATCAAGATACAAGTCTGCGCTATACCTGGGTGTATAATGCCGAACCCGATATTCCGCTGGACGGGATCCTCGGGCGCACCGATGCCGAAATCCTCGGAGAGGATGCGGCCCGCGAGGTTACGGACGTGAAGGCAAGCGTCCTGACCACCGGGATCGGCATCCGGCGCGAGGCCAATCTGCAGTTTCCGCAGGGCATGCAGACCTATGATTTGACGGCCGAGCCGTTGCGCGATCCCAAGGGGCGGGTGATCGGGATCACCTGCGCTGCGGTGAACATCACCCAGCGGAAGAAGGCGGAAGACGATCTGCGCCGGAGCGAGGGAAATTTCCGCCGGACCTTCGACCAGGCGCCGATCGGAGCCGCCATGGTATCGCTGGACTATCGCTTTCTGCGGGTCAATGCCGAGCTGTGCCGGATCACCGGCTATGGCGAGGATGAACTGCTGGCCATCGGCTTTCCCGACATCACCCATCCCGACGACCTGAAAACGGACGTTGATAATGCCCGCCGGGTGTTGGCCGGCGAAATCGACCAATACACTATGGAGAAACGTTACATCCGCAAAGATGGCGGAATCGTCTGGATCAACCTGCACGTGCGACTGATCCGCGATCCATCGGGCCGGCCGCTTTATTTCCTGCCAATGATGGAGGACATCGGAGGGCGCAAGCTGGCCGAAGAGGCATTGCGGGCCGCCAAGGCGCAGGCGGAATGGGCGAATGCCGCGAAGACCCGGTTCCTGGCCGCGGCCAGCCACGACTTGCGCCAGCCCCTGCAGGCTCAGGTGTTGTTCCAGACTTTGCTGGCCAAGTCCAACCGCGACCCGGCGCTGGCCCCGCTCGTCGAGCGGATGGGCAGGACGATCGATGCCCAGCAGGACATGCTGAACACCCTGCTCGATATCTCCCGCCTTGATGCCGGCATCATTGAAGTCAAGAAGTCCGATGTTCCGATCGCCGGCATCCTTGATCGCCTGACCGAGGAGTTCCGCCTTCAGGCCGAACGGCGCGGCCTGAGGCTGCGCACCGTGCGTTGCAAGGCTGTGATCCACAGCGACCCCGGCCTGTTGGACCGGATCTTGCGCAATCTGGTCAGCAATGCGGTGAAATACACCAATGCTGGCCGCGTTCTGCTGGGCTGCCGGCGTCAGGGGTCCAGCCTCAGGGTCCAGGTCTGGGATACCGGCATGGGGATCGCGGAGGCGCATCTGACCGAGATCTTCCGGGAGTTCAACCAGCTCGGCAAACCGACGGGCGACGGTGCCATGGGATTGGGTCTGGGATTGGCGATCGTGGACCGGCTGTCCCGGCTGCTGGGATACCGGGTTATCGTGCGGTCGGCACCGGGCAGGGGGTCGATGTTCGAGATTGTCGACATACCTCTGGGGCAGCCAATCGCAGCCCCGTCCGCCGAAATCAATGTGGTGCACCCCATGACGTCTCCGCACCGGGCCCTGATCGTGGTGATCGAGGACGACCCTCAACTGCTGGACGCGCTCTGCATGGCGCTGGAGGCGGCCGGATACCACGTCGTCGGCGCCGAGTGCGCGGATCGTGCGGTGAAGCGGCTGCAGGCGGAAGGGCGCCTGCCCGATGTCGTCGTTACCGATTACCGGCTGGGCGGCGGCACCACCGGTATCGACGCGCTGCGCCGGCTCAGCAATGCAACCGGGCACACCATCCCCGGCATCGTCCTGACCGGCGACACCTCTCCGAACCGGCTCCGGGAAGTGAAGGGCAGCGGCATGGAACTGCTGCACAAGCCGGTCAAGGCGGAAACCCTGATCGATACGATCGAGGAGTTGCTGGCCCGACGCGGACAATAGGCTCACATCAGGGTAACCGGTTCGGCGCTCGTCTTGCCAATGGGCCCCAGGCCCCAACAGGCCCAAGGGCATCGTTCAATCCTCCGGTGGGGCGAAGCTGTCGCGATAGGCGTCGCGCAGGGCGGCCTTCTGGACCTTGCCCATGGCGTTGCGCGGCAGTTCGTCGACGAACACGATCCGCTTGGGCAGCTTGAAGCCGGCCAGCTCGTCGCGCAGCGCCCTCAGCACAGCCGCCGCGTCCGGCTCGGTGCGGCCGGGGCGGCGGGCGATCACCGCGGCGACCGCCTCGCCGTAATCCGGGTGGGGCAGGCCGATCACCGCGGAGTCCTCGATCCCGTCCAGGGCATCAATCAGGCTCTCGACCTCCTTGGGATAGACGTTGAACCCGCCGGTGATGATCAGATCCTTGCCGCGGCCGAGAATGGTCACATAACCGTCGGCGCCGATCCGGCCGAGATCGCCGGTGATGAAGAAGCCGTCGGACCGGAACTCCGCCGCGGTCTTGTCCGGCTGGCGCCAATAGCCGCGGAACACGTTGGGGCCGCGCACCTCGATCATGCCGGTCTCGCCCTGCGGCAGCGGCCGGCCCTCGTCATCGGCGATCCGCAGCTCGACATCGGGGAGCGGCAGGCCGACCGTGCCCGGCCGCCGCTCGCCGTCCAGCGGGTTGGAGGTGTTCATGCCGGTCTCGGTCATGCCGTAGCGTTCCAGGATGGCGTGCCCGGTCCGTGCCTCGAACTGGCGAAAGGTGTCCTCGAGCAGCGGAGCCGAGCCGGAAATGAACAGCCGCATCCTTCGGCACGCCGCCGCGGTCAGTTCGGGCCGGTCGAGCAGCCGGGTGTAGAAGGTCGGCACGCCCATCAGCACGGTCGCCCGCGGCAGCTTCCGCAGCGCCTCCCCGGCATCGAATTTCGGCAGGAAGATCATGCCCGTGCCGTTCAGCAGCACGCAGTGCAGCGCCACGAACAGGCCGTGGACGTGGTAGATCGGCAGGGCGTGGAGCAGCACGTCGTCCGGCCGGAAGCCCCAGATCCGGTGCAGGGTCAGCGCATTGGCCGCCAGATTGCGATGGCTCAGCATGGCACCCTTTGACCGGCCGGTGGTGCCCGAGGTGTAGAGGATCGCCGCGAGGTCGTCGGCTGCCACGGGCACCGTGGGGACATCGGGATCGAGCCCGGCCGCTGCGGCCGACAGCGAGCCGTCGCCTCGGGCATCCAGGGTCAGAACATGCGCCGTGCCGGCGCGGGCGGCGATCTCGCCGACCGCCGATTCGGCCTCCGGCCGGCAGACCACGACCCTGGGTTCGGCATCGCTCAGGAAATAGCCCATTTCACTCCGCGTATAGGCGGTGTTGAGCGGCAGATAGACCGCCCCGGCGCGCAGACACGCGAGATAGAGGAACACCGCCTCGGGCGATTTCTCGACCTGCACCGCCACCCGGTCGCCCGGTGCCACCCCCAGCCTTGCGAGCAGCCCGGCATACCGGCCCGATGCCGCTTCCAGCTCGGCATAGCTGCAGATCCGGCCGGCTTCGGTTTCGATGACCATCGCGGATCGATCGGCCGGAAACCGGGAGAGGAACAGATCGTAGAGATTGTCGGACATGTCTTGAAATTCCGAATGAGAGCGGCCGGGCCGCCCCGCCGAAGAACCGCCAACCCGCGCTGGAGTCAAGTCCCGCCCGCGGCTTCCGCCCGCCAATCGCCCCCATGATCGCCCCAGCGTTGACGGACCTGCCGCGCCGACGCGCATCGGATAAATCCTGGAATCGCCGTCCCGTTGCTGACATAATTGCACAGTGGGTCCTGGGGGTTAAGGACCCGGCCGAGGGCGGGACCATGACGGCGACGGCCACCGAGACGCTTTTCGAACGCACCCTGTCCAATCTCCGGATCGCGTGGCGCGACATTGCACTGCGCGCCCGGATTACCAGTCCCACCGTGCGGCCCGACCTGCCGGACGAGGATTTCGGGCTGCTGACCAAACGGATCGACGAGTGCCTGGAGGGCCGCGGCGGCGAGGTTTCGGCACGCGCCCGCGCCGCCGATCTCGGCCGGCTCTATATCGGCCTGTCGCCGCTCGGCCGGCGCCGGTTCCTGCACATTCTCGGGCAGAATTACGGCCTCGACCGCGAACGCGTCGACCGGGCCATCGCCGCCTTCGCTGAGGCGGCCGAGGATCCGGCGGAACGGGTCAAGGTCGAGAACAGGCTGCACGATGCGCTGATCTCGCGCCGCGCCCGGCTGCTGACCCAGCTCACCACTCTGCCCGAGGGGTTCAAGTTCCTGGTCGACCTGCGGGCCGATCTGCTCGGCCAGCTCCGTGGCGATCCCCATCTGCTCGGCCTGGAATCCGATCTGCGCCGGCTGCTGGCCGCGCTGTTCGACATCGGCCTGCTGACCCTCGAGCGGATCACCTGGCATTCGCCGGCCGCGCTGCTGGAAAAGCTGGTCGCCTACGAGGCGGTTCACGAGGTCCAATCGTGGGACGACCTGAAGAACCGGCTGGGCAACGACCGCCGCTGCTTCGCCTTCTTCCATCCCAGCATGCCCGACGAGCCGCTGATCTTCATCCAGATCGCGCTGGTCAACGGGCTGGCCGGCAGCATCCAGACCCTGCTCGACGAAAGCGCCCCCGATCACGACCCAACCCAGGCCGACACCGCGATCTTCTATTCGATCACCAACGCCCAGACCGGCTTGCGCGGCATCAGCCTGGGCAATTTCCTGATCAAGCGGGTGGTCGATGTCCTGTCGCACGAACTGCCCAACCTGAAAACCTTTTCCACCCTGTCGCCGATCCCCGGCTTCCGCGCCTGGCTGGACCGCAAGCTGGCCGAGGGCGAGCCGAACCTGCTGACCGCCGCGGAGCACGAGGCGCTGCGCACCGCCGCAGGCGCCAAGCGCGGTGCCAAGGGGTCGCTCAAATCCCTGCTGGAAACCCCCGACTGGCACAAGGACGCCAAGCTGGCCGCGGCGCTGGAAAAGCCGCTGAGCCGCCTGTGCGCCCGCTACCTGCTGCTGGAAAAGGAGAAGGACGGCACCGAGCCGATCGACCCGGTGGCGCGGTTCCATCTCAGCAACGGCGCGCAGGTCGAGCGGCTCAACTGGCTGGGCGACGTGTCGGCCAAGGGCATCGCGCGCTCGGCCGGGTTGATGGTCAACTATCTCTACCGCCTGCGCGACATCGAAAAGAACCACGAAGCCTTCACCGGCCAGGGCAAGGTCACCGCCTCCACCACCGTGCGCGCGCTGGTCGGGGGCTGACGGCGGCGCGATCGGCCGGCGCAATGCCGCCGTCGCGCGCACCTTGAGGTTTACGGGCTGCGGAGGACGGCCGACGCAAGGGCACCGATACCGGACCCGGTGGGGTTTTGCGGACTCCCGTCGAACAGGGATCGGACGAAGGCGCTGGTCGAAGGATGGCAGAAGCTGCGGTAATCGCAGGTGATTTCTTCGCCGGCCCGAATGTCGCGCGAAGCCGCGGTCAGCCAGGTGACCGGATCGACGACCGTGTTCGGATCGCCCGAATGGTTCATGAACCGCGCATCGTCGAGGCAGACAACCCAAAAGGCGCCGGAGATCGGAACGAAGCCATAATGCCGGACACAGTCGAGGAACCATGGTCCAAGGTGATCGTGGCAACCGATCCCGATGGTGCGGTCCAGGTCGTCGTCGAATCGCCAGATGACGGTTCCGGCGGGAATGAATGCCGCCGCCTTCAGCCCGATCCCGGAAATTTCGCTGATCCCGAGCGAGGTTGCCACCCGCAGCATTGACGTGGCTCCGTTCCGCGTGGTCGCGATGCAGCCGGTCAGACCGGATCGAACCAGAGATCCATTTGGTAGTCGATCGTGATCTCCTCGCCCCGGCGGATTGCAGACTTGCTGCGGATCTCCAGGATCAGATCGTCAATGTACGAAATGAACTCGGCATTCGGCGTGTAGGAATGATTGAGCAGACTGGCCAGACCAAGGGCGATCGCCGCCCGGCCGGTGTGTTTGTACAAGTCCTGCTCCACACAGGCTTTTTCCCACATGAATACATAGGTGAATATGATCGTCTGGTCGAGCACGAAGCGGTCCCTGTGCGGGATGATCAGGACCGGGCAGCTTTCTATGATGGTGCCCGGCGCAATATCGTCCAAAGCGACGATGCCCCGCCCTTTTTCCGGCAAATTGGCAACGCCGATTTTTCTTCTGAGCGGCTGAACGAGACTGGTTCCCGACTGGCGATCCAGATCGAGAGTCCCGCTCTCGGCCAATTGCTGAGGGCAGGTCGCCAGTGTTGGTGCGACATTGCGATCAAGCGTCATGATCCCTATCGACCCCCTCGACTGTTGCGCCGTTATAGCATCGCCGATGACCCCGTTTTCAACTCATATTTAAACAGTAAGTTGGACTTCGGCGCAGATGTATGGCGTCAGACGATGCCCGCCCAGGTCCGGTCGATCTCGATTCCTGCCGCCCATGATGCAGGCAGGTTTGGCATGCCGGTCCCAGGGTGATGGCCGGTGGATCATGACGTAAACGGATGCCGCCCGATCATGCGGCGACCGGCGTCCCGGCCGCTTGGCCGACCGATCCGGAACACTGCAACGACGACCCGAAGACGATTTCGGCCTATCCCTTCTCCCGCATCAGCCGGGCCTTTTCGCGTTGCCAGTCGCGCTGCTTCTCGCTTTCGCGCTTGTCTGATTTGCGTTTGCCGCGGGCGAGGCCGAGATCGACCTTGGCTATGCCGCGGAGGTTGAAATAGATCGAGAGCGGCACCAGCGTTACCCCTTCGCGCCGCACCGCGCCCAGCAGGCGGTCGCGCTCGCGCCGATGAACCAGCAGTTTTCTCGGGCGCTTGGTTTCGTGATTGAACCGGCTGGCCTGGCGGTATTCCGGAATGTAAAGGTTGAACAGCACGAGGTTGCCCTCCAGCTCGCCGGCCCAGGCGTCCTGCAGGCTGGCACGGCCCTCGCGCAGCGCCTTGACCTCGGTACCGGCCAGCATGATGCCGGCCTCGAGATTTTCGTCGATCATGTAATCGTGCCGGGCGCGCCGGTTCTGCGCAACGATCCGGCCGGGCGGTCCCGCGGGACGGCTCATGGTGGGGAACTATTCCTTCTTTCAGTTCAGCAGGCCGGCGCCGGCCATCGCCTCGCGCACCGTCTGGCGGGCCGGCTCGCTGGCCTCGACCAGCGGCAGGCGGACCTTCGGGCCGGCCTTGCCAAGCAGGCTGGCGGCATACTTCACCGGTGCCGGGCTGGTTTCCGTGAACAGAGCCCGGTGCAAGGGGGCCAGCCGGTCGCGGATCGCGGCCATCGCCGCCAGGTCGCCGCGCGCCCAGGCGTCCTGCTGTTCGGCGCACAGCCGGGGGGCGACATTGCCGGTGACCGAGATGCAGCCCCGCCCGCCCTGCGCCAGAAACGCCGTGGCGGTGGCATCCTCGCCGGAAAGCTGGCAGAACTCCGGGCCGATCTCCACCCGGACCCGCAGCGGCCGCGCGAGATCGTTGGTCGCATCCTTGACCCCGACGATGTTGGGCAATCTGGCCAGCCGCGCCATGGTCTCCACCGTCATGTCGATGACGCAGCGGCCGGGAATGTTGTAGATTATGATCGGTATGTCGACGGCATCGTGGATCGCTCTGTAATGCTGATACAATCCTTCCTGCGTCGGCTTGTTGTAATACGGCGTGACGACCAGCGCCGCATCGGCGCCGGCCTGCGCGGCATGGCGGGTGAGTTCGATCGCCTCCGCGGTCGAGTTGGACCCGGCGCCGGCGATCACCGGCACCCGTCCCTTGGCCACCTCGATGCACAGATCGACCACCCGCCGGTGCTCGTCATGGCTGAGCGTAGGCGACTCGCCGGTGGTGCCGCACGGCACGACGCCATGGGTGCCCTGCCCGATCTGCCAGTCGACGAAGGATTGGAAAGCCGGCTCGTCGATGCCGCCCTCCGCGGTGAACGGCGTGATCAGCGCGACGATCGATCCCTGGAACACGGTGTTTCCCCCATGGGCATTTCCCCTGAACTCTTGACCTTAGTGGCTTGGCGGCCCCTTGCCAAGCGCGCGGCGGCCCTGCTCACCGCTGCCACGCTGCTGGCGGCGGTGCCCGGCCCGGCCGCGGCCGACCCGCTGTCCAACCAGGATATCGCAACCTACCGCGCCGCGTTCCAGGCGGTCGGGCTCAACGCCTGGGATACTGCGCGGCAGGTGTCGTCGCGGGCGCGCGATCCGGTGCTGGCCAAGGTGATCCTGTGGCTGGATCTTCAGCGTGAGGACGGCTCGGCCGGATTCGAGGAGATCGCCCGGTTCGTCGCCGCCCACCCGACCTGGCCCAATCTGTTCGCCTTGCGCCGCCAGGCGGAGCGGGTGATGCCGGCCAATCTGCCGGCGCGCCGCGTACTGGAATGGTTCCAGGCCAATCCGGCCGTGTCGCCCGAAGGCGTGCTGCGCCATGTTCGGGCGCTTCGGGCGGAGGGCGGCACCTCGGCCGCCCAGGCCAGAGCGCTGGCGCGCGAGCGCTGGCGCGACATCCGCCTGACCTCGGAGGAGCAGCAGCAGTTCCTCGGCCAGGCCGGCGATCTGCTGCGGCCGGCCGATCATGCCGCGCGGCTGGACGAATTGCTGTGGTCCGACCGCACCGAAGAGGCGCGGCGCATGACGGGGCTGGTCGATCCCGGCCAACGCGCCCTGGCCGAGGCGCGGCTCAGGCTGGCCGCCCGCGCCGCGGGGGTCGAGCAGGCCCTGGCCGCGGTGCCGGCCGGCCTGCGCGACGACGAGGGATTGCTGTTCGATCGGGTGCGCTATCGCCGCCGATCCGACCTGACCGCTGGCGCGATCGAGCTGCTGGCCCGTCAGCCGGCCGAAACCGCCCGCGCGGCGGAATGGTGGTCGGAGCGCTGGCTGCTGACCCGGCGGCTGATCAATCAGGGGGATCATGCCGGCGCCTATGCCCTCGCCAGCGCCCGCCCGATGGCCGAAGGCACGCCGCGCGGCCAGTCGGAATGGCTGTCGGGCTGGCTCGCGCTGCGTTTCCTCAACCAGCCGGCCCGCGCCCAGCGCCATTTCGTCCGGCTCTACGAGGGCGTCGGCACGCCGATCAGCCGCGCCCGCGGCGCCTACTGGACTGCCCGCGCACTGGACGCCCAGGGCAATGGCGGCGAGGCCCAGCGCTGGTACCGGCTGGCGGCCGAGCACGGCAGCACCTTTTACGGCCAGCTTGCCGCCGGCCGGGTGGGGCAGCCCGCGCCGGCCATGATCCCGCCCGACCCGCCGGGCACCGCCGAGCAGAACCGCGCCTTCAATGCCCGCGAGCTGGTGCGCGCGGTCCGCGGCCTGGATGAGATCGGCGAGACCGGCCGCGCCGAGATCTTTCTCCGCCACCTGATCCGCAATGCCGACAGCTCGATCGAGGCGGCGATGGCCGGCCGGCTGGCGCTGTCGCTCGGCCAGCCCTATTTCGCGGTGCAGGCGGCCAAGCAGATGATCCCGCAAGGCATCACGCTGTACGAGATCGGCTACCCGCTGCGCGAGGTCGCGGGCGGGCCGGAGCGGGCGCTGGTGCTGGCCCTGATCCGGCGCGAGAGCGAGTTTCGGGACTCCGCGCTCAGCCCGGCCGGGGCGCGCGGCCTGATGCAGCTCATGCCGGCCACCGCCACGGCGGTGGCGCGCCGGCTGGGCGTCGCCCATTCGACCGAACGGCTG
>CAZTNV010000019.1:0-25174 GCA_964615535.1 uncultured Mycobacteriaceae bacterium | reverse complement strand
TCGACCCGCCGCAACAGGATATCGCCGCCTTCCAGCCGGACCGCGTAAAGCTCGGCGACATCGGCGATCTCGGTGGCAACCGAGACCAGCCGGTCCTCGGTCATCCCGGTATTCGTCAGGGTCATGAAGGCCGCGGCCGCGGAGTCGCTGTCGGCAGCGGCGCGTCCCCAGACCCGGTCGATCGCGATGTCGCCGACCCGGTGGCCATGCGCCCAGGGTAGGCTGGCCAGCGCGATGACCGCCAGAGCCGCCATGGCACTGAAAACGATGATCCGGTGCATGAATGGGCTCCCTGCCTAAACTGACGCTCTGCCGTGTCGCGGGACGATCGGCCGGGACCTCATCGCGCCATCCGGACTCCCGTTTGGAACCGCCGGCGGCGCGATCCATTTGCCGCCTGATTTTGGGCGAATACCCAGCACGGCGGGTTCAGGTCAACTAAGCTAACTAAACTGTGGCAGCATGCCGCGCCGCGCCCGATCCTGCTGCGACCCCGATTCACGGCGCCGGCTTGATCTGCAGCGGGCATCCCGCGACCATGAACACCACCCGGTCCGCCGCCGCCGCAACCGCCTGATGCAGGTGGCCGGCATCGTCGCGAAACCGGCGGGCCAGGGCATTGTCGGGCACGATCCCCAGGCCGACCTCGTTCGACACGAACACCACCGGCCCGTCCAGGGCCGGCAGCGCTGCGACCAGCGCCCCGGTTTCCGCGGCGATATCTGCGCCCGCACCCATCAGATTGGACAGCCAGAGCGTCAGGCAATCGACCAGCACCGCGCCCTCCGGCCCGGCGGTGCGGCGCAGCGCCCCGACCAGATCGAGCGGCGCTTCGGTGGTCTGCCAGCGCGGGCCGCGGCGCAGTTGGTGATGGGCGATGCGCTCCGCCATCTCGGCATCGCGCGCCTCGGCGGTCGCAATGTACCGGCACCGGCCGGACTGGCTTTCGACCAGCGCCTCGGCGTGGCGGCTCTTGCCGGACCGGGCGCCGCCCAGGATCAGCGTGACCGGCGGCAAAGGTGCGGGGAACGGCGGTAACGATTTCATGCGATCACCGGTCAGGCCAACATACCGTTTCAATCCCACGGGATCGCCTTATGATGGCGGGATGATGACGAGCGATCAGGTGCTGCGCTTCTGGTTCGAAGAGTGCCGGCCGGACGACTGGTTCGCCCGCAGTGATGAGTTCGACCGCACCGTCCTCGAACGCCTCGGCCCTGCCCATGAGACTGCCGCCGCCGGGGGCTTCGACGGGTGGCGCGACCGCCCGCTCGGCTGCGTCGCCCTGTGCATCCTGCTCGACCAGGTGCCTCGCAACCTGTTTCGCGGCACGGCGCGCGCCTTCGCCACCGATGCCCGGGCCCAGGAGATCGCCCGTCACGCCGTCGCGCGCGGCTTCGACCGGGCCGCGGAGATCATGGCGGATCACCGGCTGTTCCTCTATCTCCCGTTCGAACATTCCGAGGATCTGGCCGATCAGCGTCTCTGTCTGGACCTGATGCGGGAGCGGATCGGCAATCCGCTCCACGTCGATTACTGCCGGAAGCATCTCGAGATCATCAGGCGGTTCGGCCGCTTTCCCCATCGCAATGCCGCCCTCGGCCGGGTCAGCACGCCCGAGGAGATCGAATTCCTGAAGCAGCCGGGATCGAGCTTCTGATCCCGGCCACCCCGGCTTGGGTCATCTGGCCGGTTCCGCAGGTTGCGCGCCATAGGTTATGGTCAGGCCGAGCGCCCGCACGATCTCGATCGGGTTTTCGGCTTCGAAGAGCTCGCCCAGCGTGACCGCCGGCACCGGCTCGGGCGGTGCGATCGTCGCGACCAGCGGGCTGCCCGGCGTCGGGTAATCGGCCACGAAAGCCCGCACCGCCGTCATCGCCTGTCGCGCGATGGCATTGTCCGCAGCTTCGGCCTCGCCCAGCAACTGATCGAGCCGGCTCAGGATCTCCTGAACGATGTCCGCCTCGGTCCGGTTCTCGTCGCGCGCCGTCGCTGCCACGGCCCGCCGGAACAGCGACTGGTCTTCATAGCGCATCCGGGCATTGACGATGCGCATTTCGTGCATGGCCTCAACCGAACCGGGCAGGGCCCCGAGCCTCACATCGGCGAGGGCGAATTGCAGCGAGAACCGGCTGATTTCGGGCAGAGTCAATGTGAGATCGGTGAGCGTGAAGGCTCGCGTGGACTCGTCGAATGCGTAGTCGAGGCTGAAATCGGCGGTCAGGCGTTCGATCCCGAGCGCGGTCAGCATCTCGCGATCGGGCACGGCCTCGATCGGCACCTCCAGCCCGGTAATCTGGACACGGGCATAGGCCGGCACTTCGTCCGATTCGATGCCGTCAAAATCGATCCGATCGACCCGCAGGCGGTCGATCCGAATCGGCGGAGCGTCCTGCTGGTCCGGGTCGGTAAGGGTGACGCCGGTCAGTTCGAATCCCTCATTGCCAAGCGCGGTGCCCTGGTCATAGGCCACCGCGCCCGGCGGCGCCGACTCAACCAGGTCACGAAAACGGCTCAGCCCATCCCGCGGCGCCGATGGCTCCGGCTGGGGTGCCGCCTGGGGTGCAGGCTGCGGCGCCGGCACCGTTGCGGCCGGCTTGTCCGTTCCGGCTGGCGGCTGGGGGGCCGGCGCGGGCCGCGGTTGGGGCACAGGTCGCGGTTCCGGCCTCGGCTGGGGCTGGGGCTGCGGCCGGGGCTGGTATCCGGGCTGCGCGCCCGGTTTTCCCGGCTCCGGCCGCGCACCCGGCTTGCCGTCATCGGTCGGCTTGCCGTCCTCGCCGGCTTTGCCGTCATCCGCCGTGGCCAGGTGAACGCACGAACCGGCGGCCAACTCGCAACCGGACCGGCCCGAGGCCGCTCCGCCCGTCAGCAGCAACGCCAGCCCGGCCACCCCGGTCGCAACCGCCATGACGCCGCAGATGCGCTTGAAAGGCATGGTTCTCCCCCGGTTCGATGCCATCCCGGCGCGGCCCGCTTTCGTCCGGACCCGCATCGGCCCCACTCGTCGCGACGTTACAGGATCGCTTCGCTCCGGTCATCAGAGAAGCCGCCATATCGGCGACGGCACGGCACACGGGCAACCGCATCGGTTTTTCCGGCCGGCTGCGGTCATTCGGTCTCCGCCGGCCCGGTCCGCCGCTTGCGGAACACCGGGGCGCCACGGACATGCGGCGTCACGGTCTCGGTCGGGCCGCCGCTGCGCACCGGCCGGGGCGCGAAGCGGCCCAGGCTGATCAGCCGGTCGTACATTACCAGCGCGCCGGCAACCGACAGGTTGATCGAGAACCGGGTCGGGATGCGCACCACGAATTCGCAGCGCTCGACCAGTTCGGGCGACAGATTGCCCCGCTCCGGCCCCAGCACATAGGCCGCCTGCACCGGATGACGGAAGCTCGGCAGTTCGACCGCCTCGTCCAGCAATTCGATCCCGACCAGCCGGCATCTCGCCGGCAGAGTCAGCGCGGCGACCGTGGGAAAACTGTAGAACGGCATGGCGCGCACGGCGTGAGACGTATCCGAGGCGGCAAACGCCTCGGGATCGACCGCGGGGGCGATGGCAAAGACGAAACTGGCGTCGAAGGCATGCGCGGTTCGGACCAGCGCGCCGACATTCATCGGTTTGCTGATGCCCTCGACTCCGATGCCGAAATAACCGCGCATACCGACTCCACCGGGTGCCCCGGCGCACGGTGCGACCGCACGCCATCTGGCAGGAGCCGCAGGTCAGCATGCCTGCGCCGGGCATGCAAGACCGAGCCTCCAGGGCCGGGCTTCCAGGGTTCGGGTTCGGCCCGCAAGGGGTACCGGCCCGCCCCGAGGTCTCCCCCGGAACGGGCCGGCCGCATCAGATGCCGCTTGCCAACAAGGATAACATTATCCTGATCGAGACTCCGGCATCAGCCGCCGAGGCTGGCCGAGGCACTCTCGCGGAATTCGGCATCCCGCTCGAAATTGAGCAGTTCCAGGGCCTGGGCGTCCCGCGCCGAAATGACGCCGACGACCTGGCCATGTTCCATCACCGGCAGATGGCGGAACCCGCCCTCGTGCATGATGTGCAGGGCATGGACCACCGGCCGGCTGGCCTGGATGGTTTCGGGATGCTTGGTCATCACCTGGCCGAGCCGGGTGGCATCGACGTCGAGCCCGGCCGCGACCACGCGGGTCATCATGTCGCGCTCGGTGAAGATGCCGATCAGGCTGCCGCCTTCAAGGATCGGCGCCGCGCCGATCCGGTGTTCCGCCATGATGATCGCGGCGTGACGGATGCTCATGTCGGGGGTAAGGGTCACCAGGGTCTGGCCCTCGATGACCGAGCGGATGGTCCGGTTAAGCATGTTTCGTTCTCCCAGAACGTATCTGTGGGGAAAGGAAGCCTGGTGGTGGCTGGATCTTTCTTGCCTTCGCGCTGCTTGGGGCGCTGAAGGCTTAGCCATCATTGTGGCGCGTCCGAATCTGCGTCCGAACGGGTTGGGTCAGGCGTTTTCTCGCCGCCCAGTCCAAGAATGGCTCGCCGCCCCGATTTCTCAACAGATAAATTTTTCGAAACCGAAGGAACGAAATCGAACCTCATCGAAAACGCAATGAACCCGCTAAATTGCCGATCCGGACACAATATTCGTTCTTGATCGCCATAGAGGGATTACAGAATCTTTCGTGATGAATTGATAATTATTTGCGATCCACGGTCTCGGAGACCGGTCCCGTGGGGCTTGCGGGGTCCGATGCGGCCGCCTGCACCGAAAACCGCCCCCGGATCAGGCGAGCGACGATCAGGCAGGCGACGATCAGGCAAGCGACAGGGCGGCGGGATTGACGTCGAGTCCGGCATGGATGTCCACCCAGGCCTCGGCGCCCTGCTCGATTGCGGCGACCAGGATGTATTCGGTCTGCGGCGCCGGTTCGGCGGCCCCGGTCGGCGCGGCATAGAGCATCGCCTGGCCATGCCGCGCCGTGGTGCCGCCGAGCCGCTCGATGGTTTCGTCAAGCCGGCGCGGCGGCTCGCGACTCACGCTGGCGCCCCACTGGCGGGCATACAGCTTGCCGTCCTTCGTCTGGAACTCCGGCCAGCCGATCATGCCCTCGGCGGGATCAAGCCAGACCCCCCATTCCTCCTTGCTTGCCGGATTGACCTCGTCCAGATGCGAAAAGTACCGGCACTCATCCGGGTTGCCGAGGGCATCGAGGCGGAGCTGGAAGAAGTTCCGCGCGCCCGGCAGATAGAGGCGGTACAGCGTGGTACCGCTATCGTCCACCGTGCCGACCGCCTCGACACTGATCCTGGTGGCGGTGCCGGACGGTTCGGGCGGAGTCACCTTGGTCATCCCGCGGGCCAGGATGAACGGTGCCGGATCGAGGGTGATGGTCATGCCCACGCGGAACAGAGACGGCGTATACGTCTCGCCTGAGACCCGCCGCCGGACGATTTCGGCGGCCTGCCCCAGCCGGCCCGGCAATCCCAGGCCCGGTGCTCCCCGCCCCGCCGTTCCGCTGCCGGACAGCAGATCCTGCCCCAGCCGGCCGGTGTTCCGGGCAACCTGCCGGCCGCGATACCACAGAAGATAGAAGACCCCGCCGCCGACCAGCAGCGGCAGCAGGAACAGCCCGAGGCCGCCGGGCGCCACGTCGCGCGGCTCGGCGATCGCCGCTTCCGGCGGCGTGCCCGGCGGCAGGAAGTCGGGGTTGCGCGGCTGGTCGCTCAGTTCGGCCAGACGCGCGTCGAGCCGGGCAAGCTGTTCGCGAAGCTCGGGGTCCTCGGCCGCCCGCTGCTCGGCCTCGGCGCGCCATTCCCGATACCCGGGATCGTCCTGGTGATGGTGGAAGAAGGCGGCGTGGCCGGGCTGGTTCAGCGTGTCGAGCAGGAACCAGAGAAACAGGCCGTCCCAGATTCCGAACCGCGGCCGTGTGCCCAGGGCGTAACGCGGCGGCGACCAGCCGCGGCTGCCGAACCAGCCCCGACGGTCGGGATACCAGTCGTCATAGGCGCCGCGCCGCCGGCTCGCACCCGACCGGCCGTCGGGCACCGGGGCGGGAGCAGGCGAGGCCAGCCCGCCCGGCGGCGCGTCCGGCGGCGCGCGGAACCGCTCCAGCGCCTCGCGCGACGAGCGCCGGGAAATCGCCCGGTCGCTGGCCGAAGGCGCACCCGGGCTCGGGCGATCGGCCCCGAGTCCCGGCGTCGGCCGCCGATACCCTCCGCCGAGCGAGGGAGTCCGCGTTGTCCCGCCGGGCGCGGAAAACGACGGCGTGCGACCGGCCGGCCGGGAATACCCGCCGCTCGACCGGACCCGCCCTTGAGCCTCGGCGACGCCCGGAACCGTGACGACCGCCGCTGCCGCCGCGATCGCGGCCCCAGCCGCCGGTCCCGCCGCCACGCCGGCCATCGGCCCCGGCCACGCCATGGCGGTGGCCAGTACGGCTGTTCTCAGCCATCGTGTCGTCGCCGCCAGCGGCATGGCGTCCCGGCAGAGCTGTGGAGATCGGAAATCCTACAGATAATGGGGTGGCACGCAACATCTCCAACCCGGCCGCTATCGTCCTCGGCGGACTTAGTCCTGCGGAGCGCTGCCGTTCGAGACCACTTGCCATCCCGCGGGTTCGGTCGGTTCGGCCGATTGAACCATCGACATTGCCCGGACATTCAGTGAAATAGCGTGCAAGGAATCGGCCCGCCTTGACCGCGGCATCCGGCGCTGCCGCAAGGGATGGAATAGAGGAAACGGTGATGCGGCTGCCGCCCCGTCTGGCCCGACCGGCCGCATCGCGACCGGATGTCCTGAATCGCTGGCGTCAGGCAATGCACGACCTGCTTGGCCGGCGGATCGCCCGGACCACGGCGGAAATCATCGTCGGGCTGGCGCTCATAGCCGGGCTGTGGCCGCGGCCGGCGCTGGGCGGAACGGCGGCGGATCAGGCGGCGGCCTGGACTCCCTGGACCTGGAGCCTCTGGGCAGCCGATCCGCTGATCCCGGCCTCGATCATCGTGCCGGGGACCGCCATCCTGTGGGTCGCACTCGCAGCGCCGACCGCGGCAGCGCTAACGCCGGTTGTAGTCGAGCTGCTCGGGCGTGAGCTGGAACCCGACCAGCACCTGGTATCGCGGTCCCAGGGCCGCGTCCGGCAGCGGAATCCGCTGGGTCAGTTGCTCGCGAACGCCGCCCCGGCTGGCGCCGTCGGCCAGCGCGATGCTGGTGTCGAAGACCTGCTTGGCGATGATGGCCTGGGTCGGATCGGCGATCGCCACGAAGTACTGCAGCGGCAGGTCGCCGCCGCTGCCGGCCGGTCCGCGCTCCCCGACGATGTCCACGGTCAG
Source organism: uncultured Mycobacteriaceae bacterium (assembly GCA_964615535.1). Classification (GTDB taxonomy): domain Bacteria; phylum Pseudomonadota; class Alphaproteobacteria; order DSM-16000; family Inquilinaceae; genus CAZTNV01. The sequence continues at coordinate 17,868 of CAZTNV010000019.1, read as the reverse complement.
ATCGACGGTGACGCGGCCGTCGCCATAGGTGCAGGTTCCGTTGTAGTCGGCGATCTGGCCGCGGCTGACGATGTCGGTCGGATCGCGTCCCGCGCCGGGGCCGAACTGCACCACGCGCGCGGCTTCGGTGACGATCGCAACGCGCGGGCAACTGGTCGGCGGGGCATCGGCCACCGGCCCGCCGCCGCCGCACGCAGCCAGACTCAGGGCAGCCAGACTCAGGGCAGCCAAAGTCAGGATCGGCCCCGCCGGGAAGATCGCCCGAAGCGCTTGCCGGTCCGCAACCGTGCGACCAATTCCGCCGCCCAATTTTTGCCGGACGCGAGCTATATATGGGAGCTTGGGTAGGCGCATGACCGGCGATGCCCCGCACGTTCGTTGACTGGGTAAGGGACTTTAGGCAATGGCTCTGACAGGTACAAGGCTGCGCGAGGCCCATTGCGCGGCCGCCCCGGCCCGGCCCCTGACCATTCTGCTGGCCAATCCGCGCGGTTTCTGCGCCGGGGTCGATCGGGCGATCCAGATCGTCGAGCGCACCCTGGCGAAATACGGACCGCCGGTCTATGTTCGCCATGAAATCGTGCACAATCGCTATGTCGTCGAGGCGCTCGAGGCCAAGGGCGCGGTGTTCGTCGAGGAGTTGGACGAGATACCGGATGGCGTCCCGGTGGTGTTTTCGGCCCATGGTGTGCCGCGCGCGGTGGTCGAGGAGGCCGAGCGGCGCAACATGTTCCATGTCGATGCCACCTGCCCGCTGGTCAGCAAGGTGCATCGCGAGGCCGAGCTGCATCACCGCAACGGCCGGCAGATCATCCTGATCGGTCATGCCGGGCACGCCGAGGTGGCGGGCACCATGGGGCAGTTGCCGCCGGGCTCGGTCCTGCTGGTCGAATCCGCCGAGGATCTGGCGACCCTGACCGTCGCCGACGAGACCAATGTCGCCTATGTCACCCAGACCACCCTCTCGGTCGATGACACGGCGGAGATCGTGGCCGCCCTGCGTCGGCGGTTTCCGGCGATCCAGGGACCCCGCAAGGAGGACATCTGCTACGCCACCACCAATCGCCAGGACGCGGTCAAGGCGATCGCGCCGCACTGCGATGCCCTGATGGTGATCGGCGCACCGAACTCGTCCAACTCCGTGCGCCTGGTCGAGGTGGCGTTGAAGGCCGGCTGCGGCCGGGCAATGCTGGTCCAGCGCGCCGCGGAGATCGATTGGGACTGGGTCGGCGAGGCCGAGCGTCTCGGCCTGACCGCCGGCGCCTCGGCCCCGGAAATCCTGGTCGAGGAGGTGATCGAGGCCTGCCGCGCCCGGTACGAGGTCTCGATCGAGCCGGTGACGGTGACACAGGAAGACGTGGTCTTCAAGCTTCCCCGTGGCCTCGTCAACGGCTGATCTGAATGGCGGTCCAGGGGTCCCGGCCCCCGGCCGGCGAAGGTGCCACGGTGGCCGTTTCCGTTCCTCCTGAACTGGCGGCGGTCGCCGGGCGCTACGCCGTGGCGATCACGCCGGAGATGCAGGGGCTGATCGACCCGGCCGATCGGGCCGACCCGATCGCGCGCCAGTTCCTGCCCTCCGCCGCCGAACTCGATGCCCGGCCGGACGAGCTGGCCGACCCGATCGGCGACGATGCGCATTCACCGGTCACGGGCATTGTCCACCGCTACCCCGACCGGGTGCTGCTCAAGCCGGTGCAGATCTGCGCGGTCTATTGCCGGTTCTGCTTCCGGCGCGAGACGGTCGGCCCCGGCGGCGGCGCGCTGACCCCGGCGCAGTTCGCCGCGGCGCTCGACTACATTCGGGCACGGCCGGCGATCTGGGAAGTCATCCTGACCGGCGGCGATCCCTTCATGCTGGCGCCGCGCCGGCTGGCCGAGATCATGGCGTCACTCGACGCGATTCCGCATCTGGGCGTGATCCGGATTCATACGCGGATACCGGTGGTGGCGCCCGGCCGGGTCACGGCCGAACTGGTGGATGCCCTGCACGGCCGCGACAAGGCGGTCTGGGTCTCGATCCACGCCAACCACCCCCGCGAACTCACGCCGGCAGCGCTGACGGCGCTCCGGACGCTCAGCGATGCTGGCCTGCCGCTGCTCGGCCAGACCGTCCTACTGAAGGGCGTGAACGACGACCCGGAGGTGCTGGAGTCGCTGTTCCGGGCGCTGGTGCGGGCGCGGGTCAAGCCGTACTACCTGCACCACGGCGACCGGGCGCCGGGCACCGCCCATTTCCGCACCGGACTCGAACATGGCCAAGCCTTGATGCGCGCCCTGCGCGGGCATGTCTCCGGGCTGTGCCAGCCGACCTATGTGCTCGACCTCCCCGGCGGGCACGGCAAGGTCCCGGCGGGGCCGTGCCTGCTCGACGGGTCCGACGCCGAGGGCTGGCGGGTGGAGGACCGCCACGGCGGCCGTCACGACTATCCGGGATGCACTGATCGCGGGTGACGTCCGAAACTCGCAAGCCGCCGGTCCGATCCGATGTGCCGCGGCACAACCGCCGCAGCAGATCGGCCGGGCATCAACTGGGCGACATGCGAATACCCCGGCGTCCATCGCTCCCCGGTGCCCCGGCCCGTTTTCCTGCGAAAAACTCGACCTGAAGGCCGGGCACCCGCCGATCGGCTGGTCAAAGGTGTAGTGAACCAAGAGTTTCACCGCAACTTGACCGATGGCGGCAAACCCTTGGAATTATCCGAACTGCCAAGCATATAATGGTTTTGTGTAGTGGTCTGATGACCGGGGTAATGCCATGCCGGCGGGCATCCATGACGATACTGTGCACAAGGCACAAACCGGGACGCAGCCTCACCGATGGGACTGCTCTCAGCGCTCCACACCCGAGGCCAAACCCTTAACGGTCACCGCAATACCGGCCGCCGATGCGGCCGCCCTAGCAATGGCGGACCCGGTCGGGGCCACCGCAGGCCAACGCCCATCGCCGCCGGGCCCAACCACGGCCTACGGTTCCAATCTGTGGCTGGCCGCCATCGTCACGATCGTCGCCATACTGGCCATGGCGCTGTTCGGTGTGAGCACCTGGACCGATTACCGTGCCACCCGGGAGCGTGGGTGGGTGGGTGCGGAGAACGCCGCCCGTATTCTCGCGGAGCAGACCGAGCGCACCTTCGACACCAGCCGGCTGATCACCGGCCGCTTAGTGGGTCTCGCGCGGCTTCACGGGATCGACTATTTCCGCGGGTCGGCCGGCCACAGCGATCTGGTCGAACTGGCCGAGGCGGTGCCGCCGATCGGCTCGGTCTGGGTGATGGACGCGACGGGCAACCTGGTCGCCAACTCGATGGACCCCAACCCCCCGGCGGCGAACTTCGCCGACCGCGAATATTTCACCGCCCTGCGGGACGGCACGCCGCTGCACATCTCGCCCCTGCTGTGGGGCCGGGTCAGCAATGTCTGGTTCTTCGCCTACAATCGCCCGATCATGATCGACGGGCAGTTCCGCGGCATCGCGCAGACCTCGATGCACGCGGAGTATTTCGGCCGGCTCTTCGAGGGGCTGAGACTGGGCCCGGACGCCGTGATCAGCCTCTATCGGCGGGAGGACGGTGCGCTGGTCATGCGCTGGCCGCTGGGGCTGAGCGATGCCGGGGCGACCGCCGCGGTGGACCCGCTGTTCCGCGAACACCTGCCGCAGCAGCCGGCCGGCCGGTTCGAGAACGTCGGGGCCGGCGGAAACCGGATGCTGGTCGCCTATCGCACCCTGGCCGATCTGCCGATCGTGGTCACCGCGGCGGTCCCGCGCGATGCCGCCCTGGCACCCTTCCGCGAGCGGCTGTACCGAAACGGGGCGGTGTTTGCGCTGGGCACGCTACTGGCCGCGGCGCTGGGCTGCGCCGCGCTCCGCGCAGCCCGGCGCGAGCGGGCGGCGGCGGCGAACGAGCACGGCCTTCGGCTCGACCTGGAACGCCAGAGCATTACGCTGGCAGCCCAGAAGCAGGATCTTGCACTGGCGCTGGCCGAGCGCGAAAGCCTGCTGGGGTCGCTGCGCGACAGCGAGCAGCAGCTCCGGCGGGTGCTCGACAACCTGTTCGCCTTCGTCAGCGTTCTGACATCCGAAGGCGTGCTGACCATGGTCAATCGGGCGCCGCTGGAGGCAGCCGGGATCGCCTTTGAAGACGTCTACGGCAAACGGTTCGAGGAGTGCTGGTGGTGGTCCTATTCCCCGGCGGTTCAGGCGCAGCTCCGCGCCGCCCTCGACCACGCCGCCCAGGGGGTAACGTCGCGCTACGATGTCGAAGTACGCATGGCCGGCGGCCGGCTGGCGACCATCGACTTCATGCTGGCGCCGCTGCGTGACGATGACGGCCGGATCACCCGCCTGATTGCCTCGGCGATCGACATCACCGATCGCAAGCGCGCCGAGGCGACGGTGCGAACCAACGAGCAGCGGCTGCGGCTGGCCCAGAACGCCGGCAGGATCGGCATTCACGATTACGACGTGACCACCGGCCGTATCGAGTGGGATGCGCGAATCCGCGAGATCTGGGCGGTCCCACCCGACCTGCCGATCACCTACGACGTTTTCATGGCCGGGCTGCACCCGGACGACCGCGCACCGACCCAGGCGAGGGTCGGGGCCGCGCTCGATCCGGCCGGCACGGGAGAATACGCCGCCGAATACCGGGTGATCGGCATCGGCGACGGCATCGAGCGCTGGGTGGCCGCTGCGGGGCAGGTCTACTTCGACAATGGCAGGCCGGTCAGGCTGATCGGCACCACCATCGACATCACCGCGCGCAAGCAGGCCGAGGCGGCGCTGCAGGAGAGCGAGGCCCTCTACCGGGCGCTGGCGGCGAACCTGCCGAACGGCGCCGCCTTCGTGGTCGACCACGATCTTCGGTACAGACTGGCCGAGGGCCAGGCCCTCAGTGGGGCCGGGCTGACACCTGCGGCACTGGAGGGCAAGACCCTTCGCGAGGCGCTCGCCCCGGATCTGGCGAAGCTGTACGAGTCGCATTACCGCCAGGCTCTGGCCGGCGAGCCCTTCCAGTGGGAGCACGAAAGCCACGGCCGTCACTACGTCTCGCATATCGTGCCGCTGCAGAACGAGCGGGGCGAGGTCTACGCCGCGCTGGCGGTGTCCTACGACATTACCCGGCGCAAACACGCCGAGCAGGCTCTGCAGGAGAGCGAGGAGCTGCGCCGGCTGGCGCTCGAAGGGGCCGATCTCGGCACCTGGGACTATGATCCAGCCACCGATATCGCCTATTGGGACGCGCGCACCCGCGCCATCTTCGGCGTCGGTCCCGACCAGCCGATCACCTACGACTCCGTGGTTTGGGGGGTGATCCACCCGGACGACCGCGAGCGGATCGACGCCGCCGCCCGCAGTGCGCTCGACCCGGCGGGCAGCGGGCGCTACACCGTCGAACACCGGGTGGCGCGCTCCGATGGGGCCATGCGCTGGCTCTCCGTGTCGGGGCAGGCATTCTTCGCCGAGCGCGACGGGACACGTCATTGCGTTCGCATGCTGGGCGTCGTGCAGGACGTCACCGAGCGCAAGGCGGCCGAGACGGCGTTGGCCCAGGCACTGGCCGAGAAGGAAACGCTGCTTCGGGAGATTCACCACCGGATCAAGAACAGCCTGCAACTCGTTTCGAGTGCCCTGCGGCTGCAAGCCTACAGCACGCCGAATGCCGAACTCCGGCTGCATCTGGCGGAGGCCGAGCGGCGCGTCTTCGCCATCGCCAAGGTTCACGACCAGCTCTACAGGCAGCCGCGCCTGACCGACCGGATCGATCTCGGCCGTTACCTTGCCGAGCTTTGCCGCGGCCTGAATGACTCCGCAGCCGGCGAAGCCTGCGCCATCACCGTGACGGTCGAGGCCGACCAGGTCGAGGTGCCGACCGACAACGCCATCCATCTGGCGCTGATCGTCACCGAGCTGGTCACGAACGCGATCAAGTATGCCTTTGCCGGCCGGTCTCGCGGCGCCGTGGTGGTCAGTTTCCGGACCGACCCTGACGGGGGGCGGCGCCTCAGGGTGGCCGACAACGGCTCCGGCCTGCCCGCGGGCTTCGACCTGCAGCGCGCCGCCGGCCTCGGCATGAAGCTGACTCAGGCGCTGGTCCATACCGTGCAGGGCACCCTGGAGATCGAGAGTTCGAACGACGGCACCTGCTTCACCGTGGTTCTGCCGCCGGCCACCGAGGGCGGCTGAACGGCGGGCCGTCTCCCCGCCGCCTGCCCTCTCAGGCCGTTTCGGTCGCAGGTTGCACCGTCTCGCCCTCCCGGCCGCCGAACCAGGTCACGTACAGCGTCGGCAGGAAGATCAGGGTCAGCAGCGACGCGACCAGCAGCCCGCCCATGATCGCGAACGCCATCGATCCCCAGAACACGGTGGCGGCGATCGGAATCATGCCCAGAACGGTCGAGGCCGCCGTCAGCATGATCGGGCGAAAACGCGAACTGCTCGCCTCGACCACCGCGTCCCAAATCGGCCGGCCCTGGGCACGTTCGGCCTCGATCTGGTCGACCAGGATCACGGCATTCTTCGCGATCATGCCGACCAGCGCCAGGACTCCCAGGATCGCCACGAAACCCAGCGGCTTCCCGGACACCAGCAGGGCGGCCACCACCCCGATCAGGCCCAGGGGCACGACGCTCAGCACGATCACCAGGCGCTGGAAGCTGCGCAGCATGACCATCAGCAGGGTGAGCGTAATGAACAGCATCAGCGGCAGGACGGCGAACACCGATGCCCGCGACTCCGCGCTTTCCTCGGCGATGCCACCGATCGCGATGCCGTAGGCGGGCGGCAATTCGGCGGTCAGCGCCGCGATCTCCGGCGCAAGCTGCCCGATCACGGTTTCCGGCAGCACGCCCGCCCTGACATCGGCCTGCACGATCAGCGTCGGCAGGCGGTCGCGGCGCCAGACCACGGGATATTCCTGGACGTAGTCGAAGGTCGCGATCTGGTTGAGCGGGATCGTGCGGCCGTTCGGCAGCGGTATCTGCAGGGTGTTCAGCGTCGAGAGCGAAATGGTCTGTCCCTGCTGCTCGCGGACGACGAGGTCGATCAGGTAGATGCTGTCCCTGATCTGGGTCACCGGCAAACCGGTGATGGTGGCATTGAGGACCGACCCGACATCATAGGAACTCAGTCCGAGCCGGCGCGCCTCGTCCTGGTCGACCCGGATGTGCACCTGACGCGCGGGCTCGAACCAGTCGAAATTGACCCGCCTTGCATCGGCCGCGGTGCCGACGACCTGCGCCAGCCGCAGCGCGATCTCCCGTACCTCGCTGGGATCGGGTCCGCTGACGCGGTACTGCAAGGGCCACCCGACCGGTGGCCCGAGTTCCAGCGGGTAGACCCGCCCGACGACGTTCGGGAACTCCTCCAGCAGCACCTGTTCCAGTCGCGGCTGGAGCCGTTCGCGGGCTTCGATGCTGCGGGCGACGATGACGGCCTGGGCGAAAAACGGGTTGGGCAACTGCACGTTGAGCGGAAGATAGAACCGGATGGCACCCTGCCCGACATAGGTGCTCCAGCGCTCGATGTCGTCGTCCTGACCGAGTATGGCATCGAACCGCTCCACCAGGCTCTCGGTAGCGCGGATCGACGCGTTCTGGGGCAGCCGCAGATCGACCAGCAGTTCGACCCGGTCCGAGGGCGGGAAGAACTGCTGCGGCACCAGGCGGAGCCCCAGGACCGCCGCGACGAACGCCGCCAGCGTCACCCCGATCGTGATCCAGCGCGCCCGCATCGCAGCGGTCAGAGCGCGGCGATAGAGCTTCAACAGGCCGCCCGGTTCTGCCGACTGCCCCGGTTTCGGGCGGGACAGCAGGGCCGCGCCCAGCAGCGGCGCGAAGATCACCGCGACCAGCCAGGAGGCAATCAGGGCGATGCCGACCACGGCGAAGATCGAGAACGTGTATTCGCCCGCCGAACTCTGCGCGAAGCCGATCGGCACGAACCCCGCGATCGTCACCAGGGTGCCGGTCAGCATCGCCAGGGCAAGGGTGCTGTAGGTATGGCTGGCGGCGCGCAGGATGTCGTCGCCCTGGGCGAGACGCCGGGTCATGGAGTCGACCGTGGTCATGGCATCGTCCACCAGCAGGGCCAGCGCGATGATCAGCGCGCCCAGCGAGATCCGCTGCAGGTCGATATCGACGATGTCCATGGTCATGAACACCGCCGCCAGGGTGAGCGGGATGGCCACGGCCACGACCGCGCCGGCGCGAACCCCCAGGGCGATGAAGCTCACCGCCAGGACGATGGCGATCGCCTGCCACAGCGAGGTGGTGAAGTCGCTGATCGCCTCGTCGACCGTGACGGCCTGGTCGGCCACCAGAACGGGTTCGATGCCGAGCGGCAGGTCGGCGACGATCTCGCTCATCGCCTGCCGGATGTTCTCCCCGAGCTGGAGAATGTCGCCACCCTCGCGCATGGCGACCGCCAGACCGATCGCCGGCTGGCCATCGACGCGGAACATGGCGTCCGGCGGATCGACGAAGCCGCGGCGCACTTCGGCGATGTCCCGCAGCCGAAGCATCCGGCCGCCGATCGCGAAATTGACGTCGAGCAGATCCTGTTCGGATTCGAATGCTCCGGAAACGCGGATCGCCAGGGATTCATCGGTGGTGTGGATGGTGCCCGCGGGCCGTACCAGGTTCTGCGCCCGCAGCACCGAGACCAGGCTGGTGGTGTTGAACCCGAGTCCGGCCAGCGTCTCCAGCGAGAACTCGATGAACACCGTCTCGTCCTGGGCGCCGATAATGTCGATCTGCGACACGTCGGGGACCAGCAGCAGCCGCGACCGCACATCCTCGACGTAATCGCGCAACTGGCGGTGCGAGAAGCCGTCGGCGGTGAAGCCGTAGATGATGCCGAAGGTATCGCCGAACTCGTCGTTGAAGCCCGGCCCGAGGATGCCCTGCGGCAGGGTGTGGCGCATGTCGCCGATCCGTTTGCGCACCTCATACCAGGTATCGGGGACGTCGTCGCCCGAGGTGCTGCCTTCCAGATCGACGAAGATGGTGGTGACCCCGGCGCGCGTGAAGCTGCGCAGAGTGTCGACATGCGGCACTTCCTGCAAAGTGCGCTCCAGCCGTTCGGTGACTTGCAGGAGCGTGTCGTCCAGGTTTGCGCCGGGCCATTGCGCCTGCACCACCATCGTCCGGATGGTGAAGGGCGGGTCCTCGCCACGACCCAGTCGCAAAAAGGCCATGACGCCCGCAACGACCACGGCGATCATGATGAACGCGACCAGCGATCGGTTCTTCAGCGCCCAGGCGGACAGGTTGGCGCCGGTCATTGCGCGGCACCCGGCAGGCGGATCTGCTGGCCCGGTCGCAAGACCTGGACCCCGGCGGTCACCACGATGTCGCCGGGTTCCAGCCCCTGCGCCACCACAACCTGCGCCAGATCATAACGCTGTACCTCGATCGCCTGCAGCGACACCGTACTGGTGTCCGGATCGACGATCCAGACCGCCGGCCGGCGGTCCGAACTGGTCAGCGCACTGGCCGGGATCGCGATGCCGGGCGGGGCGCCGAGCCGGATCGAGCCGTTCACCGTCGAGCCGAGCCGCATCGCCTCGGGCGGTTCGCTCAGGCCCACCCGAACCCGGAAGGTGCGGGTCACCGGGTCGGCCTGCGGCGCCACCTCCCGCACCCGTCCGGTCGCCCGCACCGACCCGTCGGTGGTCAGGGCGACGGTGACTTCGGGATCGGGCGGCGAAGCCTGGATCAGCCGTGCCGGCACGTCGAACACGGCATCGCGACCGTTCTCGCGGGCAAGCTGCACGATCATGCGGCCGGCGGGCACCACTTCGCCCGACTCGGCCCCCACCGCGGTCACGATTCCGCCGGAATCGGCCACCAGCTCGGTATAGGTCAACTGCTCCTGCGCGGTGCTCAACTGGGCCTCGGTCGCGTCCACCTGCGCCTGCGCCGACTGCATCGCCTGCAGCGCCTGATCGTAGCGGACGCGCGTGGTGAAGCCGCGTTCCAGCAGCGTTTGCTGGCGCTGGTAGTCGTTGCGGGTCTGGGTCAGCAGCCCCATCGCGGCGGCCAGGTTCGCGCGCGCGGTTTCCATGGCGTTGCGGGCGGTTTCCGGATCGAGCCGGCCGATGATCTGGCCCGCGACGACCCGGTCGCCGACATTCACCGGCCGCGCAATCATCCGGCCGCCGGTCCGAAAGGAAAGGCTCACCTCGTCCTGCGCATGGATCTGCCCGGCCAGCGAAACCGTTTCGCCTCCCGCCTGGGTCTCGACCGTCACCACCCGCACCGGCCGGATCGGCTCGGGAGCCGCCTCTTCCGCCGGTCCGCACGCCGCGAGCAGCAGGACCAGCCCCAGCACCGGCAGCGCGATCGAAGTCGCACGCCCAATCGGGCTCGAAACTTTCATCGACATTTCAGTATCCATCGCTCGAACTGCATGGGTCGAACAGCAACCTGGAGACGCGGCCCTGCAGCCTCGACCGCTGTGCACCGCTTGCTGGAGGCGCAAGCAGCCGCACCCGAATCTTGCAATGGTGCATCGGCATGATCGTCCCGCGGGATCGCGGGCGAGAAAACCCAACGGAAGCAATATAGCAGGAATTCTCGCGCATCGGTAATCTACCCAAAAGTCTTATCTTCATGGTGCGATCCGGCCAGCAATTGCCCAGATCATGCGGGGATTTTTACAAGACAACCAGAAATCTTCCAGCCCTCATCCGTCTCGACCCCTGATGGCCACGTCCGGATGGCGTCCGGCGCCCCGCATGCAAACCCGCTCCGGTCAGAACGACCCGAACAGGCTCGCCAGAACCAGGATCGCAAGCAGCCCGATCATCGGAATGATGGAGGCGACCACGAAGACATCGCCATAAGACTCGCGATGACTCAGTTTGCAGACGGCCAGCAGGGTGATCACGGCGCCGTTGTGCGGCAGCGCATCGAGCGCGCCAGAGGCGACGGCGGTCACCCGGTGCATCGCTTCAAGCGAGACGCCGGTCGCCCGTGCCAGCTCCACGAAGGTCGGGCCGAGCGCGTCCAGGGCGATGCTCATGCCGCCCGAGGCCGAGCCGGTCATCGCGGACAGCACCGTGACCGAGGCCGCCACCGAGACCAGCGGATTGCCCCCGCCGATCGAAAGAACGGCGTCGCTGATCGTGCCGAACACCGGCAGAGCGGCGATCACCGCGCCGAATCCGACCAGGCTGGCGGTATTGAAGATCGGCAGGACCGAGGCGTCGGCACCCTTGTCGAGGCTCGCCCTGAGGTCGGTCAGGCGTTGCCAATTGGTCGCGATCAGAAAAAGAATGGCGAGAAACAGGGCGACGATCACCGCCCAGAGGCCGCGCACGCTCTCGATCGTCGTCGCCCCGAACAGCGGATCGGCCAGATAGGCGGTGTCCATCATCGGGACGACGATCTGGATGAACGCGAAATTGGCGGCGATCACCACCAGAACCGGCAGCAGCGCCAGCGCGAAGGGCGGCAGGTTGTCCGCCGTCGCAGCCGGTTCCGGCAGCTCGGCAATGTCGAAACCCTGGCCCATCGTGCGCTCGCGCATCACAACGTCCCTGGCCGGCAGGTTGTCGGGATGCGCACCATAGCCCTCGCCGGCCGCCCAGGCCCGTGCCGCCCGGCGGTTCAGCCAGGCCACGCCCAGCACCAGCATCACCAGACCGGCGATGATCCCCAGTCCCGGCGCGGCGAAGGACGTGGTGCCGAAGAACGGCATCGGGATGGCGTTCTGGATCGCCGGCGTGCCGGGCAGGGCCGACATGGTGAAGGTGAAGGCGCCGAGCGCCAGCGCGCCGGGCATCAGCCGCTTGGGGATGTCGGCTTCGCGGAACAGCGCGGCGGCCACCGGAAAGATCGCGAAGGCCACGACGAACGCCGAAACGCCGCCATAGGTCAGCACGCTGCAGCAGATCACCACCGAAACGATCGCCCGCTGGGGCCCCAGCCAGGCGCTGATCGACTGGGCGAGGGACTTCGCCGCGCCGGTGTCGTCCATCAGCTTGCCGAAAATCGCGCCCAGCATGAACAGGGGAAAGAACGAGACGATGAAGGCGCCGGTATTGCTCATGAAGATTTCGGTGTAGGCCGCCAGGATCGGCAGCCCGCCGGTCAGCAGAGCCGCCAGCAGCGCGGTGGCCGGCGCCAGGATCAGCAGGCTGAACCCGCGAAAGGCCAGGTACATGAGCAGGCCGAGCGCAAGCAGGACAACGGCGAGATCGAACAAGGCGATGGCTCCCGTGCGAGGATCGCCGGTCTTGCACCGGCCGGAGACTGTGCCCGAAACAGAATGGGTCCGAACGGAATGGGTCCGGGACAGAATGGGCCCGGGACAGGGAACGGCGGCGGCCCGGAGCCGGTCAGGCTGGCGGTTCCGGGTAGCGCGCGTCGTTGGGATAGCAGGAAAAGCCGTCGCCATTGGCGCGCCAGTCGGCGAGCCATTGCCGCGCGATCGTCCGCCCTTCCTCGCACAGCTTCGTGAAATGCTCCCGACTGCGGTCGAACTTGGTGGTGTGCCGCAGGCCCCAGGCGGTGTCGCGGGTCATCTTGATCGTCCGGACCTTGACGATTTTTTCGTCGTCCAGCGGCGGATGACTGTCGCCGTACTTTTCGAGCCACCGGTTCACCGTTAAAATGTGATCCAGCTCCTGATTGAGTGACAGATTGCCGGCCAGATCGTTTTCCCGATCCCTGATGTCTTCAAGGCTTATATTCAACATGGCAGGGCTGAATTCTTGCGGATTGATGCGAACGATCCAAATCTCGTCCGGCTTCTCGGATTTCCTCTTTCCTACCAGAAGGTCGTGCACGGGAGGGTTGTGCGAAAACAGCCCGTCCCAATAGTATCCCTTTCGGGTAACCGTTGTCCCCGGTTGGCAGGTCGGGAAGACCATGCCGTCGATCACCTGCGCCGGCAGGATATCGGGCAGCGTCCCCGAAGCCGCCACGCCGTCCAGACTGATCGCGCGCCGCATGCGCCATCGGGTGGCGCTGTATTGATCATTCGACAGGTCGGCCGGCTGCAAACCCAGTTGCATGAGCGTCTTGTCGGAATCGAAGACTTCGAAGTTGCCGCTGACCACCTCGATGGCGCCGACCAGGATGCGCGGGCCGGTTTTCGCCACGCCCGGCCAGTCGATCGACTCGAAGCTCGGACATAACGACTGAAGCAGGGCCGGAAATCCCAGATACTCGGGCCGGGCCCCCATCATCGCCAGCCCGGCAAGGCCGAGCGTTCCATAGGCGTCGTAAGGATTGCTGCCCGGAAACGGCGCACCCTTTGCCTTCCAATGCAAAAGCGTGCCGATCATCTGGTTGTGAGCGATTTCGACCGGCGTGGTGGCGGCAAAGGTGGTCCAGAGGAAATCCAGGCGTTCGATGGCCTTGTCGATCGACCCGCACGCCGGATCGGCGGTATTGGGAACCAGGCCGTACCAGGCGGCCATGGCGCAAAGGGCGCCGGCCGAGGTGCCGCTGAGCGCGATGACGTCGAACGTGTCGCCGTCCCCGCGATCGGCATCCCAGGCCTTCTTCGACCGCAGAATCTCCGTGAGAACGCCCCAGGTGAACGCGGCGTGCGTGCCGCCGCCCTGACAGGCGATCGCCACCTTCTTAATTCCCATGGTCGGATTTCCTTTTGTACCGTGCTCAATCGGTCCTCGGGCGCGCCCGCTTCCCGCGAAGGCCGTTGAGATGCACCAATACGATTGCTATATCATGGCTTCGGACTATTCGTAAGTACCGAATGGGATTACGGCGATCCTCCGCCCGCCGGCTGCGACCATCGTTCCGCTTCAAGACTTCGGCCTGGGCCGTTCGACGGTACTGTTGACGCCGTGCCCGACTCTCCCCAATGTCGCGCCCGCCATGGCCGTCTATACCGAAGTTTCCGATGAGCAGGTCGCCGAGTTCGTCGCCCAGTACGATCTGGGCGCCGTGCTGTCGCTCAAGGGTATCGCGGAGGGCGTCGAGAACTCGAACTACCTGCTGGTCACCGATCACGGCCAGTTCATCCTGACACTTTACGAAAAACGCGTCAAAGAGGCCGAACTGCCGTTCTTTCTGGCCCTGATGGAGCATCTGTCGGCACGCGGCATCGACTGTCCGCTGCCGCTCCATGGCCGCGACGGGGTGGCGCTGCGCCGGCTGGCCGGGCGGCCCGCGGTGATCGTGACCTATCTGGAAGGATTGTGGCCGCGCCGGCCGAAGCCGCGCCACTGCGCCGAGGTCGGTGCGGCGCTGGCCCGGATGCATCTGGCCGGGGCGGATTTCGGCATGAGGCGCCGCAACAGCCTGTCGGTCGCCGATTGGCGGCCGCTGTTCGAGCGCTCCGCCGAACGGGCGCACGAGATTCTGCCGGGCCTGGCGGATCACCTCGCGGCCGAACTCGACCGCCTGGAAAGCGCATGGCCCAGCGATCTGCCGGCCGGCCTGATCCATGCCGATCTGTTTCCCGACAATGTCTTCTTCAAGGGCGACGCCCTGTCCGGGCTGATCGATTTCTATTTCGCCTGCACCGATACGCTGGCCTATGATCTGGCGATCTGCCTGAACGCCTGGTGCTTCGAGCCCGACGGTGCGTTCAACGTGACCAAGGCGCGGCTGATGCTCTCGAACTACCGCAAGATCCGGCCGATCGACGAGCGCGAGCTGGCGGCGCTGCCGATCCTGGCGCGCGGCAGCGCCATGCGGTTCCTGCTGACCCGGCTCTACGACCGGCTCAACCACCCGGCCGGTGCCCTGGTCAAGCCCAAGGACCCGCTGGAATACTGGAACCGGCTGCGGTTTCATCAGCAGGTGTCCGGTCCCGGCGCCTATGGGCTGGATTGACCGGGATGGCCGAGTCGACCACCTCCCCCTCCGGGGCCGACGCAGCGGCGGCCGAACCGGCGACGGTAGAAATCTTCACGGACGGCGCCTGCAGCGGCAATCCCGGACCGGGCGGCTGGGGCGCCATTCTCCGCTATGGCGGCCGCGAAAAGGAACTCTACGGCGGCGAGCCGGCCACGACCAACAACCGGATGGAACTGACCGCCGCGATCAAGGCGTTCGAGGCGCTGAAGCGGCCGGTCACGGCGGTGATCACCACCGACAGCCAGTATGTCATGCAGGGCATCACCCAGTGGCTTGCCGGCTGGAAGGCGCGCGGCTGGCGCACCGCCGACAAGAAACCGGTCAAGAACATCGATCTGTGGCAGAAGCTGGACGCCGCCATGAAGCCCCACCGCGTGGAGTGGCGGTGGATTCGCGGGCATACCGGCCACGCCGAGAACGAGCGCGCCGATGCCCTGGCCCGGCAGGGCATCGCCGATATCCGCGCCGCCGCCCGCCGCTAGCCGGTCGGGCCGCGAACGTCCGCGATGCTCCTCGATGCGTGATGCGTCGCGTCCTGCGGGCGATACTCCAGCGGCTGCACCCCCGGCCCATGGTGATCGGCCAGGAAATGCGACAGCGCCGCGGCCCACAGCTTGTAGCCCTCCTGATTCATGTGCAAATTGTCTTCGGAATAATAATGCCGGAAGTCGTCGATGCCCAACTCCGACATCGGGGCGAAGATATCGACGAAATCGACATCGTCCTGAGTCTCGATGTAATGGGCAATCAGGTAGTTCGTATAGCTGATCTTGTAGCGGATGTGAAAGCGGGCCGGGCTGAGCTTGATGGAGACAAAGGCCATTGGGATCGCGCCGAAATGTTGGCGCTTGCGGCGGACGAACTCCTGAACCATGCCGAGCACGGCTTCTGGTGAGGTGCCATTGTCCAGATCGTTGTCGCCGGCATAAAGAACGATCGTTTTGGGCTTCATGGATAATACCAGCCGGTCGAAGTAGTCGAGGCAATCGGCCAGGGTGGAGCCGCCGAATCCGCGATTGATCACATTGTACGACGGGAAATATTTCTCGATGCCGTCCCACAGCCGCAGCGACGAGCTGCCGTAGAACAGCAGGATATCATCCTGCCGGAGCCGGTCGGCGTGGCGGCGCTCGAGGTCCCGGACTTCTTGTTCGAATTCGCTGTTCATCGTCGCTCCCAGGACAGAGGCTCCGAAGGTGTCGGAGTCCGAGGGTATTGGCATCAGGGCCGGGGCATCCGGGATCCGAACGCGCCAGGCGTCGCGGTCAGGGTCCTTGGCACGGTTCGTTCCCGGTATCATTCATTGTAAAACTAATGATAGGTCGGGGACGATATCTCAATCACATCCGCCGGACAAGATGGCTCGTTTCCGGTGGCATAGCCGCACCCGCCGCCGGCCGTCCTGGCCGCCACCACCCTGACAGGCTTCATAAATTCGCAATACTATTCTGATACAATGGAAAATTCAGCACAGTATATTGTCGATGAACTTTTTATTTCTTGTTTATGCCACCGATTTCGTATGGTAGATACTCGCCCGACTCGCATTCAGGACTTCCGCGCAAGCTCGGTTGATCGATATGAGCAAGGTAACATTTGTGACAAGCTCATGAAGCGTGAGTATCACAAATGGTATAACCAGGGCCTTGGCCGCGATATGGAGCTGCTCGTCTTCGGGCACTCCGGCGCCCGCGTTCTGGTCTTCCCGACCCGGGTCGGACGTTTTCATGAATATGAAGACACCGGCATGGTCGAAACGTTACGCCATCACATCGACAATGGCTGGATCCAGCTCATCTGCGTCGACAGTATCGACCACGAAACATTTTATTGTTTCTGGTGCAGTCCGCGCGATCGGATCGTCCGGCACCTCAAATACGAGCAGTACATTCTCAACGAGGTGCTGCCGTTTTCCCAGCATATCAACGGCAACCCGTTTCTGATTTCGCACGGATGCAGCTTCGGCGCCTATCACGCCGTCAATATCGCCTTGCGTCATCCGCACCGGTTCGGCCGCGTGGTCGGCTTGAGCGGGCGGTACGATCTGACGACCTCGCCCGAAGGCTTCCGCAATCTGTTCGACGGCTATTACGACCAGGACATCTACTTCAACACGCCGTGCCATTTCATTCCGCAGATCAACGATCACTGGCTGCTGGAGGCGATGCGCCGGCTCGACATCAAACTGGTGGTCGGAGAGCGCGATCCGTTCTTGCACAACAATCAGCAGCTCAGCCAGGCGCTCTGGGACAAGGGCATCTGGCATCATTTCCAGGTCTGGAGCGGCCGCGCCCACAGCTTCCGCCGCTGGCGCGAGATGATCACCAATTTTCTCTAGACCGGCTGCCCGTATCAGCCGCCCAACCGGTCGGTGCCCATCGAACTAGCGTTCATAGGTGCCGGTCAGCACCGTCTCCTCAACGAGATGGGCGCGGGCCTGCTGAAGCACCTCGGCGCAGCGCGGCCGCATGACCAGCCCGAGGCGCTCGCTCGACAGGGCGAGCAGGCGGAAGTTGTACCTGTGAGCGCCATGGCCGCGCGGCGGGCACGGTCCGCCATACCCGATCCGACCGAAATCGTTGACGCCCTGGCGCAGCCGGCCGACCGACTCATCGGCCGAAAATCCCTCATCCAGCGCGACCGTCTCCGGCGGGATGTCGAACACCGCCCAGTGATACCAGGTGCCGTTCGGCGCATCGGGATCGTCGCACACCAGAGCCAGACTGCGGGTTCCCTGCGGCACACCGTGCCACGCCAGCGGCGGCGAGACGTCTTCCCCGTCACAGGTGAAGCGTCGGGGAATCGGTTCACCTTCCTCGAATTCGCTGCTTTCCAGATGCAGAGCCATCGTCGTTCTCACAATGAGTTGCAGGCACTTGGCCGGTGCGCAGATGGAGCCCAAGGGACTTGACCCGACCGGCCCCCTCCAGTCTGCCGGAAAACTGTGAAATGGGGACCCAGCCGATGCGATGATACTCATAGTCCGTAGACACGCCCTCGCCAAACCATGTTGATACACGCATGTGTCGTAAT
>CAZTNV010000018.1:0-25684 GCA_964615535.1 uncultured Mycobacteriaceae bacterium | reverse complement strand
TGCCCGGCATCTACATCGGCGTCGTGATGGGCCGCCACGCCGGCTTCCTGACCGCCGCGGCCGCACTGGCCCGCAAGCACGACGACGACGGCCCGCACCTGGTCTATGTGCCCGAGCGCGCGCTCGACATGGACAGGTTCCTGAGCGACGTGAAGCAGACCTACGACAAGTACGGCCGCTGCATCGTCGCGGTGTCGGAGGGCATCCACGACGCCTCCGGTCAGCCGATCATCGCCAAGCTGGCCAAGGAGGTCGAGCGCGACGCCCATGGCAACGTCCAACTCTCCGGCACCGGCGCCCTGGCCGACCTGCTGACCGAGACGATCAAGACCAACCTTGGCACCAGCCGGGTCCGCGCCGACACGCTGGGCTACCTGCAGCGCTCGTTCCTGGGCTGCGTGTCCGACGTCGATCAGCGCGAGGCGCGGGAGGTCGGCGAGAAGGCGGCGCAGTACGCACAGTGGGGCAGCGTCAGCGGCTCGGTGGTGATCCGCCGGACCGGTTTCTACGCGGTCGAATACGATCTGGTGCCGCTGGAAGCGATCGCCGCCAAGACCAAGGTGATGCCCGACGAGTTCATCAACGCGGAGGGCAACAACGTGACCGACCAGTTCCGCTTCTACTGCCGGCCGCTGCTCGGTTCCGGCATGCCGGAATCGTTCCGGCTGCGGCCCAATCTGGTCCAGAAACTGCTTAAGAACTGACGCCGCGGGCCCTGGTCCGCCAGCTCGTGAACCGGCAGGGGATACGCCCCTGCCGGCCTGCCGTTTCCGGCAGACGTCGCCCCTGCCTCGTCTACCGGCAACCCTGATGAAGGGCGTCGATCAACAGGGTGGGCAGCGAAAAGCTCCATTGCGCCGGACGCTCCTCCAGCCAGCCGTCGAAAATCGCGCGGATCTGGCCGATGCGCAGTGGCGCCGTGCAGGCGGCCAGTTCGGGTGGCATCAGTCCGTTGGCGTGGAAACTGTCCATCAGACCGGCGACATAGCCGTTCCGCACCGCTTCACCGGCCGCCAGATAACTGCGGGCATTGGCATACTGGGTGTATTGGGCCGATGCCGGACGGTCCGGCGCCATCCCGAGAACGATCAGCGCCAGGGCAAGACTCGCTTTGGGCCAGATCGCCTCCCGCCGGATCGCTTTCCCCATGTCGTCCCCGCTCCGGGATGCCGCGTGCCGGTGCAGTCTGTGCACTGATCCTGGAACACCGGTCAAGCCACGGTTGCGTCGCACCCACCGCGGCGCCCTCTCGGTGGCAAGGTTTCGCCGACCGGGCATCGGAACCTCCAGTGTCGATCCGTGTTCACGCAACACCACTGACGGCACGCGGAGACGGACCATCACGCTCAAGGTCCGGTTATGGACTGTCGGAATCAGCTTCGTGATCGGATTGCTGGTGGTTTTCGGAATCTTCGAGCTGATCTTCTGATTCCGGGTTCCGAGCTCGGGACCGGGCTCGGCGGGTCGGGCCCGGCGCATCAATGGTTCCGACGTGGCCCGCAATGCCGGTCATCCTGTGGGATGCGCTGGTCAGGCTGCTGATCCCGCCACGCGTCCCCTTAATATGGACGCATCGGTCGCTCGACGAGCTGTTCAGGAGCGACGACCTGCTGTTCGCCGGGCTTGATCGCATGGATGGATCTGCCGTGGCTCCCGCGGCTGACTCTGATCCTGGGCGTCGCCGCTTTCAGCATCGATCGGCTCGCCATCGCCGGCCGGCATCCTTTACGCCGCCACCCCGTCGCCCGCCACGCTGCTTTCGATCGCCGCACCATGGGCGATGGGTCAAGCGAATCCGCGCGACAGAGCACCCGACCAACCTGCTACAGACCACCCGGTTCCTGGAGTACTGGCCGGAGCTTGAACGGATCGATCTACGGGACAACGCCGACGCTTGCGCCTGAGCACTGAAATGCCGGTCACCGCCCCGCTGACCCAGGACGGGGCATCAAGCTTCCGGCTGGCCTATCGCGCACTCCGTCGCGCCAAGGTCCTTGCGATTCTGCACCTTTTCGGACACAGACCTCCCCGACCGCCTGGGCAGTCGGGGAGCGAGGGGAGCCGTCCCCGCCTTCCGTTCAGCGGGCAGGCGCCCCATCCAGTTTGGCCGTCAGAGCCGATTTCCGCGCGTTTTCACGCTCTTTATTCGGCCGCTTCCGCAGCCGCCGAACCGTCGCTGCCGTCTCGCGCGATGGCGCCGACCAGACGGCGAATCCGGTCGCGCAGACGCCGATCGCCGATCATGGCAAAGTCGCGCATCAGCTCGAGCTCCTCACGCTTCGGCTGCTTTTCGGTGGCATGGGCCGTCGGCACCGAATCATCAACCGGCGCGCCATCGAAAAAGTAGGACACCGGCGCGTCCAGGATCTGCGTCAACCGATGAAGGGTCGAGGCGCTGACCCGGTTGGCACCGCGTTCGTATTTTTGCAGCTGCTGAAAACTGATCTTCAGACGGTCGCCCAAAGCCTCCTGGCTCATTCCCAGCATCAGGCGGCGTTCGCGGATCTTCTGACCGACATACACGTCGATCGGATCCGGACCCGCTTCGGCAATGGTCGGGCGGCGTCGATGGGGGACTTTGCGAACCATAGTCATACTCCCAAGGCCGAGTTCGGCACTTCCAAGGGTCGATTGCGGAAAGCTGCGGCGGCCCCGTCTATGGACATGTTGTGCGCCCGATACCGGGCATTGTTGCCATTTGACCAGCAGCTCCCCATTAAGAGTAGTCTGCGGGTTTGGGGCGGCAACCACTTCATCCGAAGGCAGGGCATTTATCAACGCGCCGCAGTAGGCCTCTGTCACGAGGCGGTGTGGATGTTAATAAAGTATTCTTCTCGTGTTGACGCGAGCAAAGATTGCGTCGGTTACAAAATTGTCACAGGTCCTGGCCATGTTCCGGCCGTCGAGCAGATGAAGCACCCCACGCCAAATAACCAGCAAGGCAGGAAAACTCCCTGCAGAGTTCTTGCCCTTCATGCCGTCCGGCATGACACCCGGAAGCTCATGGTCTCGATTCCCTTGGGGGCGCAGAGTCATCCCCAGTGATCGGCCGATCGAATGATTGTGAGTGATCAGCATTAACTGTGTCCAGGCCGTCGTCGCGGCCTTCAATGGCGCTGCAGATCCCAACGTTGCGGTGCCTGCCATGGATGATCTTGGTACGACGGCCACAATGCTGCAAATAATCATTTGCATAAGGCTCCCGCCCCCAAAATGGTATCCGCCGGACAGGGCGGTCTCTCGAAGCTGCGCCCCACGGCCGCCCCTTTCAGGAATCGCGAAGCGATTCACGACAGCAAGCACGGGCGATTGGTCCGGTACCGGCCGATTCACGCCGGCCCGCCGCGGCCGGACACCCGAGTCGGCTTTGCCGTCACCGCAATGAAGCAGCAAGGCCGGCCGGTTTCCAGCGGAATACGCGCGCACCCAGGCCGCGCCGAACCGTGATATCATGCCGCTGCCAGCGCGCCGGACCGGATCACGCTTAAGGTTGCGCGGCGCGCGAAATTACTTAGTATGCTCAGTCGTAACGCAGCCGCACCGCGGAGTCCCGACCATGGAAGTGATCAAAACCGACGTCGCCATCGTCGGCGCTGGGGGCGCCGGTTTGCGCGCCGCGATCGCCGTCGCCGAGGCCGATCCGAAAGCGACCATCGCCCTGATATCCAAGGTCTATCCCATGCGCAGCCACACCGTCGCGGCGGAGGGCGGCGCAGCCGGGGTGATCAAGAGCGACGACAGTCTCGACTACCATTTCAACGACACCGTGGCCGGCGGTGATTGGCTGACCGATCAGGATGCGGTCGAGATGTTCATCAACGCCGCGCCCCGCGAGCTGACCCAGCTCGAACATTGGGGCTGCCCGTGGAGCCGGGAAACCTCCGGCAAGGTCGCCGTGCGGCCCTTCGGCGGCATGAAGATCAAGCGCACCTGGTACGCTGCCGACAAGACCGGCTTCCATCTGCTCCACACGCTGTTCCAGACCTCGCACAAATACCCGTCGATCAAGCGGTTCGACGAGTATTTTTCGCTCGATCTGATGGTCGATGACGGCAACGTCTTCGGCGTCACGGCGATGGAAATCCGAACCGGCGAAATCAAGCTGTTCATCGCGAAGTCGGTGGTCATCGCGAGCGGCGGCGCGGGTCGCATCTTCCCGTTCACCACCAACGGGGCGATCAAGACCGGGGACGGCATGGCGATGGCCTACCGTGCCGGCGTGCCGCTCAAGGACATGGAGTTCGTCCAATACCATCCGACCGGTCTGCCCGGCTCCGGCATCCTGATGACCGAAGGCTGTCGCGGCGAGGGCGGCTACATGGTCAACAAGGACGGCTACCGCTATCTTCAAGATTACGGGCTTGGGCCGGAGACCAAGGAGCCGGTCCTCAAGGCCATGGAACTCGGGCCGCGCGACCGGCTCAGCCAGGCCTTCTGGCATGAAATGCAGAAGGGCCGGACCGACAAGTCGGACCTCTGGGGCGATGTGGTCTATCTCGACCTGCGCCACCTCGGCGAAAAGAAGATCAACGAGCGCCTGCCCTTCGTCCGCGATCTGGCGAAGAGCTATGTCGGCCGAGATTTCGTGACCGATCTGGTGCCGGTGCGCCCGGTGGTGCATTACATGATGGGCGGCATCCATACCGACATCGATGCGGCCACGCCGCTGAACGGCCTCTATGCCGCTGGCGAATGCGCCTGCGTCAGCATCAACGGCGCCAACCGGCTCGGATCGAACTCGCTCACCGAGTTGCTGGTGTTCGGCGCACGGGCCGGCCAGAACGCCCTGCAATTCGCCAAATCCGGTGCCAAGGCCGTACCCGACGCCAAGATCGAACAGCTCGCCCGCGAATCCGAAGCGCGGGTCAAGGCACTGTACGACCGCTCGGGCGGCAAGGAGACCGTGTCGGGCCTCCGCAACGAGATGACATTGTCGATGGAAGATGGCGCCGGGATTTATCGCGACGAAGGGTCCCTCAAGACCACTTGCGACAAGATTGCGGAAGTCCGGGCCCGCTACAAGGACATCGCGATGCCGGACAAGAGCAAGGTGTTCAATACCGCCATGCTCAACGCCCTGGAACTCGCGGCGATGATCGAGGTCGCCCAGACGGTGGCACAATCCGGCCTGCAGCGTCAGGAATCGCGCGGTTCGCATCAGCGGCTCGATTTCCCCAAGCGCGACGACCAGAAGTACCTCAAGCATTCAATGGCCTATTTCAATCCGAACGGCGATCCGCGAATCGACTATTTCGATGTCGTGATCACCAAATCGCAGCCGGCCGAACGCCTGTACGGCGCCGCAGGCGATGCGGCGGACAAGGCGAAGCAGAAGCCCGCGGCCACCGCCGCGGAATGAGAACCCCGATGGCGACCGGCCGCATAAGCTTGCGGCCATGCGGTCGGCCGACCTATGGAGGGCCAGCATCATGGGTGTGAAAAACGTGAAGCTCGAGGTGCTCCGGTACAATCCGGAGACCGACAGCGAGCCGCGGTTCCAGACCTTCGACGTACCATGCCAGGAAGAATGGGTTGTCCTGGATGCAATTAACTACATCAAGGACAACCTCGACTCCTCGGTAAGCTATCGCTGGTCCTGCCACATGGCGGTGTGCGGCAGTTGCGGCATGATGGTCGATGGCGAGCCGGTGCTATCCTGTAAGGTCTTCATCCGCGATTACGGCGACAAGATCCGGGTCGAGCCGCTGGCCAATTTCCCGATCGAGCGCGATCTGGTGATTGTAATGGACAGCTTTATCGAAAAGCTGAACGCGGTGAAGCCCTATATCATCCGGAAGCAGGAACAGCCGATCGAGCAGGGCGAATATCTTCAGACCCCGTTCCAGCTCATGGCCTACAAGCAGTATTCCATGTGCATCAATTGCATGATCTGCTATTCGGCCTGTCCGCAGATCGCCCTCAACGAAGAGTTCATCGGCCCGGCGGCGCTGGCGCTGGCGCATCGCTACAACATGGATTCGCGTGATCAGGGTGCCAAGGATCGGGCCGACGTGGTCGCGGCTCATGAGGGCGTGTGGGAATGCAGCTTCGTCGGCGCCTGCTCGCAGGTCTGCCCGAAGCATGTCGATCCGGCCGCCGCCATCCAGCAGATGAAGATCGGCGCCACCACCGACTATTTCCTCTCCTATCTGCCGTGGAGCAAGTGATGAGCCGCAGACCCTATGTCCGGCCGGTCTCGCCCACCACCTGGTGGCTGGGACATGCCCGCTTCCGGAACTATATGCTGCGCGAGGTGACCTGCGTCGCGATCTTCCTGTACACGATCATGCTGGTGTTCGGACTGTGGCGACTGTCGCAGGGCGAGGCGGCATGGAGCGGGTTTGTCGGCTGGCTCGGCAGCCCTCTCAGCATCGTATTTCACTTGATCGTGCTGGCCTTGACTGTCGTGCACAGCGTGACGTGGTTCAACGTCACGCCCAAGGCCATGCCGATCAGCATCCGCGAGGAGCGGGTGCCCGGCCCGACCATCATTGCCGCGCATTATATCGGCTGGGGCTTGGCTTCGGCGGTCATCCTGATCGCGGCCGTCGCAGGAGCGTGAACCATGGCGCACAAATCGCACAAGCCGATCGTCTGGGGCCTGTTCGCCGGCGGCGGAATGTTCTCGGCCTTCATCGTGCCGGCTCTGGTGATCGTCACCGGCTTCCTTTGGATGGTTTTTCCGGGCGTGCTATCCTATGGACAGGTCCATGGCTTTGCCGAGAACTGGATCGGCAAGCTGATCCTGCTGGGTGTGATTGCCTTGCCGGCATGGCATGCTGCCCATCGGCTGCGGATCACGGCGCATGATTTCGGCATCCGGGCCGACGGGCCGGTTCGGGTGACGGTCTACACACTGGCCGGCCTGCTGACTCTGGCGACGATCATCATCCTGCTGCAGATTTGAGCTTGCACTGAAGACATCGGCAGCGGAGCTGGTTGGTGGGGCGGGAAATGGGCGGACCTCATTGTGCCGCCCCCGACCCTGGTACGTTCGGTGTTTTGTCGACAAGCCGAGCGCATTGGCAACAAACGGCCGCAGCCCCGGTCAAGATGACGGGGCGGGCAGAAAACCAGCCCGAATGGGCGGTCGATTTGAACGGGGATGTGCAATGCCGGCGCATGCAGTGAGCCGACAGGTGGGTTATTCGTGCAACCAGCTTTTCGATCTGGTGGCGGATGTCGAGCACTATCCCGAGTTCGTGCCATTCTGGGTGGCAGCACGGGTTCGGCGGGTGAATGATCAGCTTTATTATACGGATCAGGTCATCGAACTGAAATTGATTCACCTGCAGTTCCGCACCAAGACGACGCTGATCCGGTCGCGCCGGATCGAGGTGATGACGACCGAAAAACCGTTTCGGTTGATGCGGATCTGCTGGGACTTCGAACCGTCCGAGGATGGCGGGTGCACGGCTCATCTCGCAGTGGAACTGGATTTCCGGTCGAACACCTTGAGCAGACTTATGGGGCTGGTCTCGCACGAGATGGTCACCCGTCTGATCGATGCGTTCGAGGGTCGCGCTCGGCTGATCCATGGTCCCTCGCGGGTGGCGGCCGCCCGCTTTGGCGCGGCTCCTTTCAAGATTTCAGAGAATTATCCCGTCTCTGCCGGGCTCCCAGACAATGCAGTTGCCGAATGACTGCAATCATGCTTTGGTAGCCCTTTAGTAAGTCTTTGGCTCAAGTCCCTTAGTTCATTTTCGAACCATCGCTCCCGGTTTTCCCCGGGAAAAGGAGAGTATGCCCCATGAGTGGCTCATCGAGCTACGCAGCTACGGTCGATCGCCCTGAGGGCGGCATTGCCGCCGCCGCACCTGCGCCTCTTACGGTTGTCTCGGATGATCGGGGTGCGGCCGCCGACCGCATGGCGTCCGGGCATGAGGCGGTGGCTCCGGCGCTCCCGGATTATCTGCAGAATACCTATTCCTGGGCCTATCTGAACCCGTTCAGCCGGGCCCTGCTCGATCAGTCCTTTATCGTTTCGACGATTTTGTGGGGCAATGCCAAGCGGCTGGTGCGGTCTGTCCTGTCGGAAATCGAGCCGGGGCAGAAGGTTCTCCAGACCGCCTGCGTCTATGGCGATTTCTCGGCCCAGGTGGCGGAGCATCTCGGTCCCGATGCGCGGTTCGAAGTGATCGACGTCGCACCGATCCAGGTGCTCCATTGCCGGCGCAAGCTGCGCCATTTTCCCCAGGCCACCGTGCGGCTGGCCGATGCCGCCGATCCCGGCGGCGGACCCTATGACGTCGTGTGCTGCTTCTTCCTGCTCCACGAAGTTCCCGATACCTACAAGAACAGGATTGTCGATGCGCTGCTCGACCGCGTCGAGCCGGGCGGAAAGGTGGTGTTCGTGGATTACCATCGGCCGCATTCGGCGCATCCGCTCAAGGGGCTGATGAAGCTGGTCTTTGCATTGCTGGAGCCCTATGCGAAGGAGATCTGGGAACGCGAGATCCAGAGCTATGCCACCGATGCCGATGCCTTTACCTGGACCAAGGCAACCTATTTCGGCGACCTCTATCAGCGCGTCGTGGCGCTCCGCAAGCCGCTGCCCGCAGCGGAATAGGGCGCGGCGGGGCGAATCCGACGGCCAGCATCGGGCCCCTGACGCTGCCGGGTCGCGGAGGTCGACGGGTCGGCGGCATGTCGCGATAAGCCGGGAGCGGCAAGTTCTTCGGATCTGCCCTCGATGCGTGAGAACCGGGCCGAGCATTACAGCGCATAGTATTTCAAAGCCGCCCGATTTTGGCCGGCCCCGGACCCCAGACCCCGGACAGGGAACGTGAATGCGCCGAAGCTCGCCGGCTTCGCCAATGCCGGGTAGCGCCATCGCAATTGCCTCGAAGGCCTGAAGCCGCCCCCTACCCCCTGGGCCGAAGCCACGATCTCTGTCCGAGAGTCGGCAGCCAAGGAGCCACAACGGCGATCGGTCGGACCCGTGTTCGGCCAAACAACCGTTTTCGGCTCTCCCATTCGGGTCATTCGAACCCGGCTTGAGCATCGCCGACCGGTCGATCGAATGGCCGTTTCGGTAGCGTGCGGCTTGTTGGATCGACCGGTCCGCGATATTCCTTGAACCCGAAGCATGCCGCAGCGCCGCATGGCGGCCCCGGCCAGACCGTCATCAGGACCCATACCAGGAGCCCGGCTCAGCCATGTCGATCCATGTTGCGCTGACGCATACCACCGCCTACCGTTATGACCGGCCGGTCATGCTCAGCCCCCAAATCATCAGGTTGCGCCCCGCGCCCCACTCGCGCACGAAAGTTCTCAGCTATTCGCTCCGCCTCACCCCGTCGCAGCATTTCCTGAACTGGCAACAGGACCCGTTCAGCAACTATCTGGCCCGCGCGGTCTTTCCCGAGCGGACACGGGAATTCGTGGTCGAGGTCGATCTGGTCGCCGAAATGGCGGTGATCAATCCATTCGATTTTTTCCTGGAACCCTCGGCCGAAAAATACCCGTTCGTCTACGAACCGTGGCTGGCCAAGGAACTGGCGCCGTTTCTGGAGGCCCAGCCGGCCGGGCCGCTGCTGCAGGCTTGGCTGGATTCGGTGCCGCGCGATCCGGTCCAGCCGGTCGATTTCCTGGTCGCATTGAACCAGCGCCTGCAAAGCGAGATCGGCTACCTGATCCGAATGGAACCGGGGGTCCAGAGCTGCGAGGAGACGCTGGCGCAGAAAAGCGGCTCCTGCCGCGACAGCGGTTTTCTGCTGGTGCAGATCCTGCGTCACCTCGGTCTGGCATCGCGCTTCGTCTCCGGCTACCTGATCCAGCTCGTGCCAGACGTGAAGTCGCTCGACGGCCCCTCTGGTCCGAGCGCGGATTTCACCGATCTGCATGCCTGGGCCGAGGTCTTTCTGCCCGGCGCCGGCTGGATCGGGCTCGATCCGACCTCCGGCCTGCTGGCCGGCGAAGGCCATATTCCCCTGGCCTGCACACCCGACCCGCTCAGCGCCGCGCCGATCACCGGCATGGCGGAAAAGGCCGAGGTCGACTTTTCTTTCCAAATGGAGGTCCGGCGGATCCACGAATCGCCGCGGGTGACCAAGCCCTATACCGAGGATCAGTGGACCGAGATCGAGGCGCTGGGCCACCGCATCGACGGCCAGCTCCGCGACGACGACGTCCGGCTGACCATGGGCGGCGAGCCGACTTTCGTGTCGATCGACGACATGGAGGGTGCGGAATGGAACACCGCCGCGGTCGGCCCGATGAAGCGCAGCCTAGCCTCGGACCTGATCAAGCGGTTGCGCGAGCGCTTCGCACCCGGCGGCCTCCTGCATTACGGTCAGGGCAAATGGTATCCGGGCGAATCGCTGCCGCGCTGGGCGTTTGGGCTGTATTGGCGAAAGGACGGCACGCCGTTATGGCACGATGCGGACCTGGTCGCCGACGAGGCGGTGAACTATGCCCCAACCGTCGCGGATGCCCGCCGGCTCATCTCCGGCATAGCCGATCGGCTGGAAATCGATCCCGACTGCGCGCTGCCGGCCTATGAGGACCCGGTCCACTACATCGCCCGCGAACAGCTATTGCCGGAAAACGTCGATCCGCTCGAATCCAGGCTGGAAGATCCCGAGGAACGCGCCCGGCTGGCCCGGGTGTTCGAGCGCGGGCTCGGGACGCCGGTCGGCTTCGTCCTGCCAATCCAGAGATGGAACGACCGCGACCGCCGGATCTGGATCAGCGAGCGCTGGAGCTTGCGGCGCAAGCGGCTGTTCCTGGCGCCCGGCGACTCCCCGCTCGGCTTTCGGCTGCCGCTCGGTTCGCTCGGCTGGCTGTCCCCGGCGGTCTATCCATATTACATGCCGGCCGATCCGTTCGATGACCGCCCGCCCCTGCCCGCTCCCGATCCGCGGCGCCAGCCCTTCCGCTCCGGCAAGCGCGAACGCGAACGGGTGGAGAATACGGAACAGTACGAGGGCAGCGCGGACGGCCTGAATGTCCGCACCGCCCTGGCGGTCGAACCGCGCGACGGCCGGCTCTGCGTGTTCCTGCCGCCCCTGACCACCGCCGAGGACTACATCGATCTGGTCGCGGCGATCGAGGATACCGCGGCCGAGTTGAACCTGCCGGTCCATCTCGAAGGCTATACTCCGCCTTTCGATCCGCGGCTGAACGTGATCAAGGTCACGCCCGATCCCGGCGTCATCGAGGTGAATATTCACCCGGCCCAAAACTGGGACGAGATGGTCAAGGTCACCACCACGCTCTATGAAGAGGCCCGGCTGAGCCGGTTGGGCACCGAGAAATTCATGATCGACGGCCGTCACACCGGAACCGGCGGCGGCAACCATGTGGTGGTGGGTGGCCCGACGCCGGCCGACAGCCCGTTCCTGCGCCGGCCCGACCTTCTGCAAAGCCTGATCACCTATTGGCAGAACCACCCGGCACTATCCTATCTGTTTTCCAGCCTGTTTCTGGGGCCGACCAGCCAGGCGCCGCGGGTCGACGAGGCCCGCCATGACACGCTGTTCGAACTGGAGATCGCCTTCAGGCAATTGCCGCAGATGGGTCAGGGCCAGCAGTTTCCGCCCTGGCTGGTCGACCGGGTGCTGCGCAATCTGCTGATCGACGTGTCGGGCAACACCCATCGCGCCGAAATCTGCATCGACAAGCTTTATTCGCCCGACGGCCCGACCGGCCGTCTGGGCCTGGTCGAATTCCGCGCCTTCGAAATGCCACCTCACCCGCGCCTTCGCCGCCTCATGCGCGGATGAGCCTGACCCAGCAATTGCTGCTGCGCGCGCTGATCGCCCGGTTCTGGCGCGAGCCCTGGCGCCAGCCGCTGATCCGCTGGGGCACCGCGCTGCACGACCGATTCATGCTGCCGCATTTCGTCCAGCAAGATCTGCTCGACGTGCTCCGCGACATGCGGGAGGCGGGATACCCTCTGCAGGACGCTTGGTTCGCACCGCATGTCGAGTTTCGTTTCCCGCTGTTCGGTTCGGTACGCTATGGCGGCATCGAGATGGAACTGCGCCAGGCGCTGGAGCCCTGGCACGTCATGGGCGAAGAGGGCGCAATCGGCGGCACGGTCCGTTTCGTGGATTCCTCAATCGAAAGATTGCAGATCAAGGTGACCGGCGCGACCAGCGGCCGCCATGCGGTGACCTGCAACGGCCGCCGGCTGCCGATGACCCCGACCGGCACCTCCGGCGAAGCGGTGGCGGGCGTTCGGTTCCGCGCGTGGCGTCCGGCCTCGTGCCTGCACCCGACGATCGGCGTGCATTCGCCGCTGGTCTTCGACCTGGTCGATACGTGGAACGGTCGCTCGATTGGCGGCTGCACCTATCACGTCTTTCATCCGGGCGGGCGCAGCTTCGAGACCTTCCCGGTCAACTCCTACGAGGCGGAGGGCCGCCGGCTGGCCCGCTTCTTCGATTTCGGCCACACCCCGGGACCGATGACGATCCCGCCTGCCGTGCCGAACCCGGAGTTCCCGGTGACCCTGGATTTGCGGCTGGGCTGAACCGGGCCGGAGCAGGGTTCACGCCGCCCGGATGTCGGCGAGGAAGCGCCTCACCTCGGCATCCAGGCGGCCGGCCTGCTGTGACAGGCCGGCGGCCATGGCCAGCACCTCCGCCGCCGACCGGCCGGACGATTGCGCGGCATCGCTGACCCCGGCGACGTTCGACGAGACCTCGCTTGTCGCCCGCGATGCCTGATCGACATTGCGGCTGATCTCCAGGCTGGCCGCGCCTTGCTGCTCGACCGCCGAGGCGATGGCCGAAGCGATCTCGTCGACCTGCTTGATGGTTCCGGCGATGCGTTCGATTGCAAGGGCGGTCCTGCCGGTCGCCGCCTGAATACCGGCAATCTGAGCGCTGATCTCGCCGGTGGCCGAAGCGGTCTGGGTCGCCAGCGCCTTGACCTCGGAGGCGACCACGGCGAAGCCCTTGCCGGCCTCGCCGGCACGGGCCGCTTCAATGGTTGCGTTCAGCGCCAGCAGATTGGTTTGTCCCGCAATGTCGGCGATCAGCCCGACCACCTGACCGATCCGGTCGGCGGCCTGGGTCAGGGTCGCGACTTCGGTATCGGCCTGTTTGGCCTCGCCGACGGCCTGCCGGGTCACCTCGGTCGAGCGCGCAACCTGCTGAGCGATTTCCCGAATCGCGCCGGAAAGCTGTTCGGCAGCCGCCGCCGCAGTCAGCACGCCGTGGCTGGCCTGCTCCGCGCCGGCCGAAACTGCAACTGCCTGCCGGCTGGTCTCCTCGGCCAGGCTCGCCATCGCCGAGGCAGTGCCCCGCAACTCGCCGCAGCCCGCGCCGACCGCCTCGACCACCTGTTGAACGCTGGACTGCATGGCATCGGCCAGCCGCTTCATGGTCCGCTGGCGCTCGTCCTCGGCCCGCCGTTCTGCTTCCGCCTGATCGCGCCGGAGTTGCAGTTTTTCCGCAATGGTGTTCTTGAAGGCTTGAACCGCCCCCGCCATTCGGCCGATTTCGTCGCCGCGACCGCTCCCGGGCACCTCCACGGAAATGTCGTCGGCGCGGAGCCGATCCATAATCGCGGCAAGCCGGCCGAGCGGCTGCAACTGGCGGCGGACGACAAGATAGGTGGCCAGGGCGATCAGCGACCCGATCACGATCACCGCGACGCCGATATTGCGCAGCAAAAGATCAATGATCGCAAAAAATTCGGCCTGTCGCAGGCCGACATAAAGGACACCGATGATCTCGCCCGCATCGTTCCTGATCGGATCATAGGCGGTGAAATATCGCTCGCCCAGAATGTCCGCCTCGCCACGATAGGGCCGCCCGTCGCGCAAGACGGCGTCATAGGCCGGCCCCTGGGCCAGAACCGTGCCGACGGCCCGCTGCCCGTCGGGGCCAATGACGTTCGACGCTATGCGCCGGTCGCCCAGGAAGACCGTGGCAGTGCCGCCGACCAGTTCCTGGACGCGGTCCACGAAGGCTTCGTCGCCGTTCAGCACGCGGTTTCCGGCGAGCAGTCGATCGCCCTCGATACGAAGGCCGTCTCCAACCTGATCGAGCATCGCCCAGGCCACGGACATGTTGACCGTCTGGCGCTCCTGAGCCTGACGGCGCATCTCGCTGCCCAGCAGCAGGACCATGACCAGGAGGATTGCCGCCGCCAGCAGGGCGCTTCCGAGCGCGGTCAGCACTCCGATCTTGGTCGGCATAGGCCAGTTCTTGAACCGTATATCCACCGATCTCTCCCGACGAACCAGCAAATCGCACTCCTCGGAATATCCACATTGAATGTAAAAAAATGGATAATACCTATGCTCCCTATCGGCGGGCGAAACCGATGCAAAGATTGCCGTGCACCGGCCGACGAATCATCGCATTCCGGCAGCGTACCGTGGACACCGCACCGGCATTGCGACGGCCGAGGCCGGGCGCGACCGGTGCGGCCCTGGAAAACGCCCGTCATGCCGGGCTTTATGGCTGGATCGCCGGATTGCTAATTCCGGCCGCGCAGCTCGGCGATCGGCTGGCGGTACTGCAGGTCGATATCCCAGGGGAAATGGATCCAGGTATCCTGGCTGACCTCGGTGACGTAGGAATCGACCAGCGGCCGGCCGGCCGGCTTGGCATAGATCGTGGCGAAATGGGCCTTGGGCTGAAGCTCGCGGACCAGCCGGGCGGTACGGCCGGTATCGACCAGATCGTCGATCATCAGCCAGCCCTCGCCATCGCCCGGCGGCGTCTTGAGAACGCGGGCCTCGCGCGGCCGGGTGTGGTCGTAGCTGGACACGCAGATCGTCTCGATCAGCCGGAGGTCGAGTTCGCGCGCCAGGATCGCCGCCGGCACCAGCCCGCCACGGGTCACCGCGACGATGCCGCGCCACGGGCCCAACTCGGCCATTCGCCAGGCCAGGGCACGGGAATGGCGGTGCAGCTCTTCCCAGGATACCGGAAATTCTTTCACCAGCCTGGAGGTGTCGACCACCGCCCGCCTCCTCGCTCCGGCCGCCGGAA
This sequence comes from uncultured Mycobacteriaceae bacterium, assembly GCA_964615535.1. Taxonomy (GTDB): domain Bacteria; phylum Pseudomonadota; class Alphaproteobacteria; order DSM-16000; family Inquilinaceae; genus CAZTNV01. The sequence goes on along the minus strand of CAZTNV010000018.1, from coordinate 10,730 downwards.
ACCGCTTATAGCCGAACCGCCCGGCCGCGGCAATCACGGGGAATCACCACGGCGCGTCCGTGGGCCCGATGGGTGCCGCAGAGCAGGCGGACCACGTCGGTACAGAAACATCGACTCCGGCCTTGTCATGCCGCCGGCCATTGATTACGTTTCGGCTTCGACGCGGCTGGCGGAGCGCCGTCCCTTGCGGGACCCTCCGTACCGTGCCGGGAAAATCCGGGATCGACCTGTTGATCCCCCCAAGACGCGCCCGTAGCTCAATCGGATAGAGCATCTGACTACGGATCAGAAGGTTCCGCGTTCGAATCGTGGCGGGCGCGCCATTAAATCAAAGAGTTAGCAGACGGCGGCGCGGACCCGAGCGGTTTTGCGGAGCCGGATATTCCGCCATTCGGTTCCTTCTCATTCCGTTCGTGATCGGTTCTGTCGTCGCCGGTCGTCTTGATCTTTTCTTCGCATTCGAGCATGCCAAATTGGCGTTCGGTCACCTCCGGGCGATGACGCCGGGCGGCGGAGCATGCGCTGCCCGTCGCCGATGCTGCAAGGATGCCCATGGACTTTCTTGGTCCGCTGCTGCTCGGCCTGTTTCTGGTGCTGGGCGTGCCGATCCTGGCAATTGCTGCGTTCGTCCGAACGTCCGCGTTGCGCGCCGAGCTGGCCGGGCTGCGGGCCCGGCTGACCACGCTGGAAGCCGAACTCGCGGCGAACCGGATTGCGGCGCCGAGCGGGGCCGAGCCGGCGGCGCCGGAACCTGCAGCGACCGAACAGCCGGCGGCAATGCCGGAAGCCGCGGCGACGCCCGAACCGGCGCTGCCCGAACCTGTCTGGTCGGACGCCGTCCCGTCGTCTGAGGATCTGTCCGCCGCACCGGCAGCGCCGGCCGCGGCACCGGCCCGGCGCGGCTTCGAGGAGCGGCTGACCTCGCGCTGGCTGGTCTGGCTGGGCGGCGTGACGCTGGCCCTGGGCGCGGCGTTCCTGGTGAAGTTTTCGATTGATCAGGGCCTGCTCGGTCCTGCGGTCAGGATCGCTCTCGGCTTAAGTCTGGGAATGGGATTGATCGGGCTGGCGGAAGGGGCGGCGCGCAGCGAGCGCCGCGCAGCGGTCCCCGGCATCAAGCCGTCGCTGGTGCCGCCGGCTCTGGCCGCTGCCGGCACCTGCGCCATCTTCGCCAGCCTGCACGCAGCCCATGCGCTGTATCTGCTGGTGCCAGCGGCGGCGGCGTTCGCCGGGCTGGCGGCGACCGCGGCGGCGGCCGTGCTGCTGTCGCTGCGGCACGGGCCGTTCATGGCGGCGCTCGGCATCCTCGGCGGATTAGCCGTGCCGCTGCTGGTCGCCACCGGCGAGCCGACGGCGCTCGGGCTGTTCGTCTATCTGGCGGTACTGATCGCCGCGGCGCTGGGGGTTTTGCGCCACAAGAGCTGGTGGTGGCTGGCCTGGCTCGCGCTCGGCGGCGGGATCGCCTGGACGGCGCTGTGGCTGGTGACGTTCTGGCAGCCCGGCGATGCGCCGGTGGTGGCCGCCTTCCTGCTCGTCCTGTCCGGCCTGTTCTGGCGCGGCTTGCGGTTGACGCCTCAATCGGACGGCACCGGCACGGTTCGGCCGATCCTGATGGCGGGCGGCGTCGCGGTCGCGCTGGCGATGATCTGGGTCGTCCTGGCCGACGACTATGGCACCGTCGCCCTGCTCGCCCTGGCGGCGCTGCATGTCGCCTGCATGGCGGCCGGCCGACGAGACTCCGCCTATGACGGTCTGGCGCTGGTCTCGGCCGCCGCGACGGTCGCGGTCGTGCTGGCGTGGCAGCCGGTGTCGGCCGATGTCGTGCAGCGCCTGATCGAGACCGGCAAGCTCGCTACCGATACGGCGCTAAGGGAATCGGTGATCAACCGAGCGGTGGGACGCTATCTGCTGGTTGCGGCGGGGTTCGGTGCGTTGTCGGGATTGGGCGGTTTCGCCGCGCTGTGGGGGGCGGTACGGCCCTGGCGATGGGCCGCGTTGTCGGTTGCAACGCCCCTGGTGCTGCTGACGGTCGCCTACTGGCGGGTCGAACCGCCGCCGTTCGACCCGTTCTGGCCCGCGGCGGCCCTGGCCCTGGCCTCGCTGGCGCTGGCCGCCGCGGTGCAGGCGGCACGTTATCGCGCCCATCCCGGCCTGGAGCCGGTGCTCGGCATCTATGCCGTCGGCGTACTGGCAGCGACCGCGCTCAGTGCCGCCATGGCCTTGCACCAGGCCTGGCTGACCGTCGCGCTGGCGCTGCACCTGCCCGCCCTGGCCTGGGTCGACCGCCGGATGGGGGTGCGGTTCCTGCGCCCGGCCGCGCTGGTCGTGGCGGCCGTCGTCCTGGTACGGCTGGCGTTCAATCCGATGGTGCTGAGCTATCCCGTGACCGCGACTCCGCTGGTCAATTGGCTGCTCTACGGCTACGGGCTGCCCATGCTGGCGTTCGGTCTGGCCGCCCACTGGTTCCGCAAGGTCGCGGATGACGGGCTGGTGGTGGTTCTGGAGGCCGGCGCGATCGCCTTCGGCACGCTGCTCATCGGCCTGCAGATCCGTCATCTGATGCATGGCGGCGAGCTCGGCTGGCCGGGCTACGACCTGCCCGAGCGCGGCACCCAGGCGGCGGCCTGGCTGGCGATCGCCTATGGCCTGCTGCGCGGCCACGCCCGCTCCGGACGGCCGGTCCAGCTCTGGGCGGCTTGTGCGCTCGCGACGCTGGCAGCGGCTCAAGGCGTGATCATCGACATTCTGGCCGACAATCCCGCCTGGAGCGCGTGGCCGGTCCCGGTCGGCGACTGGCCGGTGCTGAACCTGTTGGGGCTGGTCTATGGCGTGCCGACTGTGTTCTTCCTGCTGATTTCGCGGGCGGCCGGCCGGCAAGGCATGGCGGTCGCGGCGTGGGCCGGTGCCGCGCTGTCGCTGGCTTTCGCCTTCGTCTGGCTGAGTCTGGAAATCCGCCGCGCCTTCCACGGCACCATTCTGGCCGCAGGTGCCATTTCCGATGCCGAATGGTACGCCTATTCGGCCGGGTGGCTGATCTTCGCCGGCCTCGTCCTGGCGGCCGGCATGATCAGGCGGGAGCCGATCCTGCGCTATGCCGGGCTTGCCCTGATCCTGGTGGCGGTGGCAAAGGTGTTCATGTTCGACATGTCGGCCCTGACCGGCCTTTATCGCGCCCTGTCCTTTCTCGGCCTGGGCGCTGCGCTGGTCGCGATCGGGTTTTTCTATCGAAAATACGTCACGGCGCCCTCGCTGCCCCCGGCGTCTTGAGGGCGTCGGAGGAAGCCGGCGGCATGACGCTGCCCGCCCCGGTGACCGGGGCGGGCAGCGCCCAGCCGGTTAGCCCAGCAGCCGCCGGAGCGAGGCGATCAGCCCGTCTCGCTTGGCCGGTGCCGCCGGTACGAACGGATCGGCGTGGACCGCCGCAGGGCTCGCGCCTTTGCCCTGGACCACCCCGGTCAGGGCTTCGACCATCAGCGGCGGCCCGGCAGTGTGGACCGTCCACTCCGCCAGATCGGCGAAATCCTCCGCCACGGCGGTGTGCACGTACCCGGTCCGCCGTTCGGTCGGTTCGGAGGGATGCGACAGCACCACCGTAAAGCCGAGTCCGGAATGCTGCGCCATCAGGGCCCGCATTTCGGCTTCGCCATAGACGTCGCGCTCGTCACGCACACCAAAATAGACCGCAATCCGGCGGTCCGGGCTGCGCGCCAGCGCCTCCCGGACGATCGACCGGATCGGCGCCAGCCCGGTGCCTCCGGCCACGGCCAGGATCGGCGACTCGGACTGCCCGTCGAGACTGGCGGTGCCGAACGGCCCTTCGACCTGGACCGGGTCGCCCAGCGCCAAAGTCGAGTCGACATAGCTGCTGGCCATGCCGTCACTGACCACCCGGACATGGAACTCCAGCACCGGTTCCGATGGCCGGTTGGCCATCGAATAGGCCCGCGGCGGAGCGTCGCCGAAGGTCAGCCTGACATACTGGCCAGCCGAAAAGTCCAGCGGCTCGGCCGGTGCCAGCCGCACGATGCGGACATCGTGCGTCGGCGCCTCCAGCCCGACGACCGTCGCCGGAACGGTACGCACCGGATGCGCGACGGCGGCACCGGCCAAGGCCACCACCACGTCGCCGCGCGGCCGCGCCCGGCAGGCCAGGATCAGCCCGGCGGCGACATCGGCCTCGCTCAGCGCCGACGACTCCCACGAGTCCATCACTGCCAGACCGGACACTAGCCGGCACTTGCAGGTGCCGCAGGTGCCGGTGCGGCATTCATGAGGCATTACGGTTCCGGCCTTCAGGGCAGCATCGAGGATCGTGCCCTTGCGAACCTCGAACGCCTCGCCCGAGTTCTGGATCGTGACCTTTGATTTTGCCATTTCAGTCCCCCAGCTCGATGCGGACCGGATGCAAATGCTGGGTATGGCGGGTCTGGCTGTGGTTGAATGCCGCCACCCAAAGATAGGTGTCGTTGGCGATCGGAACGTCGAAAGGCGACCCGGTATCGAGCCGGCGGCTGACTTCCAGGTGCCACCGTCCGTCAACCCATTCGGCACGGGCCGAGATGTCGCCGCGGTCGCCCTGGAAGGGTCCGTTGGCGATCACCGACGGGATGATGGTGCCGATCGGGAAGCGGGCATCGGCTTCAGGGCTGTAGGGTTCCGTGGCCTCGATCGGCAGCCACCATTCGCCCATGTCCGAGACGCCGGGGTCGAGCTCGACCGTCCCCATGACCCGCAGGGCGTCGAGCGATCGCGGCAGATGGAGCGGCTGGACGTAGCCATTGTCGAGCCGCCGCCAGTTCTCGATGTAGCCGCCTCCGGTTCCCGGGTCCTTGTCGTAACCGGCGGTATAGCGGCGTCGGCCGGCGTTTTGCTCCGCACTCGCCTCCAGCGGCGGTCCAAAATGGTTGTCGTCGATCTGGCCGAGCGACATCCCGGTGCGAACCGCCTTCCAGTGCCACGCATCCACGATCGATCCGTCGGTGGTGTAGTGCAGACCGCGGCCGCTGGCGCCGCCCGGCCGGTCCCCGATCGGCCGCGGGCCGAGATGCGCGGTGGCGTCGCCGGACAGGGTCGGGGAGCGCGACAGCATCACGCCGAACTTGTCCTCGTAGAACACGTCCTCGTCATGAACCGCATAGTCGGTTTGGATCATGCGCCAGCCGCCAGCCTCGCGGATCAGGGGCAGATGGGTCATCGAACGGGTCGGATCGTCCCATTCGAACAGCATGTAGGCGTTGGTGCCGTCATGGACCGCCCGCACAGACACGGTCACCTCGCCGCCGGGCTGGTTCATGCCGCGGACGGTGTGAATGCGCACCGGCGGCGCGAGCTGCCAGGCCGGATCGTCGACTCGACCGTCGAGCTGCGGCGCTTGCGCCGTCTCGATCCTGGGCACATCCAGGGTGCGAATGGTGGCGGTATCGAACGCGACGACCGCAGCAGCGGCGGCGGCAGAGGCCCCGACCGCGACCAGGCCGGCCGTGCCGTAGGCCAGCCGCGGCGCGAAGATTTTCAGGAGCTGCCGAACGCCGCCCAGCCAGATCTGCGCCAGAACGTGCAACAGAACATAGAACAGCACGGCCCACGCCACCACCCGATGCACTGTCAGCAGCAGCTCATAGGGCAGCAGGCCCGGCGCGAAGTAGATCAGACCGCCGGTGATGCCCGCCGAGATCAGCAGCGCGAAGGCCATCCAGTAGATGATCACGTTGGCGGCATGGCGCCGGGTCCGCTTGTCGGTGGAGCCCAGCGCAGCGGTTCGGCCAGCCAGGGCAATGCGCGCCGCCAGCCTCGCCTTCAGCAGGAAGACGATGTAGCCGATGGTCATGGCAAACAGCACGACCGACGAGACGACGTGCAACCACGTCACCGCGCCCTGCGTGAAGGCCAGACTGTCGAACAGATGGATGAAGGCATCGCTGATGCCGGTTTCCTTGGGGTCGGCCGCGACGCGGAAACCGGTCAGCACGCTGACCACCAGGGCCGCGACCAGCACCCAGTGCAGGATGAAGGTGGTGAGGTCAGTCCTCACGGAGGTTGGTTGATTTGCCATCGATTCTCTGGCTCCGATTCCAAGTCAGATTGACTGACGTGTGTTTCCGACGAGCAAGTCCTTCCCTGATCAATAAAGGACATTTTGGTTCTCGATTGCCGATTGACCGAAGCGTCGTAACGCTGTGATTGCAATCTCCGACCAGGCTTCCCGATACTCTTCAAAGGAGATCGGTTTCGGCGGGATTGACCTTTTACATTGCAGTTGCCCTCCCGAGTTTGATCGAGTTCGCTGCCCGACCATTACTCACAATTTACCCGGTGGTTTGCCGGGCACGGAAACCGTCTGCCGGCCTATTCGTCGTTTCGAATGACGGCCGGCATAAAAACCATGATGCGTTCATGGTTTACAGGCGCGTATGCTCTATCCCCTGGCCGCATAGTGGCCAGAGGTTTCGTAAAATTGCTGCGGCGGCAGACCTGAGAGTCCAGGCCTTCTGATCAAGAGACGCCGCCAGAATGAGCGGCAGTTTCCGTGAAACCGTGATACAGGCACGAGCGGCTGGCCCGTCCTGCCTAAGAAGCAAAAGACTAAGATGATCATGACAGACTAGAACCTTATGTCAAGCCTAATATCATCAATAGGTACTATCAAACGCTGAAAGACCGGTCGGCTTTGTAGATTTTCATTCCAGAGATCTAGTGGGTTCTCAAGCACGGCTTGATTGCATCGGCGCCCCTGTTTGGGGACACCAATGTCCAAATACTGATGATTGCTGCGGCGCAACCAAGTAATTTACCAAAACTGGTGCGCAGGCACGATACTGCGATGCGCAATCGGCGCCTTTGCCGTGGGAGTCCCGCATCGCAGTACCAGCTCAGAGAACGTTCCCCTTGTGCCATCGAGCAGCGGCGAAAAGCACCGCATCGCCGCTCGCGGTAGCAATCGCCGGGCAGAGTCCGGCGCTTCGGATTGCAGACCCGGAACCCGGTTGGAATGTCGGATCGGCCGGCCCAACCGCTCCCGCTCGCACCGCAGGCCGGCTCAGCAGTTCGCTGGCTCGGGCGCCCCGGCGAGGACTCGGTGGATTACCAGACGAGAAGGCTGTGGGCCGAATAGTAGAGGCCGAGGAACAGCCCGAAGGAACCGCCGATCGCCACCGGCGACACCGTCGGCCGCAGCACGGGCGCCTTCGAGGGGTCGAGCAGAATGGAGGCCACCATGGCCATGATGATCATATGGCCGATTGCATCGATTCGGCCGAACTGCAGGATGGCCAGTGTGAACAGCGTCAACAGGATCGCCGCTGCCGCCCGCCGGACCAGCGGCGTCCAGAGCAGCGCGAAGCCGAGGCTGAACTCCACGAGCCCGGCCAGATGCATGAAGTCGTGATGATCGAGACCGAGGGTGAGGAACGGATACTGGTCGAGAATCGGAAAGGTCCAGTGCGCATAGGCGAGCTTTTCGATGCTCGCCCACATCAGGCTGATCGCCAGCGACCAGCGAATCACCGGCATGCGGAGATCGAGCAGCTTGCGATCGCTCGCACCCGACAGCGCAAGATACCCGGCCAGCCCGATGAAGAACGGATAGTCGAGCATGTGGAACAGGCCATAGGCCGCGATCCCGTAGCCGTAGAGCACGCAGATCCCCAGCGCTGAGGCCGGTATCGTGCGACGGCTCAGCATGCCCGCGGCGATCGCGAGCTGTAGCCAGACCGCCCATCCCGACTCGGTGCGCAGCTCAGGCGTCAGGATCATTCCGCCGATCGCCCACAGGCTGACGAAGAAGGCGGCGGTCGCGGCCCGAATCAGCGGCTCTATGCGCTCCGGAAGGGGCGCCGACACGGCGTCGAGCGAATCCGCGAGCCGCCGACCCGGCCACGCCCGTTCGAGCTGGCTCGCCCCCCACAAGGCAAGGCACACGATCCCGAGCAGCAGCCAGAAGAACCCGTCGTTCAGGCCGGACAGCGGCGCCGGTGCCTCGCCGATGTTGTAAGGAGCAAACCATTTGACGTGCGCAGCTCCCGGCTGAGGCCAAAAGATGATCGTGCCCGCCAGCAGCCACGTCGACAACCACACCACCGGAGAATTGAACGGCGAGGGCAGGGCGAGAGAAGTTTGAGGCTTCATCTTCTGCGCTCCATAAGATTCGATTCAGTAACATTAAAAAACGTTAAGGTTCGGCCTGGATGGCCAAGTCTTGCGGTCTCCCATAGCCCAGGGCGCCATGATGGATGGCCAGACCCCATTTAATCTGAAAGACTTGGCCAGAGGATTAAACCGCCATCAACTTATGTCAATATAGAGTTAGCTGCTGCCGCTGAGTCCGTATTGGTGGTTCTAAGCAACGCATTCTATTTTTCAGAGAATTCTCAACTGGAAAGATGAATCACTGGACAGGCTATACTTTGCACTCGATCCGGAGCTCTCCGAGCCGCTACAGGCTTGTCCGGTCGCCACAAACTCGATCCTTGGAAGTTGGTGTGCCGCGCGGCCCAAATGGCGCCGGGGAGCATGACTCCGATCTGGCGTGGCCGGCGGCCGGCCGGCTGATCCTCAACCCGCTGCGTTTCCCGGATGCGGTGGATCAGGGCAAAATGTTCGCCTGGAAGCTGGCGCTGCCGGCCAGCATGATGGACCCGATCCGGGCAGCGACAATGTCGCCGCCCTGACCATGGTGCCAAAGGTCGGCGTCTATCGCTCCGCCGGGGCGTCGGCTGCGGTGGGGAAAGGGTTCATTCGGAGCGGTTTCGGAATCGCGCCGGCGGCCGATCAGCCGCCCTCGCCCAGCAGCCAGTCCCGGACCAGCGGCAAGAGCCGGTCGGCATGGGTTTGCAGAAAGAAATGGCCGCCGGGCAGCAGCCGCTGCTCGAAACTGCCGGCGGTCAGGGGCTGCCAGGCCGCCAGACGGTCGGGCGAGGTCTCGGTGTCGTCTTCGCCGCCGAGCACGGTCATCGGGCAATCGAGCACCGGGCCGGGCAGTTGCCGGTACGTCTCGATCAACTGGAAGTCGGCCCGCAGCATCGGCACCATGGCCGCCATCAGCTTGGCATTCTCCAGGATCTGGGGCGGCGTGCCGTTCAGCTTGCGCAGCTTGGCCATGAACAGCGCATCGGCCAGATCGTGAACCGGCGCGGTCAGGCGCGGAATGGTCGGCGCCGCGCGGCCGGCCAGGATCAGCCGGGTCGGCCGCCGGTCGGCGGTGGCCTGCAGCCGCCGCGCGACCTCATAGGCCGTCGCGGCGCCCATGCTGTGGCCGAACAGGGCGAAAGGCACGTCGAGCAGCGGCAGCATCGCGGCGGTGACCTGTTCGACCAATGTGGCCATGTCGGTCACCGACGGCTCGGCGAATCGGCGCTCCCGGCCGGGCAACTGGACCGCGCAGACCTCGATGCTCGACGGCAGTATTTCGGGCCAACTCCGATAAATGGCTGCGCCGCCCCCGGCAAAGGGAAAACAGAACAGCCGAATGCGGGGATTCGGATCGGGCCAGCGGCGGAGAAACCAGATATCCTCGGTGGTCGTCATCGCATCGTCGCTCATGACATGATCCTCGATCCCTGGGCCGGTGCGCAGCAGCGGGCCGGCGGAATCCTATCGGCCGGCAGGCCGGTCAGCATGATTACAGAGCTATGACAACGTTTGGATGATTCTGGCCGGCCCGGTTGCAAGTATATCGCCTCGCAGATCGGGCTGGCAATCCGCTGCGATCGGCGGCGGCCGAATTGCCCCCGGGCGCAGCGGCTCCGGCCGCGTCAATGTCGGCACCGGAGCGGGCCCCGCCAAGGGGCAGCCGATTTGCCGAATGGGGACGATCTATGCCGCAGCCAGCATGGGACGCATCAGATCGGCCGCGGCATCCTCGGCCGCGAGATCATGCCAGCGCAACTGCACCGGCTGGGCCTCCGGACGGTGCACTGCTATTGAAAGTCGATGGCGTGGCGTCGGCGTCGCCACTATGAATTGCCAGAGAGCCTCGTCGTCGTTGAAGTCCGGGTTGAAAGTTGCGTGCGGAGGATTGAGCGCGAATGTGAAGCGATCCAACGGCAATGACAGGCCCAGACCGCGGGCTTTCACATAGGCTTCCTTTAACGTCCACAAGGTGAAGAAGCAGCGGATTCGCTGGCGTTCGCTTGGCAAGGCGGCCAGCATGTCCTGCTCCGCGGGAGAGAAGAAAGCCTGCGCCAACATCATCGGATCGACCCAGCGGTCGACCGCTTCCACATCGATCCCGACATCATCGGTGCGGGTGACAGCGCAGGCGACCAGGCCCTCGGTGTGCGACAGGTTGAACCGCAGCCGGCCATCCCTGGCAGCTTCGCCGGCCACCCAGCCATCGTCCCGGATTTCCGGCTTGCCATACCGGTCGATGGTGAAATGCCAGGAGTCGGGACGAACCGAGGCATACCGCGACAGTACCAGGCGCCTGATGCCATGGCTCAACAGGTGAAGCTGGCGGTCCTGCTCAAACAGGAAACCATCGATACGCTGCCGCTCTTCGTCGTCGAGCAGACCGCGCATCATCCCCAGTCGGTCGGGACCCGCATCATTCGATTGCAGGAACCAGATATCGACGGTGCCCGGCAGCAGACATTCGACCGGCTCGCAATCGAGCCTGATCGCACCGGAATTCAGATTTCGGGAGATCACGTCGGGCGCCGAAGTTGTTTGCGAAAGGCGGGCGGGGCGGGCGAACGCCGCATCGGCGAAAGGCCGCGATCGCCCCCGCCGACGGGCTC
>CAZTNV010000017.1:25343-26143 GCA_964615535.1 uncultured Mycobacteriaceae bacterium | reverse complement strand
GCCCGCCGAAGGCGAAGGAATTGGACAGCGCCGCGCGGATCGGCCGCTCACGGGCCTGATTGGGGACGCAATCGAGATCGCACTCCGGGTCGGGCCGGGTGAAGTTGACGGTCGGTGGGATCACGCCCTCGGCCATCGCCCTTACCGTGACCGCCAGTTCCAGCGCCCCGGCCGCGCCCAGCGCGTGGCCGTGCACCGATTTGGTCGAGGATACCGCGAGGTGCCGAGCCCGGCCGCCGAAAACCCGGTGCAGGGCGCGGGTCTCGGTGACGTCGTTCACGCCGGTGCCGGTGCCGTGGGCGTTGACGTAATCGACGTCCTCAGGGTTCAGCCCGGCCACGGTCATTGCCTGGGCGATCGCCCGCGCCGCCCCGGCTTCGGCGGGATGGACCAGATCGGCGGCATCGGCGCTGGTGCCGAACCCGGCCAGCTCGGCGTAAATCGGGGCGCCACGGGCACGCGCGGCGTCGAGCCGCTCCAGCACGAACACGCCGGCCCCCTCGCCCAGCACCATGCCGCGCCGATCGAGGCTGAACGGCCGGCAGGTGTCGGTCGCCATCACCCGCAGCGCTTCCCAGCCACGCATGGTGCCCAATGTGATGCAGGCATCGGCGCCGCCGGTAACCGCCGCCGCGGCACGCCCGCTGCGCACCATCCAGTAGGCCTCGCCGATCGCGTGATTGGCCGAGGAGCAGGCGCTCGACACCGAGAAGGCGGGGCCGGTGATGCCGTGCGCCATGCTGACATGGCTGGTCGCGGCGCTGACCATCAGGCGCGGAATGGTCATGGGGTGCAGGCGG
>CAZTNV010000017.1:23957-25333 GCA_964615535.1 uncultured Mycobacteriaceae bacterium | reverse complement strand
CGGGTGCGGCCCTCGCCGTAGAGCCGGTGGAACGCGTCGTCGAGGGTGTTGAGCCCGCCGACCCCGGTGCCGAGCACCACCGCGGTTTCGGCGCCGAGTTCGCCGTCGAAGGACAGGCCGGATGCCGCGATCGCCTCGCGCGCCGCGATCACCGCGAACTGCGAGAACCGGTCGAGCATGCCGATCGTGCGATCGTCGAAATACCGGGCCGGATCGTAATCCTTGACCTCGGCGGCGATGTGGATGTTGAGCCGGTCCGAAGGCACCAGGGTGATCGGGCCGATGCCGCTGCGGCCGTCGCGCGCCGCCTGCCAATGGGCGCTGGCGGAATGGCCGAGCGGGGAAATGCAGCCGAGGCCGGTGATCGCAACGCGGTGCATGGGCGGATCACTCGGCAAGGAGGCGGATGGAGCGGGTACAGTTCGAGCGGGACTCGGCCGACCGGGGCTGGATGGCCGGCATCAGCAGCCGGACCTCAGATCGGCCCGCGCCACCAATTCGCCGGCATAACCGGAGAAGGCCTGCGGCGTGGCCCCGATCAGCGATCGGAACCGCGACTGGCGCATGGCGCAATAGACCGGCGTCGACACGCGCTGCATGGTCTGTGACTCGGCATTCGCCATTTCGGTGCGGAACAGGTCGAACTGGCGTTCGGCGGGCTCGCCGGAGCCGAAGCGGCGGGTGATCTCGGCCTGGCTGTCGCGCATCGCATCGGCATGGTCGACGGTGAACTGGCGATAGCGCTGATAAAGATCGGCATCGCCATAGGCTTCGGCGCAGGCCAGGCTGGTCACCATCAGCTCGGTATGCAGGCGCAGGATCTGCTCGGCAAGGGTCATCCGCTGCCCGGCACAGCTCGCGGAGGGCTGACCGCCGGTCACCGCGTTCAGGCGAGCCAGCGCATCGAGCGAGCCCTGCCGGTCGCCCGACTGCGCGCGGCCGGGGCCGGGCGAGGCGAGCAGGACGGCACCGGCCAGCCCGGCAATCAGGAAGGGGACGAACAGACGGAAACGGGGGGGCATGATCCGGCTCTGGGGAGTTCGGGTGGAACGGCAATCCGACCCTATCGAGCCGTACCGGCAGAACGCAATAGCCAAACCGCCGATCGCCCATGCCGGGGGTCCCGGCCGCGAACCGATGCGAACTTCCATCGCCTCACGGCAGCGCCACGTTCTCGTAAACGGCGGCGAAGGACAGCTCGGTCCCGATCGAGGCCAGGCGGATGGCACCGTCGGCGATCAGATCCCGCACCGCCCAATGGTCGCCCTCGCGGGTCCAGAGCTGGGCCCGGCGGGTTTCGGTGAACACCAGAAGAATCTCTTGCACCGAGGGGATCGCGGCATAGTCGGGGACCTTGATCCCGCGATCATGCGCCA
>CAZTNV010000017.1:0-23857 GCA_964615535.1 uncultured Mycobacteriaceae bacterium | reverse complement strand
GTGGCGCCGGTCGGTGCCGTCGTCCCAGGTCAGGAACTCCTCGACCGTGAAGCGCCTCGGCTCCGGGCGGGCGGGTTCAAATGCCATGAATTCTCCCTGTGGCTCCCGACCGCCTCACGGCAGCGCCACGTTCTCGTAAACGGCAGCGAAGGGCAGCTCGGCGCCGATCGAGGCCAGCCGGATGGCGCCGTCGCCGATCAGATCCCGCACCGCCCAATGATCGCCCTCGCGGGTCCAGAGCTGGGCCCGCCGGGTTTCGGTGAACACCAGAAGAACCTCCTGCACCGAGGGGATCGCGGCATAGTCGGGGACCTTGATCCCGCGATCATGCGCCAGGGTGGAGGGCGACAGCACCTCAATGATCAGGACGGGGTCGGGAGTCCAGCGCTCGCCGGCCGTCGCGGGTTGGCAGGTCACCGCAAGGTCGGCCTGGTAGAACCGGTCGTCGCATTCGGGCCGCCGGATGGCAGCTTCGACCAGCACTCGACAGGGCGGTTTCAAACCGTTGCCGATATGCCGGACCAGATTGGCCGCAATCCCGCTGTGAGACTGCGAGACCGGCGCCATGGCAACGATTTCGCCCCCGACCAGTTCGTGGCGCCGGTCGGTGCCGTCGTCCCAGGTCAGGAACTCCTCGACCGTGAAGCGCTTCGGCTCGGGGCGGGCGGGTTCGGCCATGGCGCGGAGTCCTCGGGAATACCGGTTGAAAATATAGCTCCGGCGGCTGCACCCCGCCAGCCCCCGGCGCCGGCCCGTCTGCGCCGGCCTCCTGTTCGAACGAAAGGTATCGAATTTTTGACTCTGTTGGTGACCGCGGCATTGCGGCGAACTACTCTTGCCACGGCGCCGCAGCACGGGCGCCGGATTCAGGGTGGCGGGATCGGCGGGGGCAATGGACGGACAGGCGGTTTCGGCGGTGCAATCGGTTTCGGTGGCGATCACCGGCAGCGGCGGGGCGGGGGCGATCACCGCCGGCGCCATGCTGCTCGAGGCGGCCGGTCGATCCGGCTGGTACGGGCTGATGACCCGCTCGGTCGGCCCGCAGATCAGGGGCGGCGAGGCGGCGGCGATGCTGCGCCTGGCCCGCCGGCCGGTGGAGAGCCATGCCGACCGGTTCGATCTGCTGGTCGCGCTGGATTGGCGCAACGTCGAACGATTCGCCGCAGAGCTGCCGCTCGGCCCCGACAGTCTGGTGGTCGCCGATGCCGAGGCCGGTCCGGCGCCCGCCGCGATCGCGGCCAGCGGCGCCCGCAGCATGACCCTGCCCTTTGCCCAACTGGCCAAGTCCATCCCGGACGGCCGCGCCAACGTGGTCGCGGTCGGTGCGGTCGCCGCCGTGATCGGGCTGCCCGAAGAGGCCCTGGTCAAGGCGGCCGGCACCAGCCTGGCCGGCAAGGGCATCACCGACGCCTCGACCAAACGTGCGCTGGCTGCGGGAGCCGAAGCCGCGACCGGGCTGCCGCCGTTTCCGCGTCCGCTCGATCCGGCACAAGCGGCCTCGGCCGAGCGCTGGATGATCACCGGCAACCAGGCCACCGGGCTGGGGGCCTTGCGCGGCGGAATTCGATTCGTCGCGATGTACCCGATCACCCCGGCGACCGACATGCTGGAATGGATGGTGCCGCAACTGGCCAGGCTGAACGGCGAGCTGGTTCAGGCGGAAGACGAGATCGCCGCGATCAACATGATCCTGGGCGCGTCCTATGGCGGCGTGCCGTCGTTCACCGCGACCTCCGGGCCGGGGCTGGCGCTGATGACCGAAGCGATCGGGCTCGGGGTGGCGGCGGAACTGCCGGTGGTGATCGTCAACGTGATGCGCGGCGGGCCATCGACCGGCATCCCGACCAAGTCCGAACAGGCCGATCTGAACATCGCGCTGTACGGCCTGCACGGCGATGCGCCGCATGTCGTGCTGGCGGCGCTGTCGGTGGCCGACTGCCAGTTCACCACGCAATGGTCGGTACATCTGGCCGAGACCCTGCAGGTGCCGGCGATCGTGCTGACCGACCAGTTCATGGCCCAGGCCAAGATCGTCGCCGAGCGTCCCGCCGATCTCGCCTTCCCGACCCGCCGCCTGCTAGCCGAGGCGCCCTCGGCCGGGTACAAGCGCTACGCCCACAGCCCGACCGAGGTCTCGCCGATGAGCCTGCCGGGCGTGGCGGGCGGCCAGTATACCGCGACCGGGCTGGAGCATACCCAGCGCAGCACGCCGTCCAGCCAGGCCAGCGACCACCTGGACCAGCTCGACAAGCGCCAGGCCAAGCTCGACCGGTTCGACTACGGCGCCGCCTGGGCCGAAATCGACGGCGACGGCGATGTCGCGGTGATCACCTGGGGATCGACCAGCGGGCCGGTGCGCGAGGCCGCGGCGCTGCTGCGCGCCGAGGGCCGGCCGGTGCGGATGATCGCGCTGCGCCTGCTCAGCCCGACCCGGCCGGCGCTGCTGGCCGAGGCGCTCGCCGGGGTGCGCCGGGTGCTGGTGGTCGAGCAGAGCCATTCCGGTCAGTTCGTCCAGTACCTCCGGGCACATTACGAACTGCCGCCCGAAATCCGCACCTTGTACCGGCCGGGGCCGCTGCCGATCCGGCCGGCCCAGATCCGCGACCAGTTGACCGGCTGGCTTTGACCCGGCCGATGCGACTTTCCATGTGCCTTGTTTGGCGTTCGCCATTGGTCTGTTCCGGAGTTGCTTGATGACTGCCTCGCCCGCCGCCGCCCCGCTGCTGACCTGGAAGGATTTCAAATCCGGCGTCCAGCCGATCTGGTGTCCCGGCTGCGGCCATTACGGGGTGCAGGCGGCGATCATGCGCGCCTTTGCCGAACTCGGCCTGCGGCCCGAGGAGATCGCACTGGTCAGCGGCATCGGCTGCTCCTCGCGCCTGCCGGCCTACACCAACGCCTATGGCTTCCACGGTGTCCACGGCCGTGCACTGGCGACGGCGGCCGGTCTGAAGATCGCACGGCCGGATTTGACGGTGGTGGTGGTCGGCGGCGACGGCGACGGCTTCTCGATCGGCGGCAACCATTTCCTCCATGCCTGCCGCCGCAACCTCGACCTGACCTATGTCGTCATGGACAACGAGGTCTACGGCATGACCAAGGGCCAGCCCTCGCCAACCACCGCGCCCGACTGGGACAGCAGCCTGTCGCCCGGCGGCACCGGGATCAGCGCCTTCCGGCCGCTGGCCATGGGTCTGGCTTCGGGCGCCAATTTCCTGGCCCGCGCCTATGCCGGCGCACCTAATACCCTGGCGCACATGATCGTCGAGGCGGTACGCCACCCCGGTTTTTCCTTCGTGCATGCGCTCAGCCAGTGCGTCACCTACCGGCCGGACCAGCGCGCCTGGAAGGACTCGGTCCATTCGACCGATCTCGAGCCGACCCGCGATGTCGGGGAGGCGGCCAGACGCCTGATGACCGATGACGGGCTGACCACCGGGATCATCTATGTCGGCGACCGTGCGCCCTACGCTTTGAACACCGGCGCCGGCACCGCCGGTCTGGCCGAGATCGAACGGGAGTTCGTGCTATGAGTTTGGACGGCCCGTCCCACGCCGAGCAGGCGCCGCCGATCGACAGTGTCGCGATGCTGCTTGCCCATGCCCACACCATGGAGGCCGATGCGGTCGAGCGCTACGAGACCCTGGCCGGTCAGATGGAGGTGCATCACAACCCCGAACTGGCCGAATTCTTCCACAAGATGGCGGCGATCGAGGCCAAGCACGTGGTCAAGGTCGACGACATGGCCGAGGAGTTGGAGCTGCCGGCGATCAAGCCGTGGGACTATCGCTGGCTGGGTTCTGAAGGGCCGGAAAGCACTCCGTTCGACCGTACCCATTACCGCATGACGCCTTATCACGCCCTGCGGCTGGCAATGGAAAACGAGCAACGGGCGGTTGCCTTTTTCGAGGACGTGGCCCGCCGGACCAATGACGATGCCGTGCGCGTCATGGCCGAAGACCTGGCCGAGGACGAGCGCCACCATGTCAGCCTGCTGCTCGACTGGCTGGCCCGCTACCCGGAACCGTCGCCCGGCTGGGACGCGGACATGGACGATCCGGTCTCGCAGGAGTAGGCGGCGGGCGGCGGTTCGATCCGCAGCCCCGACGCACCGGATGCCCGCCCCTGGGCCTTGCGGCAGGAACATGCCTGTTGTGCCGCCCATCGGACACGTCTATTTCCTATGCATGATTGCCAAAATCGCGCGGCAAGCCACCATGGCGCACAGCGGGTGCGCGGACCTTGGGCATTCCGGCTCGCCCGATGGTCGTCGGCGGAGACTCGAGCGAGGGCGGGCACGTGCAGCGGTACTGGGTCCTGGGCGCCATCATCGGGTTGTGGCTCGCCCTGTTCTTCATACAGGATCGGACGCGGTCGCTGATCGAGCGGATGGCGACCGCGTCGGTCGGGCTGCTGCTGGTGGTCCTGGTCTGGGCCTGGCTGATCGGCTGATGCCGCGGCGGCGCTGGGTTCCCACGGTCAGGCGGACAGGCTGCGACTGACGATTTCGTAGACATCGCGCGACAGCTCGGGGGTCGCCAGGATCAGCTTCAGACAGTCGCGCATCGCCGCCCGCCGGCCTTCGTCCTGACGTTGCCACCGGCTGAGCGGCCCGACCATGCGCGCCGCGAGCTGGGGATTGAGCCGATCGATCGCCAGCACCTGTTCGGTCAGAAAGGCGTAGCCGGCGCCATCGGCGGCATGGAAGCGCAGGGCGTTGCCCGAGGCGAAGGCGCCGATCAGCGAGCGCGCCCGGTTCGGCACCTTGAGGTCGAAGGCCGGGTGACGGGTCAGTTCGCGCACCGCATCCAGCGTTCCGGGCAACGACGAGGTCGCCTGGAGCATGAACCATTTGTCGATCACCAGCGGCTGGTCGTGCCAGCGCCGGTAGAACTGATCGAAGGCCGCGCCCCGCTCCGGCCGGTCGAGGTCGCTGAGAATCGCCAGCGCCGCCAGCACGTCGGTCATGTTGCCGCCATGCTGAAACTGCGCCTCGACAAGGGCCAGCACCTCCGCATCCTCGGGCCGCGCGGTGAGCAGGCCGAGGCAGAGGTTTTTCAGAGCCCGCCGGGCCATCGATTCGGGCGCGATAGTGTAGGGTCCGTCGTCGAGATTGGCCCGGTAGGTCGCGAGCAGCGGGTCGCGCAGGGCTTCGGCCAGGGCCGCGCGGGCGGCCTGTCGCGCCGCGTGGATCGCCTCGACATCGACCGTCGCCATCTGGTCGGCCAGGAAATCCTCCGACGGCAAGGCCAGCGCCTCCGCGATCAGCGCCTTGTCCAGATCTCCGGCGGCCAGGGTGCGGGCGAAGGCGTCGATGAAGGCGGGGTCGAGCACCGCGGGATCACCGCGTTGAATGGTCGCGATCATGTCGAGCAGGAGCTGGGCGGCAAGCTGCTGGCCGGCTTCCCAGCGGCCGAACGGGTCGGGATCATGGGCGAACAGGAAGGCCAGACGGTCGCGCGGCTGGCCGTCGAGCCTGACCGGAGCGGAGAACCCGCGCAGCAGCGACGGCACCGGCTGCGCCGGAATATCCGCGAATCGGAACGACTGCTCCGCCTCGCGCAACTCCAGCAGGGCGGTGTCGCCGGCCAGGGCAGCGCCGTCGGCCGGCCGCACCGGCAACGGCCGGCCGTCGGGGTCGAGCAGGCCGATGGCCAGCGGGATGTGCAGCGGCTGCTTGTCGGGCTGGCCCGGTGTCGGCGGGGTGTGCTGGCGGACGGTCAGCGTGTAGGTTCGCGTCGCCGGGTCGTAATCCTCATCCACCGCCAGATGCGGGGTGCCGGCCTGGCTGTACCAGCGGCGGAACTGGCCGAGATCGACGCCGCCGGCCTCTTCCATCGCGCGTACGAAATCCTCGCAGGTCACCGCCTGCCCGTCATGGCGCCGCACGTACAGATCCATGCCGGCGCGGAACCGCTCGGGCCCGAGCAGGGTGTGCATCATGCGGATCACCTCCGCCCCCTTCTCGTACACCGTCGGCGTGTAGAAATTGTTGATTTCGATATAGCTTTCCGGCCGCACCGAATGGGCCATCGGGCCGGCATCCTCGGGGAACTGGGCGCCGCGCAACCGGCGAACGTCCTGGATGCGGCGCACCGCCCGGCTGCCCATGTCGGCGGAGAACTGCTGGTCGCGGAACACGGTCAGCCCCTCCTTCAGGGAGAGCTGGAACCAGTCGCGGCAGGTGATGCGGTTGCCGGTCCAATTATGGAAATATTCATGCGCCACCACGGATTCGATGCGCCGGTAGTCGCCGTCGGTCGCGGTCTCCGGCCTGGCCAGCACCAGCGCGGTGTTGAACACGTTCAGTCCCTTGTTCTCCATCGCGCCCATGTTGAAATCCGACACGGCGACGATGTTGAACTGGTCCAGATCGTATTCCAGGCCATAGACCTCTTCGTCCCAGCGCATTGATCGCTTGAGCGAGTCCATGGCGTGGCCGCACTGGTCGAGGTCGTCGCGCCGCACCCAGATGGCCAGCGCCACCCGCCGGCCCGAGCGGGTAACGAAGTGATCCTCCAGCGCGACCAGGTCGCCTGCAACCAGGGCAAACAGGTAGGACGGCTTGGGGAACGGGTCGTGCCATTTGGCCCAGTGCCGGCCGCCCTGCGACGATCCGCCATCGACCCGGTTGCCGTTCGACAACAGCACCGGACAACGCGCCCGATCGGCCATCAGGGTGGTGGTGTAGCGCGCCAGCACGTCGGGCCGGTCGAGGAAGTAGCTGATCCGGCGGAACCCCTCGGCCTCGCACTGGGTGCAGAAATTGCCGCCGGAACGGTACAGGCCCTGCAGGGCGGTGTTGTTTTGCGGCTCGATCCGGGTGACCACATCGAGCGTGAAGGCTTCGGGCACCTGGGCGATGGTCAAATCCCGGTCGGTGACGGTATAGCGGTTGGTGCCCAGCGCCTCGCCGTCGAACGCCAGCGACAGCAGCTCCAGAGACTGGCCATCCAGAACGAGCGGCGCGGTCCCGGTCTCCGCCGCCGGGTTGCGACGAATGCCGAGGCGCGAGGTCACGATGGTGCCGTCCTCGCGCAGATCGAAGACCAGATCGACCTCGTCGATCAGGAAATCCGGGACGCGGTAGTCCCGGAGACGGATCGGCGTCGGTGCACTGTCGGGCATGGCGGATTTTGGCCTGAACCGGAAAGGCGTTAGTCTAACCGATCGCGACCCGGCCGCGAAGGGCCGTCGCCGGGATGTGCAGGGGGAATCGCATCCGATCATGGACAGGCTGGGGGACATGGCGGCCTATGTGCGGGTGGTCGAGGCGCATGGCTTCACCGCCGCGGCCGAGCGGCTGGGCTGGTCGAAATCGGTGATCAGCCGGCGGATCGCGGAGCTGGAGGAACGGCTGGGCGTGCGCCTGCTCAACCGCTCGACCCGCAGGCTCAGCCTGACCGAGGCCGGCCGCGCCTATTACGAGCGCTGCGTGCGGATTCTGGCCGATATCGAGGAGAGCGAGGCCGCGGTTGCCAGCCTGCACGCGGAGCCGCGCGGCCGGCTGCGGGTGTCGGCGCCGATGACCTTCGGCATGCTGCATCTGGCACCGGCGGTGGCGGAGTTCCTGCGGCGATGCCCGCAGCTCGAAATCGATCTGGCGCTCAACGACCGCTTCGTCGATGTGATCGATGAAGGCTTCGATCTGGCGCTCAGGATCGGCACGCTGGCCGATTCCGCGCTGGTGGCGCGGCGGCTGGCACCGTGCCGCCGGATCGCCTGCGCCGCGCCGTCCTATCTGGCGGAGCGCGGCGAACCCGGGACCCCGGCCGAGCTGGCCGGGCATGACTGCCTGCTCTACAGCTATCTTGCCGCGGCCGACCAGTGGAGCTTTGCCGATGCCGCGGGGGCGGAGCAGGCGGTGAGGGTGGCCGGGCGGCTGCGGGTCAACAACGGCGACGTGCTGCGGGATATCGCGATCGCGGGTCTGGGGATCGTGATGTTGCCGACCTTCATCGTCGCCGGGGCGCTGGCCGATGGCCGGCTGCGGCCGGTGCTGTGCGATTGGCGGCCGGCCGAGGTGGCGCTGCACGCGGTCTACCCGCACAACCGTCATCTCAGCTCCAAGGTCCGCACCTTCGTCGATTTCCTGGTGGCACGGTTCGGCCCGGAACCCTACTGGGACGCGCCCTTGCGCAAGGTGCTGGAAGCGGCCGGCGGCACCGTTGCCTGAGCGGCTCTGCCTGGTTCCCCGGTCGCCCATCCTTCATCGAGGATGGGCAGGCCCGCGCGGGCGGCCACCTCCCTCATGGCCCGGTCCATGCGCCGGATAGTGCGCCCGGCCAGCACGATCCGGTCCCATCCGCCCTGATCCCGTTCGACGTCGATGATGTAGAACGGCATGCCTTTGGGCAGGCAGCGGCGGCGGATCGCCCGCAGGGCGGTCCAGCGCGCCTCGAACCGCTGCATCGGCGGCAGCGCCGGCCCGAGCCGGGTCGGCCAGACGATGACCAGCCGGTCGCCGTGCAACGCGATCATCGTTTGCCGGGCGGCACCCGCCGCCGCGAAGCTGTAGGCGATAACCGGTCCAAACACCACGCCGAACAGCAGCGCGGCGATCATGTTGCCGGAGGACACCATCAGGAAGGCGATCAGCAGCAGCATGCCCGAGACGAACACGCCCAGGCCGATCATCACCTTGGCGCCGAAACTGCCGGAATAGGTTGTCGTTTCATCCATGACAGGTCCCGCTCCGCAAGGGGTGACCCGATTCCGAAACCGGCGCCGCCGGCCGGAAACGGATGGCTGAGACCAGCATAGCGCCTGCCCGTGCAGAATGTGCGAGATCCCCGAACCTGCGGCCAAAGACTCAAGCCGGAAGGATAGGATCGAATCTCGTGGATTTCGATCCGGAACGGTTTAAGTTCGAAGGAATGTTCAGCGGCATTCCGGGAGGTCCCAAATGCTGAACGCTTCCGAGCAACCGGCGCTCGATCTGCACAAGGATTACGACGCCCCATCCGGTCGGGTCTGGAGTTGTTCGCCGTCGCCCGACATGGTGAGACGGCTGCGCCGCGGCCGGCTGGCCGATGCCGATCACATGCTCGAGATCGGCGACATCATCCGGGTTCGCCCCCAGGGCTTTCGTGCCAGACGCTTCGGCATGAAGGTGACCGGCCGGGAGGATCGCTTTGCGATCGTCGAACTGATCTGACCTTTTCGACGCGCGCTACCGGGAGCCCCAAGCCCTGAAACGGAACCCCTGAAACGGGACCCCGGAATGGGAACCGGGCTCCCGATCGTCCGTTCGTTGCTCAGGCGGACCGGGTGCGGACCGCCGATCGCACAGGAGAACGGGATCATGGCACGAGGCGTCGGAGGGCAGTCGCCCTCCACCATCGCGCATTACCTGAAGGGCATCGATTTCCCGGCGGGCAAGGAGGATCTGATCCGCCATGCCCGCGGCCAGGAGGCCGACGAGGAGGTCGTCGGCGTGCTCGACCGGATGCCCGACCAGGAATACGGCAGCATGGCCGATGTGATGAAGGGCGTCGGCCAGGTCGACTGATCCCCGGGCCGAATGAACCCGGGGTCGAACGATGCCGGCCCCCTTGGCGGCGGCGGTGGTCCGCCGCCGCCTCGACGGATATACGGACCGGGGGATAGGACAGGACCGGACTCCGGTGGGCGCTGTTCCCTGCCCTTCTCCCATTCGCCCTGAGCCCTGAAACCCGGCGATCCCTGAACCTGGCGAAGCCTGAACCCGCGACCCGGCGCGCAGATCGGGTTCGGTCTGACCGGGCTTTTTCGGTTCGGGCGAATGCTGTACATCATCGGCCGGCGGGCGCCGGTCCGAGCAGCCGATCCGATCATCGGACACGGCCGGCAACGGCCGATACGTCTCATGCCGGCCGGCGGCCAGTCACTCGATTCTTGATCCAAGCGGGCCTTGATCCAAGCGGGGGCGAAGAGACCACCATGATTGCCGCCGTAACCGCAGGCGTGGTCGAGTGGTGCCGGCGCCATGCGGTCGGCGTGGTGCTGCTCGCCCTGGCTCTGACCATGGGTGTGGTCTGGTACAGCGCCGGGCATCTCGGCATGAACACCGATACCGACGCCTTGCTGGCCGAGGATCTGCCCTGGCGTCAGCGCGAAGCGGATTTCGATCGGGCGTTTCCCCAGACCCGCAATCTGCTGGCGATCGTGATCGACGGCGCGACGCCCGATCTGGCCGACAGCGCGGCGGCGGCGCTGGCGGACCGGCTGGCCGAACGGCCCGAGCTGTTCCATACCGTGCGCCGCCCGGACGGCAGCGAATTCTTCCGCCGCTACGGGCTGCTGTTCCTGCCGGTCGAGGAGGTCGAGGCGCTGGTCGGACGATTGATCGAGGCCCAGCCGCTGATCGGGTCGCTGGCCGCCGACCCGAGCATTCGCGGCCTGTTCGACACGCTGAATCTGGCCCTGGAGGGCGTCGCCCGGGGCGAGACCGAGCTTTCCGAGATGGCAGGCCCGCTGGCCGCGGTGGCGGACACGATCGAAGGCGTGCTGGCGGGAGGGTTCGAGCCGATCTCGTGGCAGACCCTGCTGACCGGACGCGAGGCCGAGCCCCGCGATCTGCGCCGGATCATCCTGGTCCAGCCGGTGCTGGAGTTCGCCTCGCTGACCCCGGGCGCACGGGGCAGCCGGGCGGTGCGCGAGGCCGCCCGCGATCTCGGCCTGACCCCGGAAAACGGCGTGCAGGTGCGGCTGACCGGCAGCGTCGCGATCGCCGACGAGGAGTTCGGTTCGATCGCCGAAAGCCTGTGGATGTCGGGCACCCTGTCCCTGGTCCTGATCGTGTCGCTGCTGTTCCTTGCCGTCGGCTCGCTCCGGCTGATTCTGGCGATCCTGGTGACGCTGGTCTGCGGCCTCCTGGCCACCCTGGGCTTTGCCGCCGCCGCGGTCGGCACGCTGAACCCGATCTCGGTCGGCTTCGCGGTGATGTTCCTGGGCATCGCGGTGGATTTCGGCATCCAGTTCACCACCCGGTTCCGCGACATGCGGTATCGCTCGGGCGACGTGCCGACCGCCATGCGGCGCACCGCGCTCGGCATTTCCGGCCCCTTGCTGCTGGCCGCCGCGACCACCGCGGTCGGCTTTCTGTCCTTCGTGCCGACCGCCTATGTCGGGGTGTCGCAGCTCGGGCTGATCGCCGGAGCCGGCATGGTGATCGCGGTGATCCTGAATCTGACATTGCTGCCCGCCCTGCTCGCCCTGGTCCGGCCACCGGGCGAGCGGGCACCGGCCGGCTATGTCTGGGCGGTGCCGATCGACCGGTTTCTGGCGAAGCGGCGCCGGTCGGTGCTGGCCGCGGCGGTGGTGCTGGGACTGGTCGGGCTCGCGCTGGCGCCGCTGCTGCGCTTCGATTTCAATCCGATGCATCTGCGCGATCCGGAGTCCGAATCGATCGCGACGTTCTTCGACCTGATGGACGATCCCGCGACATCGCCGTTCACCATCGACATCCTGGCGCCCTCGCTGCCCGCGGCGCAGGATCTGGCCGGGCGGCTGGAGGATTTGCCGGAGGTCTCGCAGACCGTCACCCTGGCCAGCTTCGTGCCGGAGAACCAGGACGACAAGCTGGCGCTGATCGACGATGCCGCGGTGCTGCTCGGCCCGTCGCTCTACCCCTCGGCCATCGAGCCGCCTCCCACGCCGGACGAGATGCGCACCGCCCTGGTCGAGACGGTGACCCGGCTGGCCGCGCTGGCGCCGCCCCCGGACAGTGCTGCGGGGCGGCTGGCCGCGGCGGTTTCAGCGCTGCTCCGGCGCGACGCGGCGGCCCTGCGCGCCGCGGAGGCGGCGCTGCTGGCCGGGCTGCCGAACCGGCTCGAGTCGCTGCGCACCGCGCTCGAGGCGGAGGAGCCGATGACGCTGGACCGCCTGCCCGAGGATTTGCGACAGGACTGGATCGCGCCCGACGGTCGCGCACGGATTGCCGTGTACCCGAGCGGCGATCCGCGCGACAACGTGGTGCTGGAACGGTTCGCCGATGCCGTCCGGGCCGTCGCGTCCGAGGCGACCGGCACCGCCGTCAGTCTGGTGGAATCCGGCCGCACCGTGGTCGCCGCGTTCAGTCAGGCCGGCCTCGCGGCGGTACTGGTGATCGCCGTGCTGCTGGCGGCGATCCTGCGCCGGGGACTGGACGTGGCGCTGGTGATGGCGCCGCTGCTGCTGAGCGGGCTGCTGACCCTGGCACTCTGCGTGGCGTTCGATCTGCCGATCAATTTCGCCAACATCATTGCGCTGCCGCTGCTGCTCGGCATCGGGGTGGCGTTCAACATCTATCTGGTGATGAACTGGCGGGCCGGGGTGACCCGGCACCTGCAATCCGGCACCGCGCGGGCGATCCTGTTCAGCGCCCTGACCACCGCGGCCGGGTTCGGCAGCCTGGCGCTGTCGACCCATCCCGGCACCGCCTTCATGGGCGTGCTGCTGACCCTGGCGCTGGGCTGCACGCTGGTGAGCACGCTGTTCGTCCTGCCCGCGCTGCTGGCCGCCGTCGGCAGTCCGGGAAACCGCCAGGACTGACGGGCAGGACAGCGCGGGGGCAGGCAGGCGGCCAGACGGCCGGCCGATCAGTTGCCGCCGCCGGGCATGCGCGGCAGGTTCTGCATCATGCTCGGGTCCATGCGCATCAGGTTCAGCCCGGCCGGCGGTTCGAACAACGCCGCGTCCTGCGGCGCCCGCACCACATTGCTCAGGGTCACCAGGATGTCCTGCGTGTCGGTCTGGGTGCTGGCGGTGCCGCGCATGCGCATGATGATTCCGTCGTCGGTGACCCAGACATGGCCATCCATGGTGGCGCCGTCGCCCGCCGTACCGGAAATGCGATAGCGCGTTGTCTCCAGCCCCTCGACGGTTTCGCGACCCTCCGCGACCGGCTGAAGTCCGGCCATGTAGTGCTCCGGCGAGGGGAATCCCGCGGCACCGAAATCCATTTCAAAGCCGGAATTCATCTGCGGCATGATCAGATAGGCGCGATTGCGGTCCGGGCGCAGGATCACGATCTGGCGAACGCCCTGGATGGTCATCTCCCGCCGCTCCTTGCCGCGGTCGTGATGAACCCGTCCCTCCAGTTGCACGCCGCCGGCCCGGATCGAGCTGTCGGCGGAATAGGTGGCCTGCTGCTGCGGCCAGGGTGGTGCGGTCGCACCCGCGGTGACGGCCGCGAGGACGGCGATCAGCACGGCGGCGATGCCCCAGGTCAGGGCGCCGAAGGCCGGTCGAAGGATCATCGGTGTCTCCGTAGGATCAGGCTGATGCCGACGGTCGGGGAGCGGGGCCATCGGGCTTCCGGGAAAAGCATGCCCAAGCTCTGGTATCCTGGCAATAGGGCGGCGGTAAGGCGTTTGGGAGGATCGCATCCGCTTGCCGGCAGGTCCGCAGCCATCCGACCAGCGCCGGCACGGATTGAGCATGACGCCAGGCTGCGTCCGGCGATTGTTGTCATGGAACAAACAATCTGATCCGGGGTTGGCCGATTATCAATCCCGATTTCGCCGACCATGTTCAGGGCACAAGGCAACGCGTCTACAGCGATGTGCAAGAGGGGAGACGAACCGATGACCAAGGTCCTGGTGCTTTATTACAGCTCCTATGGCCATGTCGAAGAGATGGCCCGGGCGGTGGCCGAGGGCGCCGCCGAGACCGGTGCGGAGGTGACGGTCAAGCGGGTGCCGGAGCTGGTGCCCGAGGAGGTCGCGCGGAAGTCCGGCATCCGGCTGGATCAGGACGCGCCGATCGCCAAGCCGGCGGAGCTGGCCGATTACGACGCGGTGATTTTCGGCACCCCCACCCGCTATGGCACCGCGGCGTCGCAGATGCGCAATTTTCTCGACCAGACCGGCGGGTTGTGGATGAAGAATGCGCTGGTCGGCAAGGT
Organism: uncultured Mycobacteriaceae bacterium; assembly: GCA_964615535.1. GTDB lineage: Bacteria > Pseudomonadota > Alphaproteobacteria > DSM-16000 > Inquilinaceae > CAZTNV01. The sequence continues at coordinate 9,990 of CAZTNV010000017.1, read as the reverse complement.
CGGCAGCGTGTTCACCTCGACCGCGACCCAGCATGGCGGCCAGGAGAGCACCATCCTGTCGCTGCACACCTCGCTGCTGCATCTCGGCATGGTCATCGTCGGCCTGCCCTATACCGCGGCCGGCCAGATGCGCATGGACGAGATTACCGGCGGCTCGCCCTATGGCGCCTCGACCATAGCGGGCGGCGACGGCAGCCGACGGCCCAGCGCCAACGAACTGGATCTGGCCAGATTCCAGGGCCGCCACGTCGCGCAGATTGCCGCCAGGCTGGCTGCACCGGCCGAGGTGACCGCCTGAGTCCACCGCCGCCAGTTCCGCGGCGACAACCGGATGGGAGAATCGCCATGGGCCTGCTGGTCGACGGCATCTGGCACGATCGATGGTACGACACCGAGGGCAGCGGCGGCCGGTTCGTCCGGCCGCAGACCGCCTTCCGCAACTGGGTGACCGCCGACGGCAGCCCCGGCCCGACCGGCGAGGGCGGATTTCGGGCCGAGCCGGGGCGCTATCACCTGTACGTCTCGCTGGCCTGCCCCTGGGCGCACCGGACGCTGATCCTCCGGGTGCTGAAGGGCTTGAAGGACGCGATCGGCGTTTCGGTGGTCGACCCGTTCATGGGCGACCAGGGCTGGGCGTTCGGCGACACGCCTGGCTGCATCCCCGATACGGTGAACGGTAAGCGGTATCTGCACGAGATCTACACCCTGGCCGATCCGAAATACTCCGGCCGGGTCAGCGTGCCGGTGCTGTGGGATCGCCGGCGCGGCACCATCGTGAGCAACGAGTCCGCCGAAATCATCCGCATGCTGAACGGCGCATTCGATGCCTTCGGCAAGGCGGAGCTGGATTTCTTCCCCGAGCCGCTGCGCCCGGCGATCGACGAGATCAACGCGTTCGTCTATGAGCGGATCAACAACGGCGTTTACCGCTGCGGCTTCGCCACCACGCAGGAGGCGTATGACGAGGCGTTCGGCGCGCTGTTCGGGGCGCTCGATGCGCTGGAGGAGCGGCTGGGCAGGCAGCCCTATCTGGTGGGCGACCGGCTGACCGAGGCGGATTGGCGGCTGTTCACCACGCTGGTCCGGTTCGATCCGGTCTATGTCGGCCATTTCAAGTGCAACAGGCGCCGGCTGGCCGATTATCCCCATCTGTGGGACTACGCCCGCGCGCTCTACCAGGTGCCGGGCGTCGCCGAGACGGTGAACCTGGATCACATCAAGCAGCATTATTACCGCAGCCATCCGACCATCAACCCGACCCGGATCGTGCCGAAGGGACCGGACATCGATTTCAACGCGCCGCACCGGCGCGACCGGCTCGGCAGTTCCGTCATTCCGGCAGGACACGCCTCATGATCGACCGCATTCCCTTCGAGACGCTCGGCCATGCCGATCACGGCTGGCTGAACGCCCGCCACCATTTCAGCTTCGCCGACTACCACGACCCGGCGCGGATGGGCTTCGGGCCGCTTCGGGTGTGGAACGACGATACCATCGCCGCCGGCACCGGTTTTCCGAAGCATCCGCATCGCGACATGGAGATCATCACCTATGTCCGCGAGGGCGCGATCACCCATGAGGACCATCTGGGCAATGTCGGCCGCACGGCGGCGGGCGACGTGCAGGTGATGAGCGCCGGCACCGGCATCCTGCACGCCGAATACAATCGCGACTCCGGCCCGACCACCCTGTTCCAGATCTGGATCATTCCGCATACCCAGCGGGTCAAACCGCGCTGGGAACAGCGCAGGTTTCCCAGGACCGGCCGCACCGGGGTGCTGGTGCCGCTGGCCTCCGGCCGCGACGCCGATCTGGCGGCGGGCGCGCTGATGATCCACGCCGACGCCACGCTGTACGGCGCGACCCTGGCGCCCGGCCAGACGGCGGAGCACGGGCTGGGCGCCGGCCGGCGAGGCTATCTGGTGGTGTCGCGCGGGGCGGTGACGGTCAACGGCACGCCGCTGGCCCTGCGCGACGGTGCCCGGATCAGCGGCGAGGACCGGGTGACCATCGCGGCCGAGGACGGCGAGGCCGAAATCCTGCTGGCCGATCTGCCGTGACCGATAGGCCGCAGGGGACCGGGGGCACGTCGGTATCCAGAATCGCCTCAGCACCGCTCATTGGCTTCGAGCCGATCGAACCTGAACCCGGCCGGCAACCGGCCGCGGTATTTCCGAAGGCGCGCGAGGTGTTCTTGCGCGGTCGGCGCCTTTTCGAGCTCGAATGAGCGGTGGCCGACGACATGGATTTCGACATCGTCGCCTTCCTTGAGATCAAGGGCCTCGACCACGATTGCCGGAAGGCGCAATGCCAAGCCGTTGCCCCATTTCGCGACCTGCATGGCGTTCTCTTTCAAAGACGTCATGTCCGACGGACATTCTGGTGTGGGGGGCCGGCGGGTCAAGGTGCGGGATGCCGCGTGACGGCTCCTCGCCTCTACCACTCCGCCGGCCGGAAATTGTCGTCGTTGACCAGTTTCACCCCGTCGCCGCTCTGGAGGATGACGAACAGGCCGCGGCGATAGGCATACAGGTCGGCCTCTCCGACGATGTCGATGCCCGCGACCGCGCCCATCACCCTCCGGCCCGACAGCAGAGGATCATGCTTTTTGAACACGCTGATCCGGTCGAGATGTTCGTCGACATCGGCGGGGCTCAAGGTGCTCTTCGCCTCGATCAGCACGGCCTGATCGGGCCCGAGCGCCATGACATTGACCTCCCGGCGCACGCCGCCGATCCAGATCTTCACCCGCTCGGACACCACGTCGATCGGAATGCCGCGTTCGGTGAACAGGCGTTTCGCGGCAGGAATCACCAGCCCCTCGACGAACCGGCCCCACTTGCCGGTCAGGGCATCGACGTTGCGGCTGACACGATCGGCGGTTGCCTGCATATCCCTGATCCGGCCGTCGGTCCGGGCACCGAGCCTAGCGAGCTGCTCGTCAAGCGCCTTCGCCCGCTCCGCCGCCTCGCGCCCATGACGCCTCGAGTCTTCGGTCATCTCCTTGACCAGCGCCTTGGTGTCCTCGAACCCGGCCTCAATGTCCCTGAATCGGGCCTCGGTGTCCTTGAACCGGGCCTCGGTGTCCTTGAATCTTGCGTCGGTTTCGCGGAACAGGCGCCAGATCTCCTCCAGGGTGGGTGCAGGTTCCGCGGTCACGATCGCTCCCTCCGTTTCTGCGCGGGCCGATCTTTGCGCATGATTCGATGCGCATGCTACCGCATGCCGGCATGCTTGTGGAGTCCGTCACTATGCACCGGAATCCGCAATCCGTGACCGCCGCCGCTACTCCGGAAGCGGGATCAGCCCGGTTTCGCCCGGTACCACCGGGAACCGTCCGGCCCGCCAGTCCGCCTTGGCCTGCTCGATCCGCTCTGCCGAGTTCGACACGAAGTTCCACCAGATATGGCGCGGTCCATCCATCGGCTCGCCACCGATCAGCAGGATGCGCGCCGGGCTGAGGGCGGCCACGGTGATCTCGTCGCCGGGCCGCAGCACCAGCAGCCGGCCGGCGTCGAAGGCATCGCCGGCGATCTCGATGGTGCCGTCGGCGACGTAGATGGCGCGCTCGTCCTGCTCGGCCGGGAACGGCAGGCGCGCCCCGGCGTCCAGCGCGGCATCGGCATAGACCATTTCGGACAGGGTCGGGACCGGCGACCGAGCCCCGTAGAGCGCGCCCGCGATCAGCCGCACGGTCTTGCCCTCCGCCTCGATCACGGGCAGCGCATCCCGGCCGTGATGGGCGAAGGCGGGGTCGGCTTCCTCGTGCCGGGCCGGCAGGGCGACCCAGCTCTGGATGCCGGAGAGCCGCGCCCCGGCCACCCGGCCCTCCGGCGCGGTGCGCTCCGAATGGACGATGCCGCGCCCGGCGGTCATCCAGTTGACCTCGCCGGGCCGGATCGGCACCATGCTGCCGACGCTGTCGCGGTGCAGGATTTCGCCCTCGAACAGATAGGTGACGGTGGCCAGCCCGATATGCGGATGCGGCCGCACGTCCAGCCCCGAGCCCGCCTGCAGGACCGCCGGCCCCATCTGGTCGAGGAACACGAACGGGCCGACCATCCGCCGCTCGGCCGAGGGCAGGGCCCGCCGCACCGCGAACCCGCCGATATCGCGCGACCGCGGCACGACCACCAGATCCACCGGTGTCGATGCGGCACCTGCGCCACAAACCGGATTTTCCACCGGATGCCAGCTCATGCTCCCTGCTCCCCCTTTCGAGCCGATGCCCGGCAGCATACTAGCCGCTTCGCCAAAGACGGCGAAGCGGCGAACGCGAGGCGGCGGATCGGAAGCTCCCGCAAAGCCGCGGCGCACACCGGAATCGCGGGGCCTTTATCGCCTTATAAGTTGTCTTTCAAGTCCCGGACTCGCAGCAACTTTCGCGGACGCGGCCCGGACTGTCACGGTTTGTCACGGCCAGATCCTTCGCCCGCCGGCCGGGCGCGGCTGGGCCATGGGCGCACCGACCCGATATGGGGGTGCCGCCGCCGGTCGCCAGTTCACCTCACCAGCATGGCCAGCACAGCGTTGAGGCGCTGGCGGCCGGCGGCGGTGGCGGCGATGCGGGTGTCGGTCAGTACCACGAAGCCGCGCTCGACCAGCCGGGTCAGGGCGGCGCGATCGGCCAGGGCGAGAAGGTCGGCACCGCATGCCTCGACGATGCGGGCGCGCCGGACGCCCTCGGTCAGCCGCAGGCCCATCATCAGCATTTCCCGGAAGCGCAGCCCGGCATCCACCGGTTCGCGGGGGTGCTCGCCATGGCCGTGCCGTTCGACCCGCTCCAGCCAGGTCTCGGGTGCCCGATGGGTGCGGGTCGCCCAGGTGCCGTCGCCCAGGCTGAGCCGGCCATGCGCGCCCGGCCCGATCCCGGCATAGTCGCCATAACGCCAATAGGTCAGGTTGTGCCGGCTCTCCTGGCCCGGCCGGGCATGGTTGGAGATTTCGTAGGCCGGCAGGCCGGCCGCCTCCAGCATCGCCTGGGTGGTCTCGTAGAGTGCCGCCTGCCGATCCTCGTCGGGCAGGACCAGCTCGCCGCGGGCATGGCGCGGGTGGAAGGCGGTGCCCTCCTCGATGCTCAACTGATAGACCGACAGATGTCCGTCGGCAAGGAACAGCGCCCGGCGCAGCTCGGCCGCCCAGTCGGCGACGGTCTGGCCCGGCCGGGCATAGATCAGGTCGAAGCTGAACCGCTCGAAATGGCGCGCCGCCAGCGCCACCGCCGCCAGCGCCTCGGCGCGATCATGGCCGCGGCCGAGGAATTTCAGCGCGGCATCGTCGAGCGCCTGGACGCCCAGCGACAGCCGGTTGACCCCGGCGGCGCGGAAGCCCGCAAACCGTCCGGCCTCGGCCGAGGTCGGGTTGGCCTCCAGCGTGATTTCGAGATCGGGGGCCACCGGCCAGCGCTGCGCCACCCGGTCGATCGCCGCCGCCGCGGTGGCCGGGTCCATCAGCGACGGCGTGCCGCCGCCGAAGAAGACCGAGGTGACTGTCCGCCCGGCGGTCTCGGCAGCGACATGATCCAGCTCGCGGAGCAGCGCCGACCGCCACCGCGCCTGATCGATCGACTCCCGGACATGCGAATTGAAGTCGCAATACGGACATTTCGACCGGCAAAAGGGCCAGTGGACGTAGACCCCGAAGCCGGCCCCTTCGCCGCTCCCCGTCCCGCTCCCCGACCCGCTCCCCGACCCGCTCCCCGCCCCGCTCATGGTGCGAAGCAGCGGTTCACCAGTTGGCGGAAGGCGCGGGCGCGGTGGCTGATCCGGTGCTTCAGATCGGGTTCGATCTCGGCATAGGTCCGGTCGTCGCCATAGGGCACGAAGATCGGATCGTAGCCGAACCCCAGGGTGCCGCGCGGCGGCCAGATCAGCGTGCCATCGGCGCGGCCCTCCACCGTCTCGCAGTGACCATCGGGCCAGCACAGGGTCAGCGCGCAGACGAAATGCGCGGCGCGGTCGGCGCCCGGCATGCGATCGAGCCGGGCATTGACCGCCGCCATCGCACGGGCGAAATCGCGGCTGCCATCGGGCTGTTCGGCCCAGCGGGCAGAGCGCACCCCCGGCGCACCGTCCAGCGCCGGCACCACCAGTCCGCTATCGTCGGCCAGCGCCGGATGGCCGGTCTGTTCGGCGGTGTAGCGGGCCTTCAGCTCGGCATTGGCCCGGAAGGTCTCGCCGGTCTCCTCCGGATCGATCAGCCCGAACGAGGCGGCGGAGGGAAACTGCCGGACATAGGCGCCCAGGAGCTCGGCGATCTCGCGGATCTTGCCCGGATTATGGCTGGCGATCACCAGGGTATCGCCCGAAAACTTCCTCATCATGCCGCGTAGATATGCCCGGAGCCGCCGAAGTCAAACGCGATTCTCCCCGCCGGCCGTGCGATCAGAGCGGGCGCTGACCGGCGCTTAAGCGATGGAGCAGATGGTCGAGCTGTTCCAGGCTGCCGTAGTGGACGCTGAGCGTACCGGACTGGCCCGAGCCCGGCGTGATCGTGACCCGGAAGCCCAGGAGGTTGGACATTTCCCGTTCGAGCGCCAGGGTGTCGGCATCCTTCTCCCGCACAGCGGAGCGCGACGGCGGGCGGAGATCGGTCGAGGGCGACAGCGATGGCGCGATCGGGCCCTGGAGGTCCCGGACTTCGGGAACGGAGTCGTTCGGACCGGAGTCGTTCGGACCAGAGTCCGGCAGCATGGCCGGCAGCATGACCCGGGACTCGCCATCCTGCCGCGCGAGCGCCTCGGTCTGGCGCACGTTCAGGCCGCGGGCGAGAACCTCGTGCGCCGCCGCCAGCGGGTCGGCACAGCCGAGCAGCGCCCGCGCGTGACCGGCGGTCAGCCGGCCGTCCTGGACCATGGCCCGCACCGCCTCCGGCAGATCCAGAAGGCGCAGCGTGTTCGCGACATGGCTCCGGCTCTTGCCGACGGTGCGGCCCAGATCCTCCTGGGTGAAGGCGAATTCGGCGATCAGGCGGCGATAGCCTTCACCCTCCTCGATCGCCGTCAAATCCTGGCGCTGGATGTTCTCGACCAGGGCGATCTGCAGGGTCTCGCGGTCGGTCAGCTCCCGGATGACGACCGGCACCTCGTGCAGCCGGGCCTGCTGGGCCGCGCGCCATCGCCGCTCCCCGGCGACGATCTGGTACTGGCGGTCGCTGCCGGCGATCGGCCGGACCAGGATCGGCTGGAGGATGCCCTGCTGCCGCACCGACTCGACCAGCCCCTTCATGCCGTCCTCGTCGAAGTTCCGGCGGGGCTGATACGGGTTGGGAACCAGCGATTCGATCGGGAGCTGACGCGGCGGGCGCTGCGGTTCGGCCTCGGAGGCCGCCGGGGAGTCCTCGCCGAACAAGGCCTGGAGGCCGCGGCCGAGATTGCTGCGGCGCCGGGTGGACTCCTGCTCGCTCACGCCGTCAGCCTCTTTTCACGCTTGAGCAGCTCGCTGGCCAGATGGACATAGGCCTGCGCGCCGGCGCATCCCAGATCGTAGAGCAGCACCGGCTTGCCATGGGACGGCGCCTCGGAAACCCGGACGTTGCGCGGGATGACCGTGTCATAGACCTTGGCGCCGAGAAAACCCCGGACATCCTGCGCGACCATATCGGACAGGTTGTTGCGCTTGTCGTACATGGTCAGCACGATGCCCTGGATGTCCAGCGCGGGATTGAACGATTTGCGCACCCGATCGATGGTGCGGATCAGATGACTTAATCCTTCGAGGGCGTAGAATTCGCATTGCAGCGGCACCATCACGGAGTCCGCGGCGACCAGGGCGTTGAGGGTGAGCAGCCCAAGCGCCGGCGGGCAATCGATCAGCATGTAGTCGTAGCCGTGTCGGCTCCGGCTCATCGCTTCGCGCAGGCGGTATTCGCGCCGCTCGGCGCCGACCAGCTCGACCTCGGCGCCCGAAAGGTGAACCGAGGCCGGGATCAGGGACAGGCCGGGCACCAGCGTGGGCAGGACCACCTCGGCCAGCGTCTTGTCGCCGAACAGGACATCGTAGGAGCCGTGATCGCGCCGGGTCCGCGGAATGCCCACGCCGGTGCTGGCATTGCCCTGCGGATCGAGATCGATCATCAGAACGCGCTTGCCGACCGCGGCGAGGGCGGTGCCCAGGTTGATCGCCGTCGTGGTCTTGCCGACACCGCCCTTCTGATTGGCGATGGCGATGATCCGGGCCTCGCCCGCGGCCGGTCTGGCCGCCGGTGCTGGGTCGGGTGCGGGAGCGGTATCAGGCACGGCTGATCCTCTGGACTCGAAGAATGGTTCCGCCGGGGTCCGTCAAGCTCGGCACTTTTTCGATCCGCAGTGTCGGCGTTTCCGGGACCAGGGTCAATTCCCTGTCCACATCCCGTCCCTTCGGGAACAGCCAGACACAGCTTTCCCCGGAGAATCGCCGGGCCATTTGGATCAGTTCGGGCAGCGGCGCCAGCGCGCGGGCGGTGACGACGTCGGCCGCGACGGGCGGCACCTCCTCGACTCGGCGGGCATGGAGGGTCACCCGGGTCGCTGTGGCACGGGAGACCTCGCCCAGGAACACGGCTTTTCGGGTGTCGCTCTCGATCAGATGAACATCCGGAACCCCGAGAATGGCCAGGACCATGCCGGGGAATCCGGCGCCGCTGCCGAGATCGACCAGGGTCGTGGCCGATGGGGGAAGCAGCGGCAGAAGCTGGGCGGAATCCTGCATGTGCCGGCGCCACAGATCGGCCAGGGTGGAGGCGCCGACCAGATTGATGCGCCTCTGCCATTTGGCCAGGAGCGCGGCATAGGTTTCCAGCCGGGTCAGCGTTTCACGTGAAACGCCGGTCGCCTGCTGGAACCGGGCGGCATCCATGGTCTGCGCTCCTGACGGAGTCACGGCGGCGGACTCAGGGCGGGCGTCGGTGGGAAGGTCAGGCGGCCGCCTCCGGCACCCGGCGTTTCACATGGCGGAGCAGCGCCACCAGCGCGGCCGGGGTCACCCCCGACATCCGCGCCGCGGCCCCGAGCGTCGCGGGCCGGGCACCCTCCAGCTTCTGCCGGATCTCGGTCGACAGCCCGCCGATCGAGCGGTAATCCAGATCGTCCGGCAGCAGCAGCGATTCGTCCTTGCGGAAGGCCTCGATATCCGCCTCCTGCCGGTCGACATAGCCGCTGTACCGCGCCTCGATCTCGATCTGCTCGGCGATCGCCGGGTCGATCCCGCCCAGTTCCGGCCAGATGGCCGCCAGCCGCGCCAGATCGACCTCGGGAAGGCGCAGCAGGTCGAAGGCGGTGCGCACCGCGCCGTCCTGGTTGACCGCCAGGCCGAACCGACGCGCCTGCCCCGGCGTCAGGCCCAGGGATGCCATCCGGGACCGCGCCCCGGCAAGCGCCGCCGCCTTGTCCGCGAAGGCCCGCGACCGTTCCGGTCCGACGCAGCCGATCTCCAGCCCCTTCGGGGTCAGCCGCTGATCGGCGTTGTCGGCGCGCAGCACCAGCCGGTATTCCGCCCGCGAGGTGAACATCCGGTAAGGCTCGGTGACTCCCCGATGGATCAGGTCGTCGATCATCACGCCAATATAGCCGTCCGCCCGGTCCAGCACGAACGGATCCAGCACGAACGGATCCAGCACGAACGGCTCGGCCCCGAACGCCGCTGCCCCCGCCCCCGAACCGGCCCCCGATGCGGCCCCCGAGACGGCAAGAGCGGCGTTCACCCCTGCGATGAGTCCCTGTGCCGCCGCCTCTTCGTAGCCGGTGGTGCCGTTGATCTGACCGGCCAGGAACAGCCCCGGCACGCGCCGCGTCTCCAGGGAAGGCTTCAGCTCGCGCGGATCGACGTGATCGTACTCGATCGCGTAGCCGGGTCGCAGCATCACCGCCCGTTCGAGCCCCGGAATATGGCGCAGCAGCTCCGCCTGCACCTCGCGCGGCAGCGAGGTCGAAATGCCGTTCGGATAGACCGTGTCGTCGTCCAGCCCCTCCGGCTCCAGAAAAATCTGATGCCGCGCCTTCTCGGCGAACCGGAC
>CAZTNV010000016.1:0-26422 GCA_964615535.1 uncultured Mycobacteriaceae bacterium | reverse complement strand
AAGTTGATCGCGCCCAGCAGCGACGAAATCCCGGCCAGATGCAGCGCCAGGATCGCCATATCGACCGACGCGCCGGGATGCGACAGGGTGCTCGAGAGTGGCGGATAGAGCGTCCAGCCGGTGCCGGCCCCCAGATCGACATAGCGCGAGGCGATCAGCAGCAGGAAAGCCGGGACCAGCAGCCAGAAGGAAATGTTGTTCAGACGGGGAAACGCCATGTCGGGCGCGCCGATCATCAACGGCACGAACCAGTTGCCGAAGCCGCCGATCAGCGCCGGCATGACCATGAAGAAGATCATGATCAGGCCATGCGCGGTGATGATTACGTTCCATTCCTGGCCGTCCGCGACCAGATCCAGCCCCGGCTGCTGCAATTCATAGCGCATCATCAGTGACAGCAAGGTGCCGATCACGCCGGCGATCACCGCGAAGATCAGGTACAGCGAGCCGATATCCTTGTGATTGGTCGAGAACAGCCAGCGCTTGACGAAACCGGGATGGTGCGCGGCATGGCCCGGCCCAGCATGGCCACGATGACCGTGGTCAAGACCTTTGTCGCCGTGACCGTAGACTTGAACCCCATGACTCTGCCGGGGCCGAGCCGCTGGATCGGGGGTATTGTCCATGAACGCAGGGTCCTTTCCGCTCGATGAGCCGTTCGGGGCGCTATTCGGGCGCCTGGGAGGCCGGCGGTGGTGCGGGATCGCCGGCCAGCATTTGCCCGGTCGCGGCCGGGTGGCGCCGGGTCAGGAGCTCCGGCGGTTCCGGCAGGTCGAGGCCGGCGGTCTGCTGCTCCACCCAGTCGTCGAAGGCAGCCCGGCTGACGGCGTGAACCTCGACCGGCATGTAGGCGTGGCCGGTGCCGCACAGCTCGAAGCACTGGCCGTAATAGACGCCCTCGCGGTCGATCCGAATCCAGGTCTCGTTCATCCGGCCGGGAATGGCGTCGCGCTTGATGCCGAAGGCCGGAACGTACCAGCTATGGATGACGTCGCGGCCGGTGATCAGCAACTGTATGTCGGTCTCGACCGGCAGGATCAGCGGCGGATCGGTGGCCAGCAGCCGGGGCTGGCCGGGCTGGAGCTGGTCGTCCGGGACCGGCAGGCTCTGGAACTCGGCGATCTGCTGGTCGGGCAGCTCGTAGCCCCAATACCACTGGTAGCCGTGGACGATCAGCGTCATTTCCGGGTCCGTGGCACGATCGGCGTAGTAGAGCAGCCGAAACGACGGCACCGCGATGACCAGCAGGAGCAGTACCGGCAGGACCGTCCACAGCACCTCGATCAGCGTGTTGTGGGAGGTCCTGGCCGGTACCGGGTTGCGGCGTTCGTTGAATCGCCACAGCACGTAAACCGACAGCCCGAACACCAGGACGACGACGCCGGTCACGATGAAGGCGATCAGCGCATGGAGTTCGACGATTTGCGCACCCACCGTCGTCACCGGGATCTGATGCCACAGCTCCCAGTCGGTCGGCTGACCGATCCCGGGCTCGGCGGCCTGAACGCCGGAAATGAGCGCGGCGGCAAATGCGGCAACCTCGGACATGAGCCGGCCTCCGATCACGGGCAATGCCGGGCGGTGGACAGCAGGCGACCGGCCCGGATGTCCAAATGAATGTCGTGAAAAGCGGAAAGGTTCCGGATACGGAGCCCGCGTGGGGGGTGCGGGATCGTCAGTGCGCGGAAATCGAGAACATAGATGCAGGCACCGTCGAAAAATGGGGCTCGTTGTCTTCTCCGCCGTTTTCCAGGAGTCGTAGGCTCGGGTCCGGCGGAGGGCGATGGCAGCCCGCCTATGCGGCGGCGGGCTGCGCCGCCTGCGGCAGATGCATGGCATCGAACTCCGCCGGATCGTGCGCCGAAAAGATTTCCACCTCGGTGGAATGGGCACGGGCGAGGTGCCGCAACCGGGCCTGATTGTGCAGGCGGGCCCTGCGGTCCATCGGCCGCCGATCGGGCACATCGTGCCGCAATTCAGGTGTTGACTCCGCACTGCCGGCGGTCCCGATCAACACGGGGGCGGGATGACGGTTCCCGTGCCGATGCGGCCGGCTGTCCCGCGAGTCCGCCACGGCAACCCTTTGTTTTCGGTGCGGAGCACCCCACTCTTAGGACGAAGTTTCCGGGCAGAGGGCGGAGCGATGAAGATCGGTATCGTGGGTGCGGGATACGTCGGCAGTACGTCGGCCTATGCCATGGTCATGCAGGGAGTCGGCAGCGAGATCGTGATCATCGATCTCGACCGCAAGCGCGCCGAGGCGCAGGCCCAGGACATCTTGCACGCTGCGCCGTTCGCCTCGCCGATTCCGGTGCGGGCGGGCGAGTACACCGATCTGGACGGTGCCGGGATCGTCCTGCTGTCGGCCGGCGTCGGACAGCGGCCGGGCGAGACCCGCATCCAGCTTCTCGACCGCAATGCCGCGGTGTTCCGCGCGATCATTCCGCAGGTGCTGGCGGCTGCGCCCGATGCGGTGCTGATGATCGCGACCAACCCGGTCGATATCATGACGCTGATCGCGACCCGCATCTCGGGGCTGCCGCCGCAGCGGGTGATCGGCACCGGCACGGTGCTCGATACTGCACGGTTCCGCGCGCTGCTCGCCAGCCATCTCAATATTTCGCCCAAATCGGTCCACGCCAACGTGCTGGGCGAGCACGGCGACAGCGAGGTGCTGCACTGGTCGGGGGCGATGGCCGGCGTGATCCCGGTGCGCGATCTCGCGGCCCAGCTCCGGACGCCGCTGACCGACTCGGTGCGCGCCGACATCGACCAGGCGGTGCGACGGGCCGCCTATCGGATCATCGAGGGCAAAGGTGCGACCTATTACGGCATCGGCGCTGGCTGCGCGCGCATTGCGCGAAGCATTGAGGCCGACGAGCGCTCGATCCTGACCGTCTCGATCCTCGAGAAGGAGGTCGACGGCGTGTCCGAAGTCGCGCTGTCGCTGCCGCGGATCGTCGGGCGCGGCGGCGTGATGGCGACGCTCTATCCGCCGCTCGACAACGAGGAGCAGCTCGCGCTGCATCACAGCGCGGAAGTCCTCAAGGCCGCTGCGGAGGGGCTGGTGCTGGCATCGTAGTGCACGGAAAAAAACAGAGGAGGACCCACGGCGGTCGGGGGACGTGCAAATCTCCCGTCACGCAGCACCGGGTGGGGTACGAAACCACGGGTATCGTCGCTGCTGCCGCGCATAGGTCGAATTTTCGCTTCACGGTGGAACCTCGCTCGGCTATCCTGTACTTGGAATAGGCTGGAACCGGCCCCCATCTGGGAATTTTCGGATGAAGCTGCTGCCGTCTACCGTCGAAACCGACGATGGCCTGGACACCCCTGCCCTGAACGCGCTTTCTGAGGCGATAGCGAACAGCACCGAAACAACGATTATCTCGGCGTTTTATGACGAGGAATTCCTCCTCGAACTCATCAGGAATGTCCCTACGAGCATGCGCCCCGGCTACAGGGTAACCATGGTGTTCAATGGGGCATATGGTCGACGGCAGAACGCCCAGATGGCGACTTTGAAGTCTCTTCAGTCGCGGCTTCGTAAATCGCACTTCGGTAATGTTGACATAAGACTGATTCGCATCCCTGGGGGCTTGTTCCACACCAAGCTGTACCTCGTACAGAATCGCACCCAGCCTCACTGGTTTGTCGGCTCAGCAAACGCGACCAACAATGGGTTTCGAGTGAATGACGAAATCCTTTTGAAATTGACGGGGCGCCATGATGAACTCCGCAGCTATATCCGCGATAAGGTCAGCAAGAGCTACTCCCTTGATGACGTAGGATTCGATGGGGGTCCTGAGAATCTAACTACCTTTCTGCGCGATGGTTCTCTCTATTTCAAATCGTCGGCACAGGTGAGCTTCTCCTACTCGATGAAGCTCCCAGAATCGGTCGTCGATAAAATCGCTGAGATGAACATTCGCCCCCGCTACACCGACCCGGCCCTGCCGTTCAGTGCCTTCAACATCCGCCGGGCTATTTCCGAGGACATCAACATCGACATCCAGCCCGAACGCAAGCTCGTCCCGATCCGCTCCTATTCAGTGGAAACCTGCCTCGGCTACTGGGTCCCGACCGCTCTAACCGAAGTCGTGGATGCAAAAATTGAGGTGAAGTCCGGTCACTACCTTCAGCAGCTTGAGCGGCTTGCTGAAAAAATGGTGTTGCCTGAACGGCGTTCACGGACCATTGGCCAGTTTGGCGACTTCCTAAGCGATATTGAACAGGCCACAGGCGAATCCCTGCAACGCGATTTAATGAGCGACAGCTTCACAAAATACTACGACCGTTTGGCGTCGAGGCTTTCCAAGTCTGCCATGCGCGAGAAGTACGCTCGCCCGCTCACCGACACCTCTGTCCCCGAGATCTGGGACGACCCCGTGGCCAGCGCCGATTTCAAGGAGACCTTTTTGCTGGACGTCTGCGCCCGTATCGCCGCGGGTCCGCGGGGAATCGCAAAGACAATTCTCGACACCATTGGCCTGCCAGCAGATCAGCTGCTTGATCATGAGGATCTCGAAAACCACCTGAGCGAAGTTATCATGGAGCGCGGGGTCGGCGCTTTCCGATGGGCCTACAATGAGGAAGAAGACATTGGTGAAGAGTAGCGCTTGATTACTCCAGAGCTGCCGCAATTATCCCCTGGCGAGCCTGCCAAATTGAGCGCGGGGACCGTGGTTTTAATGACCCATCCTTCGACTCCTAGCGCAATACAGCCCTTCCGATGACTTTATGTCCTTTTGTCAAACAGGCGTTTGGCGGACAGAATTCGGTTTGTCTGCTGATCTGTTTCGCGCATGGGCTTCCAGATAAGTGCACTGACACAAACAGAACAATCACAGCGGTCGGGGGACGTGCGAATCTCCCGGCATGGGCCAGACTGGCAGCGTCATCGTTGGACCGAAGGATCGCGCGCGCTTGGCCGCCATACGCGCTAAACTTAATCGTCTCCCTGCACCTTTTAAATGAGTCAGCGCACTAGCAGGGGAGGCGCGCCTGCCGGGAATCTGTTCTTCAGCCAACCCGATTTCATTCGTATTTTAGTTACCGATGCTGGCCGCATATCCGCGTTCCGCCGCTTTGGTTGATAGGTATTAACTGTTTTTCAGCATTTTGTCGTCAGACTTCAAGCTGAGCATCACGGGTGGACCTCACGGCCGGTCTGCCAAGGCGAGTCTGCGAGGCCTGCCATCCATTCATGATTTCTAATATGTTCGGAAAGGATATGTTGCCATGCCGATCTGCAAATCCGTGTCGGCCTGCCCGTTCTTCAATGACAAGATGGAGCGGATGCCGGCGATGTCGGCGATGTACAAGAGGAATTACTGCGAAATCGACAATGCGAAATGCGCGCGCTTCGTGGTGGCGAAGGCTCTGGGGAAGCCGAAAGTGCCGATCGATCTGTTTCCGCATCAGCTCGACCGGGCCCGTGCGCTGATCGCCGCCGGGTGATCGGGGCCGGGTGATCGCCGAATTCCCCGAACCGCCCGTCTGCACCGCAGCGCCGCGATTGTGGCATGGAATTCGCTTTGCCTGAAGAGTTAAGCTCTTGAGGCACGGCGATGAAGACGCAGCCCAGACGGCCCCGATGCCGGATCGCCCTGCTGGCCACGTTGTCGGCAGTCCTGGTCTGGCCGGCCCAGGCTCATCCGATCCTGCCCGATACCGCCGCCCCGCCGATCCGATCGGGGCCCGGCGACGCGGCCGCGGATCGGACGGATGGGGGGCGGATCGGACCAACCGATGACACCGATCGATCCGGGCAGGACACCGGCGGGCAGGACACCGGCACGCGACCGCTGACCGTTTCGACCGTCCATCTCGGGGCGACGATCGCACCCCCCCGGTTTGCCGCACTCCCGGCGGTGCATCAGCGGCCGGCACCGGGAGCGCCGGCCGCGCCATCTGCGGCCGAACTGCTGGCCTTCACCAATGCCCTGAACGCCCAGTCCCTGGCGGCCTTGACCGATGCCCTGGTACGGCCCGGGATGCGGCCGGGCCGGCCGGCCGTGCTCCAATCGTCGCGATCGCGCATGTATGCGGCGTTGCAGAGGCTGGCGCGGGACAGCGGAACCCAGGCAGCGCTCAATGACCTGGAACTGATCCATCGGGCCGGGCCGTCTTCGGCGCGGTCGCGGCGGCTGCAACCTTACGATTTCGAGGTCGATCTTTCGGAATTGCCGATCTACGACGTCATGGCTGCGCTGGTCATTGAGGTCGCCGATGCCGGATATGCGTTTCTCGTGGTGTCTCATGCGGCCGCTCCGGGGATACCGGTGAGTGTTTCCGGATCACCGGACTCCTCGGCCGCCTATTCTCCCGCCCCGCTGGCCGCCCCTGCGCTCGCCCATGCCTCCGCCCATCCGCCCACCTATGCCACGACCTATGCTCATGCGGTGCTGGACGAAGCGACGGGATTTCGGGCGATCATCTCACGCATTCACGGGTTTTTCAGCGACTGGTCGACCTGGCGGACCCTGGCGCTGATCGGGTTGCCCCTGATTGTCCTGGGCTGGATGGCGGGTCGCGGGCGGGCGGCGTGAGTCCGCCACCTCGTCCAGAATCCTGGAAAATGTCCAGAATTTGATACAATTCCTCCGGTGGCCGCGACGGTCGGGGAACGCCGATCGACCCGCCGTCGCCCCGAGCATCGAGCCGTGACGGGGGAGGGAACCCGCGACCCGCTGCGGCTGTTGGATGAGGTAATCCCGCCGCCGGGCGGCCGGCGGTTCGGTGCCGCTTTGCGAGCCCGGTTCGGGACATCCGAAATCCGGGCCTCAGGGAAAGCCTCATCCAATGGACATCCCGCTGGAGATCGCGTTTCACGACACGCCCGCCTCGCCCGAGCTGGAAGACTTCATCCGCCGCCGCGCCGCGAAGCTGGAGAAGCTCTATGACCGGCTGACCGGCTGCCGGGTCTCGGTCGAGGCGCTGCACAATCAGCACCAGACCGGCAATGTCTACGAATGCCATATCGATCTGTTCGTGCCCGGCTCCCATCTCGCGGTCAGCCGGCAGCAGAAGGCCAAGGAACGCCACGCCACGCCCGACATCCGCACCTCGATCCGCGATGCGTTCAAGGCGGCGGAACGGCAGCTCAAGGATTTCAAGCAGCAGCAGCGCGGCGACATCAAGCCCAAGGAGATGCCCTGGTCGGGGCAGGTGTCTCAGCTCTACCCGGCGGAGGATCACGGGTTCATTCTTACCGGCACCGGCACCCAGCTCTATTTTCATCGCAGCAGCCTGATCGACGAGGATTTCGACGGCCTGAAGGTCGGCGACCCGGTGGAATACGTCGAGATCGTCGGCGATACCGGGCCGCTGGCCCGCAAGGTCTGGCGCCGCGGAGTGCCGGGGGCATCGGAATGATCGCGCTGAAGCACATCACGGCCCACCAGATCGGCCGGATCGCCGAGCTGGCTCGGCAGGCGGCCGAGGCGCATGGCGCGATGCTCAACAAGCTGGGCAGCACCCGGTTCGAAGAGCCGGTGGCGCGCGGCGGCGATCATCAGCCCTCGCCGGTGGACTCCCTGAGCTGGCTGGAGGACACCGCGAGCGGCGCGCCGGTCCAGGAGCTGAGGGAGTCGATCGAGGATCTGTCGGACGATCAGCGGCAGGAGTTGCGGGCGGTGATGCTGGTCGGTCGCGGCGATTTCTGCGCGCCGGAATGGCCGGCGGCGCTCGAACGATCCCGCGCGATGATCGAGACCGCCGCCCCGGACGACATGGCGGACAAGGTCGCGCTGCATGCCTATCTGGCCAAGGGACTCTACGCTCTGGGACTGATGCCCGAGACCTGATCTGCCGGAGACCTGATCTGCCGGAGACCTGTGGGTTGGGCGAGCGGGCCGCAGCGGCGCTTCCGGACGACCTTAGCAACCGGCACTCCGCCCGATGGTTCCTTGTCGGTGGCTGGGTCAGTGGCTGGATCGGCGAACCGGCCGCGATCCGATCCGGACCCCGGAACGATTCCGCCCGCCAATGGTTGTCTTATGACTGTCTCGTTCCTCACCCGTTCGGATGCAATCATGGTTTCCCGTGACGATATCGCTCGACTGATGAGCGCTACGGCCGCGCCGGCGGTGTCGGTGTTCCTGCCGACCCATATCGCCGGCCGCGAGATCCGCCAGGACCCGATCCGGCTCAGGAATCTGCTGGGCAAGGCCGAGGAGCGGCTGGTTGCCGGCTGGGGGCTGCGCCGCCCCGATGCGGCCGAGCTGCTCGCGCCGGGCCAGGCGCTGGTCGAGGATGGCGGGTTCTGGCGTCATCAGCGGCACGGGCTGGCCGTGTTCCTGGCGCCGGGTGCCAGTTGGCGGTTTCGCGTGCCGGCCGAACTGCGCGAACAGGTCGTGGTCGCACGGCAGTTCCATGTCCGGCCGCTGCTGCCGCTGTTCACCGGAGACGGCCAGTTCCTGCTGCTCTGCATCAGCGCCGGGCGGGTCCGCCTGTTCCAGGGCACGCGGTTCGGCATGGTCGAGCTGCACGAGGTCGAACTGCCGGAGAGCCTTCTGGAGGTGTCGGCCGAGACCGATTACGAGGAGACGCTGCATGCCGCTCCGCCGGCCCGGCCGCGCTCGGCCGGACCGGTGGGCATGCCGAGTTCGCACGGCTTCGGCGAGTCACCCGAAGAGCTGCGCAAATCCCAGTTGATCGAGTTCCTGCGCCGGGTCGCCAGTGCCCTGGAGGACCAGTTGGGCTCCGATCCGCCGCCGCTGGTGCTGGCGGCGCACCCGGAGATTCAGGGCAATTTCCGCGCCGTGGCCCAGCTCAAGACCCTGCTGCCCGACGGCGTGGCGGAAAACCCCGACGCCCTGGACGAGGCGGACCTGCACCGGCTTGCCTACGAGATGGTCCGGCCTTCCTTCCTGGCGGGTCGCGACGCGGCGATCGCCCGGTTCAGGGCCTTGAGGGGCGACGGCGATGGCCGCGCCGCCTCGCGCATCGAGGACATCGTGGGCGCCGCGCATGCCGGCCGGATCGACTCTCTGTTTCTGGTGCCCGACGGCCAGCTCTGGGGGCGGTTCGACGAGACCGATTACCGGGTCGAGGCGCATGGCAGCCAGAGCCGCGACGATGTCGACCTGCTGGACGACGCCGCGGCCCGCACCCTGGAGCATGGCGGGCAGGTCTATCTCCTGGCCCGGGAGGACCTGCCGCCGGGCGCGATGATGGCGGCCACCCTGCGCTATTGAGCGCCGCGCCGGGGGCGGGCCGGCCCGCTCACGGCCCGGTTTTGCGGGCGGCGAAGTCGCGCTGGGAGATCAGTTCGGCCAGCAGGCCGGCCTCGCCGACCCCGAGCGCGGTGAGCACGTCCAGGCGTTTCATTTCGGCGACGATGTGGATGAGGTTGGCGGTGTCGGCCAGCCCGCCGCCGGTGACGTTGGGGTGGATGCCAAGCCCCTTGGCAAGCTGCATGCTGGTGAAGTCGCGCCACGGCCGGTCGCCGCGGTTCTTTCCGCCCAGCATCTTTTCGGTCATGCTGCCGAACGACCGGTTGACGTCCGACCGGACCAGGACCATCCGAACCATGGCGGTCGATGGCAGCTTGTGATCGATGCCGTCCGGACCCGGTGCCGGCGCTTCGCCGCGCTTGTACACTCGCCCGCGATTGAACAGGTGGTCGACATCGTAATCGGGGTATTTGGCCTTGTCATAGATGAAGCCGTATTCGGCCTTGGCAAAGGCGGCGAAGGCCGGATCGTAACCTTGGTAGCTGCTCGCCCGGCACCACAGCTCCGGGTCGCCGTGTTTGTTGATCACGGTGACCGCATTGGCCGATCCGATCCGGCCGACCGGCTTGACCGTTCCGCTGTTATCGCCGACCCGCTGCGCCAGGGCCGACAGATCGGCCGCGGCGCTGAAGCCGGTGGCGAACGGATCGCTGATGGCGCGGAGCAGGACCGCCGACTGGGCGGCCAGATAATCCTTGAGGTCCATGCGCGCGGTTCCCCGGCCGATGGCGTTGCAACGGGGCCGTTCCTATCACGGATGCCACCCGTTTTCCGAGTGCGCATGATCACTCGCCCCAGCTTTTGCCGGGTCGCCTTCGTCGCCCAGTTCAGTCGGTCACCACCCGGAGCGGCGGGCGGACGGTCGGCAGCACCTCGGCCAGGGAGGCGCCGCGGGTGACCTTGCCGATGCTGTCGACCACGGCGTAATCGGCCCCGCGCGGCCCGATGCGCTTGGCGATCGCCAGGGTCGGGCGGTCGAAGCTGTGGCGGAACACGCTGAACACGGCCATGCCGGCGCCATGGTCGAGCGCATAGTCGCGCCATTCGCCGCTGGCCACCCGATTCGCATAGAGACTCAGCAATTGCGCGAGTTCGGCGCGGGTGAAATAGACCGTGCCCCGGCGGCGGCGGTAATCGGACAATCGAAGAATCTGCATCATGCCGTTACGGGAACCCGCGCGATGTTACCTCTGCGTGACAGGGAGTCTTCCCCAAAACCGGCCGCACGTCCAGCGCTCTCGTGCGCCGCTCGCCGGAGGTCGCGTGGCACAAATGCGGTGCCGTTGTGTTCCCATCGGCGATGTATTAGGTACATCCTATCCGACCCGGGCTTGGCAGAGGAGCAAGCGCGATGTCCGCTGAGCAAACCCCGATCTGCAATTTCGGCTGGAAGGCGGTGGATTTCCGCTTGTCCGGCGTGGATGGCCGCACCTATGCGCTGGCCGACATCGCCGGGCCGAAGGGTCTTCTGGTCATGTTCATCTGCAATCACTGCCCCTACGTCAAGGCGGTGATCGATCGCATCGCCGAGGATTGCCGCGAGCTGGCCGGGCACGGCATCGGGTGCGTGGCGATCATGCCCAACGACACCCAGGCCTATCCCGAGGACGGCTTCGAAAAGATGAAGCTGTTCGCGGCCAAATACAACCTCCCATTCCCCTATCTGATCGACGAGACCCAGGCGGTGGCGAAGGCCTATGGCGCGGCCTGCACGCCCGACTTCTTCGGCTTCAACGCCGAATGGGAGCTGCAGTATCGCGGCCGGCTCGATGCCTCGCGGCGCGAGGCGGCGCCTGGGGCCAGGCGCGAGCTGCGCGAGGCGATGATCCAGATCGCCGAAACCGGGCTGGGACCGGCCGAGCAGATCCCGAGCATCGGCTGCTCGATCAAGTGGCGCAGCGCGGCGTGACGCGGGGAAAGGGCACCGCAACACGGCGTACGGCGCGTCGCCGCGCTTGACGGCAACCGTCGGGGCTGCTAAGGCGCGCAGACGCAGCCAAATGCCCGAACGCCCAAATGCAATGAATGCCAGGATCGGCCGGGCCGCGAAGAGCCGGGAGCGGGGGCCGGGAGTGCCCGCTGTGCGGGCTCCACGGTCCGCACTCTGCGACCCGGCTCCGGCGCGATCTGGCCGCGGTGCGGCTTGGCTCCGGCGACAGAAACTCCGCGGCAAGGACAGTGAATGACCGACGCTTTTCGTGAAATCGAAGAAGCGATCCGCGAGGATCGCGCCAAGGCGCTGTGGCGGCGCTATGGCGGACTGGTCATCGCGCTGGCGGTGGCCCTGGTGCTGGGCGTGGTCGGTTATACCCTGTGGTACAACTATCGGCAGGCCCAGGCCCACGAACAGACCACGCGGCTGGCGGTCGAACTGGTGCGCGCCGATGCCGCGCCGGCCGCGACCGCCGATGCGCTGCTCGCCTTCGCGGAACAGGCCGGGGCGGGGCGAGCGACCCTGGCCCGGTTTCATGCCGCCGGGCTGCGGGCCGGGGCCGGAGACCGGGCCGGCGCCGTGGCGCTCTATCGCGAGCTGGCCGCCGATCCGGCGGTCGACGATCTCTGGCGCGATCTGGCGCGGCTGATGGCGGTGCTGCACGAGGTCGACAGCGGCGATCCGGCCGCCCTGACCGCCGAACTCCAGCCGCTCATCGCCGACGGCAATCCGTGGCGTTACAGCGCCCGCGAACTGACCGGGCTGCTGGCGCTCCGCCAGGACGATCGGGCGCGGGCGCGCGAGCTGTTCGCCGAGCTGGCCCAGAACCCCGGCACACCCGCCGGGATGCGCAGCCGGGCCGCCGAGATCTCGGCGCTGCTCACCGAATAAGGGGGGGTCGGATGTTCATGCCCAGGCTGTCGCGCCTGATCGCTGTTGCACTGCTGCCGGCACTGGCCGGGTGCAGCGCGTTCGACGGATGGTTCGGCAGCAGTGCGCCGCCGCCGCTGCCGGGCGAGCGCGTCTCGGTCCTGGCGCTGGCCGAGACGCTCGAACCCGATCCGCAACTGGCGCAACTGGCGGTGACGCTGCCGCAGCCGGTGCGCAATGCGGACTGGCCGCAGGCCGGTGCCGGTCCGGCCCACAGCCCCGGTCATCTGGCGCTGGGCGAGTCGTTCCGCGAGGTCTGGAGCGTCAGCATCGGCTGGGGCAGCGGCAGCGACCGCGTGCTGATCAACCCGCCGATCATGGCCGACGGGCGGGTGTTCGCGATGGACGCCACGGGTCAGGTCACCGCGGTCGATGCCGCGACCGGCCGGGAGATCTGGCAGGTGCGGGTGGCCTCGCCGCACGAGGATTCGGAGCCGCTGGGCGGCGGTCTGGCCTTCGCCGACGGGCTGCTGTTCGCCAGCACCGGCTTTGGCGAGGTGCTGGCGGTCGATCCGGCCAATGGCGGCCAGGTCTGGCGGGAGGAGGCCAACGGCCCGTTGCGCGCGCCGCCGGCGGTGGAGGGCGGCCGGGTCTTCGTGGTGACGGTGGAAAATCAGATCGAAGCCTTCGCCGCCCCGACCGGCGAGGCGTTATGGAACCATACCGGCATTCTGGAGACCGCCAGCCTGCTGGGCGGGGCGGCACCCGCGGTCGGCGGCGGCGTGGTGATCGCGCCCTATTCCTCGGGCGAGCTTTTTGCGCTGCGGGTCGAGTCCGGCCGGGCGGTCTGGTCGGACAGCCTGACCGCGATCCGCCGGGTCGGCGCGCTGGCCAGCCTGGCCGACATCCGCGGCATGCCGGTGATCGACAACGACCGGGTGTTCGCGGTCAGCCATAGCGGCCGCACCGTGGGCATCGACCTGCGCACCGGGCAGCGGGTATGGGAGCAGGCCTTCGGCGGGATCAACATGCCCTGGGTCGCCGGCGACTTCATCTTCATGCTGACCAACACCAACGACGTGGTGGCGCTGACCCGCGACGGCGGCCGCATCCGCTGGGTCGCTTCGCTGCCGCGCTGGCGCGATCCCGACCGGCGGCGCGGCAACATCGTGTTCGCCGGGCCGGTGCTGGCCGGCGGCCGGCTGATCCTGGTCGGGTCGGAAGGCGAGGGGGTGATCGTCAACGCGACCGACGGCAGCATGCTGGGCGGTTTCGACCTGCGGGGCGCGGCGCAGATCCCGCCGATCGTCGCCGACGGCACGCTCTATGTGCTCACCGACAACGGCTATCTGACCGCCTATCGCTGAGCGCCGCGCCGTCGGCGTCCGGCACTTTGGAAAGCGGAAATGCCCTTCACCGTCGCCATCCTCGGCCGGCCCAATGTCGGGAAATCGACGCTGTTCAACCGGCTGGTCGGGCGGCGGACGGCGCTGGTCGATGACCGGCCGGGCGTCACCCGCGACCGGCGGGTGGGCGAGGCGCGGTTCGGCGGGCTGGCCTTCACCGTGATCGACACCGCGGGACTGGAAGAGGCGTTCGACGACAGCCTGGCGGCCCGGATGCGGGTGCAGACCGAACGCGCCCTGGGCGAGGCCGATCTGGTGCTGCTGCTGATCGATGCGCGGAGCGGGCTGACCCCGCTCGACCGGCATTTCGCGCAATGGCTCCGCCGCTGCGACAAGCCGCTGCTGCTGGTCGCCAACAAATGCGAGGGCCGCGCCGGGGCCGGCGGATTCACCGAAGCCTACGAGCTCGGCCTGGGCGAACCGATCCCGATCTCGGCCGAGCACGGCGAGGGGCTGGCCGATCTGGCCGAGGCGATCCTGCCGTTTCTGGAAGCCGCGGCGCCGCCCGAACCGCAACCCGAGCCGGCCGGGCCGGAGGCCATGCCCGAGTCCGAGACGGCCGAAGCGGCGGCGCGGCCGATCCGGCTGGCGATCGTCGGCCGGCCGAATGTCGGCAAATCCACCCTGGCCAACGCGCTGCTGGGCGAGGAGCGGATGCTGACCGGACCGGAGCCGGGCGTGACCCGCGACGCCGTCATGGTCGACTGGCAGTGGCGCGGCCGGCCGATCCGGCTGATCGACACCGCCGGGATGCGCCGCCGCGCCAACGTCTCCGACAAGCTGGAGCGGCTGGCGGTGGCCGATGCCGAGGAGGCGGTGCGGCTGGCCGAGGTGGTGATGCTGGTGCTGGACGCCGAGGCGATCCTCGACCGCCAGGACCTGACCATCGCCCGCCATGTGCTGGACGAGGGCCGGGCGCTGCTGATCGCGGTCAACAAATGGGACGCGGTGGCGGACCCGGCGGCGGCGCTGGCGCGGCTGGCCGACCGGTTGGAAACCTCGCTGCCCCAGGCCCGCGGGTTGCCGACGGTGACCATTTCGGCGCTGAAGCGGCGGCGGCTGGACGAGCTGATGGATGCGGTGCTGCGGGTCCACGAGATCTGGAACCGCCGCATCCCGACCGCGGCGCTGAATCGCTGGCTGGCCACCGCACTCGACTCCCATCCGCCGCCCGCGCCCCAGGGCCGGCGTCTGAAGCTCCGCTACATGACCCAGGTCAAGGCCCGGCCGCCGACCTTCGCCCTGTGGGGCAGCCGCGTCGAGGACCTGCCCGACAGCTATCTGCGCTTTCTGGTCAACGGCCTGCGCGAGGCCTTCGACCTGCCGGGCGTGCCGGTCCGGCTGCTGCTCCGGCGCGGCAAGAATCCGTATGCGGCGGAACGGTAGGGCCATGCGGCGGGCCGCTGGCACTCAGGCGAAGCTCTGCACGATGTGTTCGGCAAGACGGGCGCTGGCCTCTCCGCGGACCCGCGGGGCGACGCAGACGCCGATGCTGACCATCGGCAGGGGCGGGAAGCCTTCCTCGGGCCCGAGTTCGCGGAACGCCGGGGTCATCGAGCTGCGGGCGATCGGCGAGATCGCCAGACCGGTGGCGACCGCCGCCTCGATGCCGGAAAAGCTGCCGCTGGTATAGGCGATGCGGTAGGTCCGGCCGGCGGCGTTCAAGGCCTGAACCCCCCAGATATAGAATTTGCAGTTGGCGTGAAACACGGCCAGCGGCACCGGATCGCGCAGATGCGCCTCGTGCATCCGCGAGGTCGCCCAGACCACCGGTTCTCGCCGCAGAATCGTGCCGTGCTCGTCGTCCGGGGCGAATGACATGATTGCCAGATCCAGCTCGCCGGCATCCAGGGCACGGCGCAGATGGTCGCTGTAGTCGCACCGGACCTCGAGGTGGACCCGCGGATACAGCTCGGCGAAGCGTGACAGCAGGCCGGGCAGCAGGGCCGCCGCGAAATCGTCCGGCGTGCCGACCCGCACCGTGCCGGTCAGATCGGGCTTCAGGAACCCCGACAGCGCCTCCTCGTGCAGCGAAAGGATTCGCCGGGCATAGCCGGCCAGCGCGCTGCCGTCGCCGGTCAGAATCACGCCGCGGCCATTGCGCTCGTAGAGCGGCTTGCCGACCAGATCCTCCAGCCGCTTCATCTGCATGCTGACCGCCGACTGGGTCCGGTTCACCTGCCGCGCGGCGCGGGTGAAGCTGCCGGTGTCGGCGAAGGCGACGAAGGTGCGCAGCAGGTCGATGTCCAGCGTCGCGGCCATGATCCCGATCCCTCAGCCCGATTCATCAGTAAGGCTGAATTGTCCTATAACAACTATTCGCTTGCCTGATCAATGCCTATTCGCGACCATCATGGTCATCGCGGACGAGCCGGCCGCCCGCGGCACTTTGATCCAACCAGGAGGGAAGAAACCCATGATCGAGGGATCGCGGGGCCGGCCCGGTGCTGCCCTGAGCATGCCGCAGTCTTGCGCAAACAGACGCCCGCCGAATGCGGTGACAGTGCTGCAGCGGGTCGTCGACCTGCTGTTCGAATGGCAGGAGCGCAGCGCCCAGCGCCGCGAACTGGCCGCGCTGGACGACCGCATGCTGCGCGATATCGGCCTGTCCCGCTACGACGTCGCAGAGGAAACCACCAAGCCGTTCTGGCAGCCTTAGCAGCATGAGCCAGGGCGACGATCACGAGGCCGGCCGCGCGCCCATCGCATCCAGCGCGCCCTGGAGGATGTAGGCGGCGGCGGCCTCGTCGATCCGTCTGGCGCGCTTCTGCCGGCTGAGGTCGGCGGCGATCATGGCGCGCTCGACCGCGGCGGTGGACAGCCGTTCGTCCCAGAACGCGATCGGGATGTCCCGAAGTTTCAGGAGATTGGCGGCGAACTGGCGGACCGACTGGCAGCGCGGCCCCTCCGTTCCGTCCATGTTGATCGGCAGCCCGATCACCAGACCGCCGACGCCGCGCTCCTCCGCGATCCGGAACAGCTCGGCGGCGTCCCTGGCAAATTTGGTCCGCCGGATGGTGCCGACCGGGCTGGCGATGCGCAGCCCGCCATCGGAGACCGCCAGGCCGATGGTCTTTTCGCCCAGATCCAGCCCGAGCAGGCGCGCGGCCGAGGACAGCTCGGCGCGCAGGTCCTCAAACTTGCAGATGGTCATGCCGGATGGTACCTTCCGCGCCGTTTTTCGGCCAGGGCCAAAGCCTTGCCGCGGCCGGGCACCGGCCCGCGGCGGGGCGCCTCCCCACCCGCTGACTGGGACACCATACCATGGCGCTCGACAAGGCCACCGTGATGCGGATCGCGCATCTCGCCCGCATCCGGCTTCCCGAGGACCGGGCCGAAGGCATGGTCCGCGATCTCGGCCAGATCCTCGACTGGGTCGAGCAGCTCAACGAGGTCGATACCACGGGCGTGCCGCCGATGTCCGGGGTCGGGACCCGGCAATCGCTGCGCCGCCGGCCGGACGAGGTCACCGACGGCAACTGTCCCGACAAGGTGCTGGCCAACGCGCCGGAGACCGCCGGCGGGTTTTTCGCCGTGCCCAAGGTGGTGGAATGATGTCCGACCTGACCCGCCTGACCCTGGCCGAGGCCCGCGACGCCCTGGTCCGCCGCGAGATCGGCGCCGTCGAGCTGACCGAAGCCCATATCGAGTCGGTCGCGGCGGCCCGCCCGCTCAACCTGTTCATCACCGAGACGCCCGACCGGGCGCGGGCGATGGCGGCGGCCGCCGACGCCCGGCTGAAGCGCGGCGCGGCGTTGCCGCTCGACGGCATCCCGCTGGCGATCAAGGACATGTTCT
This sequence comes from uncultured Mycobacteriaceae bacterium, assembly GCA_964615535.1. Lineage (GTDB taxonomy): Bacteria > Pseudomonadota > Alphaproteobacteria > DSM-16000 > Inquilinaceae > CAZTNV01. The sequence continues at coordinate 9,176 of CAZTNV010000016.1, read as the reverse complement.
GCACCGAGGCGGTGCGCACCACCGCGGCCAGCCACATCCTGCACGATTTTGTGCCGACCTACGAAAGCACGGTCACCGCCAATCTGTGGCGCGACGGCGCGGTGCTGCTGGGCAAGGCCAATCAGGACGAGTTCGCCATGGGCTCGGCCAACATCACCTCGCATTTCGGCCCCGCGGTCAATCCGTGGCGGCGGCGCGACGACCCGGAGGCAAATCTGGTGCCCGGCGGGTCGTCCGGCGGCTCGGCGGCGGCGGTGGCGGCGCGCTGCGCGCTGGGTGCGACCGGCACCGATACCGGCGGCTCGATCCGCCAGCCGGCCAGTTTCTGCGGCATCGTCGGGCTGAAGCCGACCTATGGGCGGTGCTCGCGCTGGGGCATCGTGGCCTTCGCCTCGTCGCTCGACCAGGCCGGGCCGTTCGCCCGCACGGTGCGCGATGCGGCGATCCTGCTGCGCTCCATGGCCGGCTTCGACCCCAGGGATTCGACCAGCGCCGACCGGCCGGTGCCGGATTTCGAGGCGGCGCTGACCGGCGACATCCGTGGCCTGCGCATCGGCATCCCGGCCGAATACAGGGTCGACGGCATGCCGGCCGAGATCGAGCGGATGTGGCGCCAGGGCATCGAATGGCTGCGTTCGGCCGGCGCGCAGCCGGTCGCGATCACCCTGCCGCACACGAAATATGCGCTGCCGACCTATTACATCGTCGCCTGCGCCGAGGCCTCGTCCAATCTCGCGCGTTATGACGGGGTCCGCTATGGCCTGCGCGTGCCCGGCAAGTCGCTGATCGAGATGTACGAGAACACCCGTGCCGAGGGCTTCGGCGAGGAGGTGCAGCGGCGGATCATGCTCGGCACCTATGTGCTCTCGGCCGGGTATTACGACGCCTATTACCTGAAGGGCCAGCAGATGCGCACGCTGATCGCGCGCGACTTCCAGCAGGCCTTCGAGCAGTGCGATGCGATCCTGGTGCCCACCGCACCCTCGACCGCCTTCCGCATCGGGGAGAAGGCCGACGACCCGATCACCATGTACCTGAACGACGTGTTCACCGTGACCGTCAACCTGGCCGGCCTGCCCGGCGTCTCGGTCCCGGTCGGCCTGGGCGCCGACGGCCTCCCCCTCGGCCTCCAGGTCATCGGCCGCCCCTTCGACGAGGAAACCATGCTGAAAGTCGCCGACGTGCTCGAACTGGCCGCGGGGTTCGGCGCGGAGCCGGCACGGTCAGTCTGAACCAGGGACGGGAGGTCAGCCGTGCCCGGCGGGACCGATCGACCGCCGTCTGCCCCCGCGTCGGGTCGCTGGGCATTTCCGGACATGTCCTGATGTCGGGGATTGCCACTTCGGCAAGATCCACCGGTCGCCCTCGTCCCTTTGCGGCGCGCCCTGGCCGGCAACATCGGCCAGTCGAGTGGCAGCCAGGCAAGATGTGGTGCTGTCTCGCGCTTCGACTGCCCGAGGCGCTGCCGCAGAACCGTGAGCACCTAACTTACCGTCCCGCTGGTCATACACAATCCACTGCCCGCGGTCAGCTTCGCGGCCGTGGTCGGTCGCGGCCCGCCGGGGTTGGCGTTGGCGGGCGGCATCGCCGACGTTTCTCATCCCTTCTCCGCTTGCATCAACAGGGGCGTTCCGGGTAGAAAATGCTTTGAAAAGTAGAATACGGGCGCAGTTGATGAAGCGGCGAATTCGGGATCCCGTCCATGGTCTGATCGTCTTGGATGACGAGAGGGATACGGCCCGTCGCAACGAGACCGTCTGGCGGCTGCTGAACACACCGGAAATGCAGCGGTTGCGCCGCATCCGTCAGCTTGGGGTGTCCGAGTTCACCTTTCCGGGGGCAACGCACACCCGGTTTGCCCACTCGGTCGGTGTCTTCCACACGGCATGTCGGCTCGTCGAGGTGATCAGATGTCTGCTGCCTCCTAATGAATGGGCCAGCGATCGCGCTGAAGTCGCAGTCTTCGCCGCGTTGCTGCACGACATAGGCCATGGTCCATTCAGCCATGCCTTCGAAGCGGTGCAGAAGTCCCGCGGGGCGACCAAGCACCACGAAGACTGGAGCGCCGACATCATCCTCGGGCAGGATGGCCACGTCCGATGCATCCTCGACGGACATCGCCCGAAAATCGCCGACGACATTGCGGACCTCCTCCGCTCCGAAGTTCCTAAAGATGTGTATCACGCCATCGTCTCGAGCTCGTTCGACGCCGATCGACTGGACTACCTGCGGCGCGACCGGATGATGACGGGGTCTGGAGCCGGCGCGATCGACTTCGACTGGCTGCTCGACAATTTGGCCCTTGCGGAGGTCGATCTGGGAGCCGACGACGACGAGGTGGCCCCGCAGCGAACCTTCTGCCTCAAGGCAAAGGCGCTCCAGGCGGCCGAGAGCTTCCTTCTCGCCCGCTACCATCTTTTCGAGCAGGTCTACCTGCACAAGACCACGCGCGGGATGGAAGTCCTCGTCAGGGAGGTTCTTCTACGCATCGCCGAGTCGACCGCACAGGGCAATCATGGGACGTTGGGACTAGATGACAACGACCCTCTCGTGCGCTTCTTCGCTCCCAGAGGTGAGACCGTGGATAACTACCTGGGACTCGACGACGCTTGCGTTTGGGCCGCCGTGGGACGCATGGCGCGCAAGCGCGACGAGATTGCCATGCGTCTCGTTGAACGGCGCCCCTTGCGCGTTCTCGACCTTGAGCGCACCTTCCCGCGGCTCCCACATGAAGAGCGCGAAGCGGCGGAGCAGCGCTGGCAGTCGGAGGCTGAGCGACTAGATAGGATGCTCCAGCAGGAACCCCAGGGTACGATGTTCAAGGACGCGCCTGAGCTCGGCATCTACGGCGAGGTCGGTGCCGATGCCGACAAGGCCCACAAACGTTTGAATATCCTCGTGAACGACAGGCGTGGGGGAATACGGGAGATCACCCAGGTGTCCGATGTCATCCGGGCGCTTGCATCGAAACGCAAACTCGTCCGTTACTATTTTACCGAAGACAAAGCTCGCCAACGCGCGACGGAGGAAGGCAGATGATCGACAGGCCCCGCGATCTGGTTGCACTTACGATCGCCGCCGCCGAATGCGAAATCGTCGGGCGGGTCCGCTTCCAGAAGATCGTCTACCTGCTCGATCAACTCGGTCTCGGCAGCGGGCTGACGTTTTCCTACCATCACTACGGACCCTATTCGCGCACGCTCGACGACGCGATTGATGCCGCGAAGGCCTTGAACGGCGTTCAGGAAACGATCCGCCATCGTGTGTCGGACGGAGCGCCCTTCAGTGTGTTCACGCTGCCCGCGTCCCCTCCGCAACCCGTTCCGTCCATCGGCGCTGTCCAGTTCGAAGCTGCCCAGCGCTGGATTCGAGAAATGAAGGGCGTTTCGTCCACGGTGCTCGAACTGGCCGCTACGATCCACTGGCTCTTTGTGCACGAGAACCTGGAGGGGTGGCGGGACGAACTCAGGCGGAGGAAGGGCGTGAAGACCGAGAACGGACGGATGGAGGAGGCGGAGGCCCTGCTCCGGCGCCTAGGTCTCGGGGTGACTGCGCAAACGCATTGAGTTCCGGTGGACCGGTCATCGCATCCTTATCCCTTCGCGCTCTTCGGTTCGGATATCAGGCGACTGCGAAGATGACCCGCCTGCCCGCGCCGCCGCCAACGGCCGTCCAGGAGGATCTCCCGGCGAGCTTCATCGCCGGCACCGTGGCAGTGCTGCATGCTCTGACCGAAAGGGCTGAACCGGCTCGCTCGGTTGCCGGGGTCTCGATCGGACTTTTGGGTTTGGTAAGTCACGAGCCGGCACGCGTCCCAAAGTCCTGCCTCAGGATATCGCAACCGAACCGCGACACATTCGGCCGACCGATGGTGCTGCCGCAGGGAATTGAACCCTGGACCTCTCCCTTACCAAGGGAGTGCTCTACCCCTGAGCTACGGCAGCATGTCGGCGCGAATGGCGGGAAACTGCCACAGGCGTGCGCGCGGCTGCAAGCGCTTTCCCGGACCGGGACCGTGGGCGGTGACCGGATTGCCTCGGCGGCGCCAATGGGGCAAACATGGCGGCGATGAACGATCACCACAAGACCTCCCGGCCGCCGGCGCCGCGGGACGACGCGCAGCCTGCGGCAACGCCCGACCCGGACCCGGCCGTATCGGAACCGGCCGCATCGGACCGGTCGGCGGAGCGCAAGCGGCGCGAGGCGGCGGCGCTGCGGGCCAATCTGGCGCGGCGCAAGACGGCGCAGCGCGCGCGCCGCGATCCCGGCGGCGAGCCCGACGCGACCTGAACGGCCGGGCGCCGTTCGGCCGGCGGCGTCGTTCCGGCCATCAATCGACCATGATCGGTTCGTCCAATGCCGGCCTGCTCGACCGAACCGGGCGCGGCCGGTGAACCCGGGGCCGCCGGCCGGGGTTCAACACCGGATGGGGCAGGGCGAGGCCGCAGACGCGGCAACGGCAGGGATAACCATGATGATGGGACCGACCGAAGCTGTGCTTCGCACGCCGAACCGCGACAGGCCGGCTCCGACCGCCCGGCTTCGGGTGGCGTTGCTGGTCGCGGTTTTCCTGGGGATTTCGGGCAGCGGCTTCGCCCAATCGCCGGACGCCCAATCGTCGGACGCCCAGTCGCCGGACGCCGGGCCGCCGGCGCTGGTGCCGCCGGAAACCGCGGCGGTCGCCGGGACCGGCCCCGAGACTCCGGAGCCGGAACCCGCGCCGGCCCAGCCTTCGGGGGCGCCCAGCGATACCCTGTCGACCACCCGGCACAGCCTGGACATCGATGGCCGCCGGATCGATTACACCGCCACCGCAGAACGTCTGGCGCTGCCCCGCGACGGCGCCGCCGGACCCGAAGCGCGGATCTTCTACATCGCCTATGTCGCGGACCCGCCCGAAGCCGGCCCGCCCGCAGTCGAGCGGCCGGTGACCTTCGTGTTCAACGGCGGGCCGGGCGCGGCCTCGGCGTTCCTGAATCTCGGCGCACTCGGGCCGCGGCTGGTGGCGTTCAACGAGGATGGCACGGTGCCGCCGCCGCCCGCCCGGCTGGCCGACAACCCGCAAAGCTGGCTGGCCTTCACCGATCTGGTGTTCATCGATCCGGTCGGCACCGGGTTCAGCCGCGCCACCGGCGGCGACAACCCCAATGCGCCGTTCTGGGGCGTGCGGCAGGATCTGGAATCGGTATCCCGCTTCATCCGCCTGTATCTGACCCGCACCGGGCGCTGGCTGTCGCCGGTGTTCCTGGCCGGCGAGAGCTATGGCGGGTTTCGGAGCGCCGCCCTGGCGGAGCAGTTGCAGACCCGCTACGGCGTCGGGGTCAACGGCGCCATCCTGGTCTCGCCGGTCATCGAGTTCAGCCTGATCGATCTGGACACCTTGAGCGTGCTGCCCTGGATGGCGGTGCTGCCCTCCTATGCCGCGGCTGCGATCCATCACGACCGGGCGACCGCCCTGCCGGACGGGACCAGTCCGGACGGAACCGGTTCGCTGGCAGCGGCGCTGGCCCCGGTCGAGGCCTTCGCGCGGACCGGCTACCTGACCGGTCTGGCGCGCGGCGCCGAAATGGACGGGGCCGAGCGCGAGCGCTTCAACGAGTTCCTGGCGCAGGTCACCGGCCTGCCGCCCGCGCTGATCCGCCGGCACAATGGCCGCATCCCGCGCGATGTTTTCATGCGCGAGCTGCTGCGCGACCAGACCCGGGTGCTCGGGGCCTACGATGCCAGCATCGCCGCGATCGATCCCGATCCCGGCAGCGCCCGCTTCCAGGGCGCCGATCCGACGCTGGAGGGGCTGTTCGCGCCCTATACCTCGGCGTTCAACGCCTATGTCCGCGACGAACTGCGATTCGAGACCGATTTGCCGTTCTTCCTGCTGAACTACGAGGTCAACCGCAACTGGGATTGGCGCTCGGGCATCGAGGGCCGCCAGGGATTCGTCGGCACCGCGGAGGATCTGGAATCCGCAATGACCCTGAGCCCGCAGCTTCGGGTGCTGATCGCGCACGGCTATTACGATCTGGTCACACCCTATTTCGCCTCGGCCTATGTCGTGGACCAGCTCCATCTGCACGAGACGCTGCGACCGAATCTGACGCTGCGCGTCTATCGCGGCGGCCACATGTTCTACACCCAGCGCGAAGCCCGCGAGGCGTTCTTCCGGGATGCCCGCGCCTTCTACGACGCGGCGCCCGGCGGCTGACCGGAGCGGCGGAGGATCAAGGCAGCGGCGGGACGGAGCGAAAAAACCGCCGCCGGCCGCTCCGTCCTGCTAAACCAGCAGGCGCCACTCCCATCCGCAGCTCCGGGACCCGGCTGCCATGCTCACGCCCAGCTTCGCCGAGGCTCTGCGCTACTGGTTTCGGCTGGGCTGCATCAGCTTCGGCGGGCCGGCCGGGCAGATCGCGATGATGCAGACCGATCTGGTCGACCGGCGCGGCTGGATCGACCAGCGCCGGTTCCTCCACGCGCTCAACTTTTGCATGCTGCTGCCGGGGCCGGAGGCGCAGCAGCTCGCGACCTATATCGGCTGGCGGCTGCACGGGATCGCCGGCGGCATTGCGGCGGGAACGCTGTTTGTGCTGCCGGGTGCGGTGGTGATGCTGGGGCTGTCCTGGATCGCGGTGGCCCATGGCGAGGCGCCGCTGGTCGCCGTGCTGTTCGACGGGGTCAAGCCGGTTGTGGTGGCGGTGATCGCTGCCGCGGTGTGGCACATCGGCCGGCGGACGCTGACCCGCTGGCCGGCGGTGGCGATGGCCGCCGTGGCCTTTATCGGGATCTATGCCCTGGACGTGCCGTTCCCGGTCATCGTGCTGGGTGCCGGGCTGATCGGCCTCGCGGCGGGACGGCTGGGCTGGGATATTTTCGCGCATCACGGCGGTGCGGCCGAGCCGATCGCCGGAGACGACCGGCCGCGCGGCGCCGGCCGGCTGGTCCGGTTGGCGATGGTGTTCGCCGGGCTGTGGGCGGCACCGGTGGCCGCGGCGATCGCGCTGGGCGGCCCGGCGCCGTTCGCCGACATCGCCCGGCTGTTCACCACCGCGGCCTTCGTCACCTTCGGCGGGGCCTATGCGGTGCTGCCCTATATCGCCCAGGCCGCGGTCGAGAGCTATGGCTGGCTGTCCCCCGCCGACATAGTGCGCGGCCTGGCCCTGGCCGAATCGACCCCCGGGCCGCTGATCCTGGTCACCCAGTTCGTCGGCTTCTTCGCCGGGTGGAACGCGCCGGGCGGGCTGCCGCCGCCGGCCGCGGCCGCGTTGGGCGCGGCCCTGACCACCTACGTCACCTTCCTGCCGAGCTTCCTGTTCATCTTCGCCGGGGCGCCTTACATCGAGCGCCTGACCCGCAACCGCGCCGCCGCCGCGGCGCTGGGCGCGATCACCGCCGCGGTGGTCGGGGTGATCCTGAACCTGGGCGTGTTCCTGGCCGAGGCGGTGATGCTGACCCCGGCGGGCGGGGTGAACGGCTTTGCGGCGGGTCTGGCCGGCGTGGCGCTTGTCGCCCTGCTGCGCTGGCGGCTGGCGGTGCATTGGGCGGTGTTGGCCGGCGCCGCGATCGGCGTGCTGCGCGCTGCGGCGACCGGCGCCCTGTGATCCCGGCGCCCTGTGATGCCGGGGGGCGGTTCAGTCGCGATCGGGCGATTCGGCGTCGATCGGCACGCCCGGCATCAGTTTCGAGGTGCGGATCGCCAGCGCCGATTTGACATGGCTGACATTGGGCGCGCAGGTCAACTGGGTGGTCAGGAACTGCTGGTATTCGTCCCAGTCCTCGGCCACCACCTTCAGCAGGAAATCCGTCTCTCCCGCCAGCATGTGGCATTCGCGCACCAGCGGCCAGGAGTTGACCAGCTCCTCGAACTGCTTGAGATCGCTTTCGGCCTGGCTGGACAGGCCGACCTGGGCGAACACCTTGACGCCGAAGCCCAGCGCCTCGGGATTGACGTCGGCGTGATAGCCGCGGATGAACCCGGTTTCCTCCAGCGCCCGCACCCGGCGCAGGCAGGGCGGGGCGGAAATGCCGGCGCGGCGGGCCAGCTCGACATTGGTCATGCGGCCGTCATTCTGGAGGTCGCGCAGAATTCTCCGGTCGATGCGATCCAGCTTCACACGGCGCATGGCAGTCTCTCGAAAGGAGCCGGCAGATTTTGAGCAAGGATATTACGTGATGGCTCGAAGGGCGCAAGCGCGTTCGGCGATTCGCGCCATGGTTTTCCCGAAGTTGTGTTGCGGCAGCCGGATTGAACCGGGTCAGATGACCTTGCCCGGATTCATCAGGCCGTCCGGGTCCAGAGCCTGTTTGATTTGGCGCATCATGGCGAGTTCGACGGCCGGCTTGCGCCTGATCAGTTCGTCCCGCTTCAACCGGCCGATGCCGTGTTCGGCGCTGATCGAGCCGCCCATGCCGGCGGCGATGCCGTGGACGATCTCGTTGATCTCGGTCCACAGCGCCATGAAGGCGTCGCGATCCATCCCGACCGGCTGGCTGAGATTGAAATGCACGTTGCCGTCGCCGACATGGCCGAACGCAACGACTCGGATGCCGGGCAGCCGGTCCACCACCGCATGACCGGCCTGTGCAATGAAATCGGCGACCCGTGACACCGGCACCGAGACGTCGTGCTTGATCGAGCCGCCCTCGAAATTCTGGCCCTCGACGATCGCCTCGCGCAGGTGCCAGAGCTGGGCCGCCTGGGTTTCGCTGGCGGCGACCACGGCGTCCTGCACCAGCCCGTCCTCGAACGCCGTCTCCAGCAGGGCCTCCAGCTTTTCGCGCAGATGGGTGTCGGCGACCGGCGAGGTCAGCTCGATCAGCAGGGTCCAGTCGGCCGGTTCGCTCAGGGGATAGACCGCGCCGGCGACGTGGCGCAGCCCGAATTCGATACCCAGGCGAGGGATCAGTTCGAACGCGCTCACGCTGTCGCCGCTGCCGGCCCGCGCCCGGGCCAGCAGTTCGATCGCCGCGGTCGGATCGCGCAGGGCGACCAGCGCGGTCTCGACCTGCCTCGGCTTCGGGAACAGCTTGAGCACCGCGGCGGTGATGATGCCCAGCGTGCCCTCGGCACCGATGAACAGGTGCTTCAGGTCGTAGCCGGTATTGTCCTTGCGCAGCGCGCGCAGCCCGTCCCAGATCTGCCCGTCCGGCAGCACCACCTCCAGCCCCAGCACCAGATCGCGCAT
>CAZTNV010000015.1:0-26869 GCA_964615535.1 uncultured Mycobacteriaceae bacterium | reverse complement strand
CTGCACCTCGCCGCCCAGGCGGGGCGTGAGACCCAGCACGCTCTTGATGAAGGTCGATTTGCCGGCGCCGTTCGGCCCGACGATGGCCACCAGCCCGGACTGCGGCGCCACATAGTCGACATTCCACAAAACCGGCTTGTGATGATAGGCGACGGTCAGACCGCTGACCGCGAGCGGGCTGTTCGCCCATTGCCGCATTTCGTCGGTGGGGATCTGGTCGATGGTGCGCAGTTGCGGGGACATCGCGTGGAGCCTCCTCAGGCAATACCGTAAACGAATTCCATCAGTTCAGGGGCTGGAGGGTCAGTGGCTGGGGGTTGCGCTGCTAAGGGTTGAGAGCGACCAGTTGACCGCTCATGCCGCCGGCCGGCGCAGTGCCGCCCAGGGCGCGCGCGATCACCGTGACGTTGTGGTCGATCATGCCGATATAGGTCCCCTCGTAAGTGCCCGGCTCGCCCATGGCGTCGGAGTAGAGCGAACCGCCGATCCGCACCTCGTGCCCGCGCGCCCGCGCGCCATCGATCAGGGCGCGGACATTGCGGTCGGACACCGACGTCTCCACGAACACCGCGCCGATCCGCCGGCTGACCAGCAGATCCACGATCTCCTCGATCCGGCGCAGACCCGCCTCGCTCTCCGTACTGATGCCCTGGATGCCGATCACCTCGAAGCCATAGGCACGACCGAAATAGTTGAACGCATCATGCGCCGTCACCAGAACCCGCGAGGCCTCCGGTACGCTGCCCAGCACCTGCCGCGCATAGGAGTCCAGCGCCGCGAGTTGCGCGATATAGGTTTCGCCATTGACACGATAGGCTTCCGTTCCGGCCGGGTCGAACGCGATCAGCGCATCACGGACCCGCGCGGCGGCAGCGATCCAGGCATTGACATCCATCCACACATGAGGATCGAAGCGTCCGCCGCCATAGCCGCCATCCAGCAATATCGTCTCAGGCAGTCCCTCGGCGACCGCGACCACCGGCTTCTGCCCGGCCAGATCGTCCAGCATTTCGCCCATCCGGCCTTCGAGGTGCAGCCCGTTGACGAACACCATGTCGGCGCGGCTCATGCGCACGATGTCCGAGCGGGCCGCCCGGTAAAGATGGGGGTCGACTCCCGCGCCCATCAGCGAAATCACGGTCGCCCGGTCGCCGGCAACACCGCGCACCAGATCGCCGACCTGGGCAGTGGTGGTGACGATGGTCCATGGCGCCTCTGCCCGCGCCGGCCCCGCGACGCCCAACTGTCCAACCAGCACACCCAGCACCAGCGCCAGCGCGGCGCGGCCGAAGGACCGGCGGCCAGCCGATCCGTGGCAAGGGCGGGTATTTGAACAGCTATTCAATTCGATACCTCGTTCTCTGTATCAGTCGTCACACAAGTAAAAGCAAATGGCATAGCGTGACCTTCGATTGCACCCATCAATATTGCATCGACAGCCCACCTGTCAAGCTCGACCGCATCGCACAGCTTTTCTTAAGCTTTTGAACATCTACTTGAACGTTGCGATTACCGCAGGGTTCCCTGCGGTCGAGCTTGACCCCCGAGCCGCGCGCCCCCTGTCGAACCGGCGGAAATCCTGGTACGGTTCGGGATGATGGGGCCGGACCTGGAACCCGGTCCCAATCTCCGGGAGGATGCGACCATGAAAGCGGGCAAGGCCGGGAAAGCGGGCAAGGCCGGGAAAGCGGGCAAGGCCGGGCATGCGCCGGAAATCGGGTCCGACGCGGTGGCCCAGGAGACGCTGGACGGCGAGCATCGGGTCCAGATCGGGTTGTTGATGGCGATGCACGATGCGGTGGCGCAAGGTCGCGAAACCGCGGCGGCGGCTGGCATCCTCGATCAGTTGATCGAGTACACCAGCGTTCATTTCCTGTCCGAACAATTGCTGATGCGACTGCACGCCTATCCGGGGTACGAACTGCACCAGCAGGAACACGACCTTTTGATGGAACAGGTCGAGTCCCTGCGGCAGCGCTTCCTGGCCGGTGATGCCGCCGCTACGGTCGACATGGTCAACGAGCTGAAACGCTGGCTGCTCGACCACATCCGCGGCACCGACCACGCGCTGGGCGCCTTCCTGACGCGGCGGATGGACGAGAGGCCGCTCGTCTGAACGCTCGGCTGCGCCGAACCCTGTTCGCTATCGATTGCTGGCCCTGACGAACCCGGCGACATCCCGGATCGCCCGCTCCGCTGCGTCCAGCACGCCGCCCATGGCGATGAAGCCGTGGATCATGCCGTCATAGGCCAGATGGGTCACCGGAACGCCCCCGGCCTCCAGAGCCCGGACATAGGCCTCGCCCTCATCGCGCAGCGGATCGAATCCCGCCGTCAACACGAGGGTCGGCGGCAGCCCCGCATGCGACGGCGCGCGTAACGGCGAGGCACGCCAGTCCAGGGCCTGCCCTTCCTGCGGCAAATAGTTGCTCACATACCAAAGATAGGTCTCGCGGGTCAGCAGATAGCCCTCGGCCAGCGCATGGTGCGATGCACTGTCGGCAACCAGATCGACGCAGGGATAGATCAGCACCTGAAAGCGAAACGGCGGGGTTCCGCCGGCCTCCCGCGCGAGCAGCGCCACCGCAGCGGCCAGATTGCCGCCAGCGCTGTCGCCGCACAGGCCGATCCGCGACCGGTCGATTCCAAGCCGGTCGGCATGTTCCGAAACCCAGCGGGCCGCGATCCAGCAATCATCCAGCGGCGCCGGAAAGGGATGCTCCGGGGCCAGCCGGAAATCGACATGGATCACCACCGCACCGGCCGCATTGGCGAGCTGCCGGCAGAGCACCTGATAGGCTTCCAGCCCACCGACCGTCCAGCCGCCGCCATGGAAAAACACCATTCCCGGCAGAAGCGCATCATCGGCGGCGCCACAGGGCCGAAAAACCGTGAGCCCGATCGCGCCGCCGGGTCCGGGAATGGACTCCTGTCGCACCCCGCCGACCGCCGGTTCCGGGGGCTGAAGCGGCAGGCGCGACGCGGTATAGGATTCGCGAGCCCGATCGACCGGCAGCAGGTGCAGCGGCTGGGCACCGCACGGCCCGGTCTGGCGGATCAGCCGCTCGGCCTGCGGATCGGGTCTACCTTGCATTGCAATGGTCCTAGTCGACCCGTGAACAGAATTCACCCGGTCAATTGTACTCCAACTTTTTTTTACATATGACTGTGCACAACCCGGAATTCAATACATATATTCTACGTTATTTTCCGATCGCGATCAATCGACCGATCCTGCGTTGAAGTTGCCGCGGCGGAAAGTCGCGGGACCGGATCGGCCCGGAACCAACGCCCGAGTTGGCGGCCGAAGAAAATGGACGGAAGCGCACACGCAGTTCGTGCGCCATCTATACCAACCAATTACGTCTAACGCGCTACGATTCCGGCACGCCGACTCATTTGGACTACGGCGTGCTCCTCGTCATTTCGGTTGACAGTTCAGTACCCTGCTGCTAGTATCCTTATCAGGATGACGGTTTTCGCAATCGGTCGACAATGGTTCGATTGGAGAGCGATCGGACCCGCCCGTGATCCTGGGCCTGCAATCATTCGATAGGGGCGACTGACGTCCGAGGGGCGAACAGCAGCCCCATGCTGCAAGACGGCATGGTTGTGCACGATCTCATGATTGCAGGCGACAATCTTTACGGGGTTTGACATGCTCGGCTCGCCCACCCTTTCCCTGGCTGGAATGGTCGCCGTGGCGATCTCATTTTCTGATGTCCGGGCACGGGCGTCGTGTATGACCTGGGTTCACTCGACCCAAAGCATCGCCGGCTGAGCCGGCCGGGCCGCGGAACGGCGCGGCACGAAACAATGTTCAGAACTTGATTGCGGTCTCGCGCCTGGACGACGGGCCGTTAGCCGCTGGGGAGATACGTACCCATGGACGGGCACAACGCCTATTTTATCGAGGTCGCGGACGAACCTGCAGGTGTCGTGGTCAGGCAGGGTCGAGGCTACAAGTTTTTCGCAACTACCCGGCGCTTTCACGCGTTGGACGGTCAGATTTTCGGAACTCCTTCGCGCGCGGAACTGGCCGCCCGGCGGGTTGCCGAACGCTATGCCAGTCGCGAAAGGAACTCCGCCTAGCCGCCCGCCAACGCAGCCACCTACGCGACCCATAGGTGCATTGGCCAGGTATCGCCATTATTTCGGTTGCAGCCGATAGGTCATGGTTTCGTTGCTCAGCAATGGACCGCTCAGCAGCCATCGGCCGTTGCGGAACTGGAAGGTGTCGAAGCGCACCGTGGGTCGGCCACTGTCGTGAAGCAGCACCAGGCACGGACCATCCCACCGCCATCGGGCTTCGGTCGGGCGCCCGCCGGAAATCCGTCCGTCGGGCAGAAAGCTCAGGCCGGCCAGCGTGGCACCGCCGCCATCCGACAGCACCCAGTCGGTACCGGCCAGGTCGATCGGGACGCCCGGTGCGGCCATGGCCGGAGCAGCCGTCGGAGCGGCCGACTCGGCATGCCCGCTCCTCAGTTCGAAGCCCTCCGCCGCGGCGCCCGTGTCGCTGCCGCCGAGAATGGTCGAGCCGCCCTCGCGAAGGATTGCGGCAAAGCGTGCGAAGGGTCGGCCTTCGCTATCGAAGAAGCACAGGATACCGTCTTCAATCGACCAGTAGCGTGCCCGTGGATGAACGTCGCCGCCCAGGGTGCCGTCCGCGGCCAGCGTCACGGTGCCCGACGACGCGCTCCCGGCCCGGCCGAACGACCAGCGCGACCCGCTGAGCGTCTCGGTGGTCAAGGCATCGATCGGCGATCCCGGCTGGGCCGCGCCATCCTGCCGCCCTTCGCCCGGCGCTCCGGAACCCGCAGACGCCACCGGCCCTGCCTGCGCCGACGCCCCGGATTCCCCGGCCGGCATCGGGGTTGCCTCCGGAGCAGGAGTGCCGCCGGACTCGACCCGGCGCAGGCCGGTCACCGGAACCACGCCGTACTGGCTGGAAAAGGTCAGGCTGGCGCCGCCGGTCTGCTGCTGCTGCGACACGCCGGAGATCTGATGATCCGCCGTGTCGTAGACGGTCACGACACCGTTCACGTCGATCGCCAGACGCCGGGCGGCCGCGAAATAGGCGTAGCGGATGTCGTTCTGGCTGCCGGTCGAGTTGGGCGACCCCAATTCCGGCGGCCACCAGCCACCCGGCATCCCCCCCATCCCGCCGACGAACAGGCTGGTCACGCCGCCGCTCCCCTGCGACTGGCTTTGCCAGCCGCCGCCCGGCGCGTTCGGGGGCTGGTAGTCCTGGCGCGGCTGCGGTTCGAAAGGCTGGCTGGCCAGTACCCCGTTCAGTTCGTAGCACAGGCCCTCGACCTTGGCCTTGAGCGACTGGTTGAACATGTCGCCGACCATGGTCATCCCGCCCTGCATCCATTGGCCACTGCCGCCAAGTTCGGGGTGGCTGAACTGGGCCATGGTGCCGCCGCCCCTGATCAGGGCCTCGAGCAAGGTCATGGCGGCATCGAAGCTGATACCATAGCGTGCCGCGATTTCCGCGATCCGCTCGCGGCCATCCGCCGTCAGGTTCTGCATGATCGCGCTCCGCTTGTGATCGGGAAATCCGGTCCGGCCGGTTTCCGGCCCGTCCGGTCCGGCCATTTGCCGGCTGCAACGGCGGGTTCGACATTGATGACCAGAACATGGCCCGCCCCCTTGTCGTCGCAAGGCGCCGAGCCGGTGGTGCCGATCGGTTCAGGACGGCTGACACTCCTGGATGCGACAGTCCCCCAGAACGCGTTCGACATCGGCCAGTTCGATCTGCCCTGCACCGGGCTGCAGGGCATTTGCGGCGCCCGCCGCGGTTGCCAGAATCAGGGCCTCGGGGGGCGAATCGCCGCCGGCCAGCACGCCCAGCAGGGCCGCCAGAAACACATCGCCGCTGCCGACCGGGCTGACCGTGGTCAACATCGGCGGCCGCACATGCCAGGCGCCCGCCGCCGTGACCAGGACGGCGCCCGCCGGACCCAGCGTTACCGCCGCCATCCCGGCGCCGCGTTGCCGGAGCGCGGCGGCGGCTCCCAGCGCATCGCCGATATCGCGGATCGGCCGGCCGAGCAGCGCGCCGGCCTCGGCCGAATCGGTCTTGACGCCGTCCGGACGGGCACCGACCGCTTCGGCCAGCGCCGGGCCGCCGGTATCGACCCAGACCGTTCGCCCGTGATCGGTCAGGCCGCGGATCAAACCGGACAGCGCGCCCGGCGGGCAGCCGGGCGGCAGGCTGCCGCACAGGCCGACTGCGTCGACCTGGGCGGCGCAGTCCAGCACCCGCGCGGCAAGGTGGTGCCAGTCGGTGGCATTGATCGGCGCGCCCGGTGCGTCGATCACCGTCGGTTCGGGGTCCTCCGGATCGACGATGATCACGCGGGTGCGCGTCTCGCCGTCGAATGGCGTCCAGGCGCAGTGCAACCCTTCGCGCTCGGCCAGAACCGCGGCGAATCGGCCGGTCGAGCCGCCCAGCAATCCGGCAGCGATCGCCCCATAGCCCAGCCGCCCGGCGGCGCGCGCAGCGTTGACCCCGCTGCCGCCGCAGTCGACCATCGCCCGCACCGCGCGCCAGACCCGCCCTGCCCTGAATCCGGGCACGATCATGGTGCGATCGACCGCGGGATTGGGCGTGACGCACAGCAGGAGCGGCTGACCGGTTATCGACATCTCTGGCACCGCGGACAATTCGAGGGGAACGCGGCCCCCGGGCGGGGGCGATCGCCGGCACCTTAGCGATCACCACCGGGCCAGCCAAGACCGCCCGATCGTTCCCGGGCCGTCTGGGCATCCAAGCGGTCGCTCTCGGCCCACCGGGCAGCCGCGTGCGGCACTCGGGCGCCGCAGCCGTCGCGTCTTGTCACGTCATGTCGGGTCGGGGTTGTGCGGGACCAGAAACGCCCCCGAAGCGCCGCGCCACGCGATCCGATAACGGGCCTGCAAGACCGCCAGAAACTCTTCGGAGAACAGGGTGAACAGGCGCGGCTGAGTTCTCAGCCGAGGCGTGACGCCATCGTTCAGTTCGCCATAGCCGATCTGCACCAGGGCAATCCGGCCGGATCTCAAATCGTCCAGCAGCGGCTCCGCCGAAACCCGGCCGAGCATCATGGCCTGATAGCTGTTGAACGGATCGAACAGGAAGGGCCGGCCCAGCGTGAAGCAGACCAGAAGCGAGTTGCAGATCGTCGGCCCCTCGACGCTTCGTGCGAATGCGATATCCGCCGCGAAGGCCCGCTCCCGCTCGCCGGCTTGGCCGCCGATCGATGCCACGCTCTGCCACACCAGCCGGGGCACGGCCAGGGCCGGGGCGAACGCCACGAAGCCGGCAAGCATCAGCATCGCACAGCGGCGCCAGCCGAGCCGCTCATGGCGGAACAGCGTGCTGGCGCGTGCCGCGATCAGGCCGGCGCCCAGTGCCAACGCGATCAGGACATCAAAAAACACGTTCAGACTGGTGCCCGCACCACCCGAGTAAACCACCCCGAGCGCCAGCCCCAATCCCAGACTCACCAAGACCAGTCTTTCGTGCCGGCCGCGATGAAACAGCGTCAGGCTCGCCGCGACGAACACCAGTGGCACCTGAACTCTGACCAGGAACTCGATCGTCTGGATCGCCGCCCGCACGACGCTGAATTCCCGCGGCGCAAGCAACTGTTCGAAAAATGCGGCGCCGTACAAACCGTACAGCGCCAGCGCGGTGAGCACCGAAAGCGCGGCGGCGGCGGCGAACACCCGGCCGGCCAGACGGGGCGACCGGAACAGCAGATCGATGCCGACGGCCAGGGGTATCGCGAGCAAGGTATGCTTGACCAGAAGGGCGAGCCAGAAGCACAGCAGGGCGACGAACAACCGGCTCGGCCTCGAAGGATTGCGGACATAGACGGCCAGGCCCGCCGCCATCAGCAGATGGCCGAGCATCTGGGGATCGTTCATGCCGATATAGTTGTGGGCCGTGACGACCAGGAAGCAGACCCAGCACGCTCCGGCCAGGACACCGTCGATCGCCCGCCCGCCCATGTCGCGCACGGCCAGCCCGAGCAGGACGGCAACGCCCAGGACCGACACGATCGAGACCATCCGGCCGGCCAGAACCGGACCGCCGAACCCCTCGCCCAGCACTCCGACGACATAGAACGACAGCGGCGGATAATTGTTGAACACGTAGGGCGAGTCGAACCGGTACAGCGCCTCGCCGCCGATCGCCCTCATCTGATGGTAGGCATTCCACCCTTCATTGTAGTTGATCTCGAACTGCCCGAACATTCTCAAGGCCGGATAGGACAGCAGCGCCAGGGCGATCGCGGTCATCAGGATTGCCGGCAGGGCATCCGACAAAGCCGGACGCACCTCCTCCGGCCGGCGCAGATGCGAGCTTTGCAAATCCATAATGCCCCATGATGCCGTTGAATTCCCCGGCCTGGACCACCAAACCGGATCGCCGCCGCCGGCCGGACACGGCGAAATCTTGCCGCTTCGCCTGGGGCTCGGCCGCCATTCCGGATTCGAACAAGGTCGATCGGTCCCGCCCCGCGACCAGTCGCCGTTCGACAGGGATGCCTCTGCCGGGGAGGGTTGCGAACGGGCGGGCCCGGGCCGGGTCGCCTCTTCGAAGGATGGCGGATGTCGGCGTCTGCCCGCCGTTTATGCCCCGATGGCTCGCCCCGGCGCCGCTCTGTCTACCCCAACTCCCCGATGATCCGCTCCACCACTTCGGCGGCGGCCCTGGTCACGGGGTCGGACAGGCCGTCGCCGAAGCCGAACTCCTGGCCTTCGATGCCGTAGATGATGAGCTGCGGCGGCAGCCGGCCGAGGGCGCGGGCGGTTTCGATCGCCTCGGCCAGACCGAACAGATGGGTGGAATAGTGAAAGGTACCGGTCGGCACCGTGGCCGCGGCGGCATCGAACCGGCGGATCGCACCGGGCGGCGAGCCGGAGCGGGTGGCATCGATCACGATCACGGTGCCGCCGCCCTGCCATGCCTCGATCAGCCCGGCGCCTTCGCCGCTGTGGTCCTCGGCCGCGAGGCCCCGCTCGCGCAGGCGGGCGGCGACGAACGGGCCGACGCCGTCATCGCTGCGATACGGATTGCCGACTCCGATCACCCGTACCGCATCGCGCCCGGCCGCGTTATTCCCGGACAATATCCAGCTTCAGGAAATGGGTGGCGCAGGAGATGCAAGGATCATAATTGCGGATGGTCTGCTCGCAACGCCATTTCAGCGCCTCGTCATCCATGTCCAGATTGGCCTGCACCACACCCAGCAGGTCGCGCTCGATCTGCGGCTGATTCTGGGAGGTCGGCGGAATGATCCGCGCGTGCAGAATGCGACCGTCGCGGTCGAGGTCGTAGGTGTGATAGCAGAGGCCGCGCGGCGCCTCGGTGCAGCCATGGCCGGAGCCGGGGCCGGGCGTCATCTCGACCGCGGCCATCGGCGGCTCCTCATAGGCCTTGGCCAGCCGCACCGCCTCCTCGCAGGCATAGGCGGTCTCGATCATGCGGATCAGAATGCTCTGATACGGGTTGTTGCAGATCGGCTCCAGCCCGATCTCCCGCGCCAGATCCTGGCAGAGCGGCGACAGCTTGTCGAAGTTGTTGTTGTAGCGGGCATTCGGCCCGACCATGTAGGGGCCGCTGCCGTCCCGCATCACGCCGTGCAGCGCGTTGGAATGGGCGACGTGGCGCTCGTCGAAATGGTCGAGGAACTGGCGGATCTCGATGTCCAGCCCGCGATTGGTGACGATCCGGCCCTCGTCGATCGCGTATTCGGTGGGATGGCGCATCGACACGCACGTATAGTCATAGGTGTAGTCGGGGAAGTCGAAGGTCCCGAACACCTTGGCCAGATCGATCGAGGCCTGAATGCCCCAGCGCAGCTCATCCAGCAGCGCGCGGATTTCACGTTTGCGCGGGGCGCGATAAAACCCGCCGACGCGGGTGTTGACCGGGTGAACGGCGCGGCCGCCGACCACATCCATGATGGTGTTGCCGATCTTCTTGAGCTTCAGCGCCTTCTCGACGACCGCCGGATTGTCCTTGGCAAGCTGCAGCGCATCGTCGAGCCCGAGGAAATCGGGCGCGTGCAGCATCGCGGCGTGGAGCACGTGGCTCTGAATCCACTCGCCGCAATAGAGCAGCCGGCGCAGATCGCGCAGCGGCCCGGTGACCGGGGCGTTGAGCGCATCTTCCATCGCATGGCTGGCGCCCAGCAGATAGGCCACCGGGCAGATGCCGCAGATGCGCGACGTGATGTCGGGCGCCTCATGGAACATCCGGCCCTTGAGCAGCGCCTCGAAGAAGCGCGGCGGCTCGAAAATGCGGAACTTGATCTCCTTGACGATGCCGTCCTTGACCCGGACGAGCAGCGCACCTTCGCCTTCGACCCGCGCCAGGGCCTCGACCTTAATGGTGCGCGCGGTGCCGGCAGCAATCGATTCCACGCTAGTCATGGGCTTCGCTCTCCCGGCGGAAGGCCTCCGCTCCGGCATTGAAGGAGCGGTACATGTCCTTGATCTGAACGCGCGACACGCCGTGGCCGCCGAACCAGCCACTGAGGCTGCCGGTGTTCGTGGCGTCCATCGGTCCGAAGCAACCATAGCATGCCCGGCCATGCCTGGGGCAGAGATTGCCGCAGCCGGCCTGGGTCACCGGGCCGAGGCAGGGTTCGCCCTTCGACACCATGACGCAGGCCGAGCCGTGCAGCTTGCACTCCATGCACTGGCTGTAATGCGGAATGGTCGGCTTGCGCCCGTCAACGAAGGCGCTGAGCACTTCGAGCAGTTGGCGTTTGTCGATCGGGCAGCCGCGCAGCTCGAAATCCACCGGCACGTGATCGTGGATCGCCGACGAGGTCGCCAGGGTCTCGATGACCGTGGGGTTGGCGTAGACCGCCTTGATGTAATGATAGACCTTGCCGTGATTGCGTAACGCCTGGATGCCGCCGGCCGTGGCGCAGGCGCCGATCGTGACCAGGGTCCGCGACTGCTCGCGGATGCGGTTGATCCGCTTGATGTCGTCCGGCGTCGAAATCGATCCCTCGACCAGCGACAGGTCGTAGGGACCCTTGATCTGGGCCCGGGTGGCTTCGAGGAAATAGGCGATCTCCACCGCCCCGGCGACCGCCAGCAGCTCGTCCTCGCAATCCAGCAGGCTGAGCTGGCAGCCGTCGCAGGACGAGAATTTCCACACTGCCAGCCGCGGCTTCCGTTTGGCGACCATCTAAAGCTCCCGGATACGGTAGAGTTGGGCGATCTCGTCGAAGCGATACACCGGACCGTCCTTGCACATGAACGACGAGCCGAACTGGCAGTGGCCGCAATGGCCGATGCCGCATTTCATGTTGCGTTCGAGAGTCACCCAGATGCGGTCGTTGGTGACGCCGCGCTGGTTGAGCGCCTGCACCGCCGGGCGGGTCATCACCTCGGACCGGCAGACGAAGGCCACCGTGCTCGGTCCGTCGACCCGGGCGTTCCGCACCGTCTCGGCGACGCTGCCGACCCGGCCGCGATAGCCGTGATGGGCAGCGTGCACCGTGACGTGGACCTGCATGTCGAGCCGGCTGCGCCACTCCCGCAGATCCTTCAGGAACAGGATATCATCGGGCCCGCGCGAGCCGTAGCACATCACCACCTTGCCGAACTGCTCGCGCTGGGCCAGCACCTCGTAGACCAGGGGCCGGAGCGGTGCCAGACCGATCGTGCCCGTGACGAACACCACATCCGAGCCGAACGCCGCCTCGACCGGCCAGGCCCGGCCGAACGGGCCGCGCAGCCCGACCTGATCGCCGCGCTTCAGCCGGGCCATCGCCGTGGTCACGGCGCCGACCTCCCGGATGGTGTGGACCACCACGTCGGTGTTCCGGGTGTCGCCGCTGACGCTGATCGGAACCTCGCCGGCCCCGAACATGTACAGCATGTTGAACTGGCCCGGTTTGCACCGGACCTCGCCGCCATCTTCCGGCCGCAGCACGAGGGTGAAAGTATCGTCCTGCTCCTTGATCACGCGTTCGATCCGGCACAGCCGGGGAAACATCGGATCGAGCGCGTTCTCCGGAACGGCTGTCGCGGTGGCGGCTCCGTCCATTTGGTGGATTCCTTCCCTCAGCGCAGCCGGACCGCCGGTCTCGGCTCGGTACTGAGCTCGACGATCCTGAGCCGCGCCTCGGCCAGTTGCTGGGCCATGACGGGCAGGAACCGCTTGTAGAGCTCGTAGCCGAGCACCCGGTCGGCCTCGATCTTGCCGCGCATGCATTGCACGTCGAGACTGATGGTGCGCACCTGATCCGACGCACGGGCGTCCAGCGTCCACATGTAGGGCGGGACCAGGGCGGAGTAGCCGATGATGTCGCCGTCATGCAGCGTCTTGACGATCACCGGAGGTCGACCGGGCACGTAGACCTCAATGGTCACGGTCCCCGACCGGATCAGGTATATTTTGTTCGCGGACTCGCCATCCTTGCAAATGAACTCGTTGGGCTTGAACACCTCGTTGGCGGCGCACCCGGCCAGGGTCTCGCGCGGTTCATCGGCCATGCCGTTGAAGAATGGGTGTTCGCTCAACAGTTTGCCGAGCCCGTGAATCTCGACCATTCGGTCACTCCCTTTCGTTTTCCCGGAACGCCCGGGCTTCTTCGGTGATGTCGATGCCGACCGGGCACCAGGTGATGCACCGGCCGCAGCCGACGCAACCCGAGGTGCCGAACTGGTCGTGCCAATGTGCCAGTTTGTGCGTCATCCACTGGCGGTATCGCGAGAAGCCCTCGCGGCGAATACTACCGCCATGGATGTAACTGAACTCGATCGAGAAGCAACTGTCCCAGCGCCGCCGCCGCGTGGTGGTCTGGCTGGGCACGTCGGCGGAGTCCTCGACCGTGCCGCAGAAGCAGGTCGGGCAGACCATGGTGCAGTTGGTGCAGCCGAGACAGCGCTTGGCGATCTCGGTCCAGCGTGGATCTTCCAGATTGCGCAGCATCAGTGGCGCCACATCGGGCACCATGGCGCGGCCCATTTTGCCTGCCACGGCCTTGCTGATCCGGTCGGCCGCCGTCACATCGGCCGCGGCGGCCGCACGCTTGGGCAAGGCGGCAAGCAGTTCGGCGCCGAGCGCGCTGCCGGTCTCGACCAAAAACTCGTGCCGCCGGTCGTCGATCAGTTCGGTCAGGGCGAGATCGAAGCCCTGGGTCGCCCGCGGTCCGGAGTCCATCGAGGCGCAGAAGCAGGTGCCGCCAGGACGGGCGCAGTTGACCGCGACGATGAACGCCGCCTGACGGCGCGACCGATAGCCGGGATTGACGAATTCGCCGTCCATCAGCACCCGGTCCTGGACCTGCATGGCGGCGATCTCGCACGGGCGGACGCCGATGAAGGCGTAGCGCTGCGTCTCGGTCTTCGGGGTCACGGTGACCCGACCTTCCTCGCGCCGCGCCTCCCACAGCGTTTCGACCGGTGGGTACAAGTATTTCTTCCAGCTCTGCTGGCCGACAACGTAGTCGAACAGGCTGTCCCGGCCGGCCTTGACCAGCCGGTATTTGCCACCGTCCTGCTCGTCGGACCAGCCGACCGGCAGATCGTCGCCGGGATCGAGCGGTTCATAGGCGATGATGCCATCGGTTACTTGCGGACCGATCACCTGGTAACCGCTGCCGGAAAGCGCCGCGATCAGCGCGGTGAGGCCCGCTCGGTCGAGCACGGCCTTGCCGTCGGTCGCCGGTTTGTCCTGCGCCATGGTCGCTCCCAATTCTCCCCATAACGCCCTTGCGTTCGTTACGGCCGTTCGGTGCTCCCGCGCGGTGCCGTCGTCCAAGGGTTGGCTCTAGTAGACCAATACAGTTCCCCCATCACTTTGATCTGCGTCAATGGCAGCGCTTAATCCCGACCCGCGTGACCGGGCCGTGACCGAAAACTCTGTGAAGAAGGGAGAAATGGTATCGGTTACAAGCTGCCGCGGCAACGTGAAGATGCTTGTTGCAATGCAGATATACAGCGATCCGATATTGCGAGAGATTCGCAACTTCAATCCTGATCTGTTTGACGTGCTGCCAACTTCCGCACCGGCGAACAGCCGCTTGCGGTGCCCGTACCCCCCTGCGTCCGGCGGGAGCGCGTTTGCCGGCAATCAAGGGGCTGACCCGGCCGGATGGCGGCAGCCCGCGGTGCGGCCGGTCAGCCCCGCGATTCGCTCTCGCGCCGGAACGCCTCCGCGCCGCAATTGAAGGTTCGGAAGAAATGGCTGACGTCGCGCTTGCTCATGCCATGGCCGGTGAACCAGTTGGCCAGGCTGGCGGTGTTGGGCGAACTCTTCGGTCCGAAGCAGCCATAGCAGCCGCGGTCGTAGGACGGGCAGATGTTGCCGCACCCGGCCTGGGTCACCGGACCGAGGCAGGGCGTGCCCTTGGCGACCATGACGCAGACCGTGCCGCGCATCTTGCACTCGATGCACTCGGCATGATGCGGCACGTTGGGATTGCGGCCGTTGAGGAAGGCATTGAGCGCCTCAAGCAGTTGTTCCTTGCTGATCGGGCAGCCGCGCAGTTCGAAATCGACCGGCACATGGTCCTGGATCGGCGTCGAGGTCGACAGCGTGTCGATGAAGTTCGGCCGCGGATAGACCGTGCCGATGAATTCGTAGACCTTCTTGAAATTCCGCAGCGCCTGGATGCCGCCGGCGGTGGCGCAGGCGCCGATCGTGACCAGCACCCGCGATTGCTGACGGATCTTGCGGATGCGCTTGCCGTCCTCGGGCGAGGCGATCGACCCCTCGACCAGCGACAGGTCGTAAGGTCCCTTGACCTGGGCACGGGTCGCTTCGAGGAAGTAGGCGATCTCCACTGCCCCGGCGATTTCGAGCAGTTCGTCTTCGCAATCGAGCAGGCTGAGCTGACAGCCATCGCATGACGAGAACTTCCAAACCGCCAGTTTCGGGCGCGGTCGTGCGGCCATGGTTCAGACCTCCCATACCTTGAAAATGTTTTCGATCTGGTCGAAACGGTAGACGGGTCCGTCCTTGCACACGAAGCTCGGGCCGAACTGGCAGTGGCCGCAGAATCCCACGGCGCATTTCATGTTGCGCTCCATCGAGAGGTACACCCGCTCGCTGGTCAGACCGCGGTCGAACAGGGTCTGCACGCCATAGCGCATCATGATTTCGGGGCCGCAGACATAGGCCATGGTGTGCAACGGATCGAAGCCGCCGCCCTTGATGAGCTGGGTGACCACGCCGACCTTGCCGTTCCAATTGCCGGTGGCGCGGTCCACCGTGACATGGACGGTGACGTCGAACCGCGAGCGCCAGGTCTGGACCTCGCGGCGGAACAGTATGTCCTGCGGCGTGCGCGCGCCGTACATGATCAGCACGTTGCCGTAACGCTGGCGGTCGCTCATCACCTTGTAGATCGCCGGGCGCAGCGGTGCCAGACCGATCCCGCCGGCCAGGAAGACGATGTCGCAGCCCTGTGCCGCCTCGACCGGCCAGGGCCGGCCGAACGGCCCGCGCACGCCGATCATGTCGCCCGGCTTCAGCCGCGAGATCGTCTCGGTCACCCGCCCGACCGCGCGGGTGGTGTGGACCAGCTTGGTGGTATCGGCAGGATCGCCGCTGATGCTGATCGGGACTTCGCCGATGCCGAACACGTACAGCATGTTGAACTGCCCCGGCGCAAACCGGCACTCGCTGCCATCGACCGGGGTCAGATCCATCGTGAAGGTGTCGGACAGTTCTCGCCGGACCCGCTCGATGCGGAACGGGCGCGGCTTCATCGGATCGGCGGGCCGCAGCCCGGGTGCAAGAGCGGTGTCCATGGCGAGAGCCTTTCGAGAGTCGCGGCGCCGGGCGATTATTCGACGATCTGGGGCGACGTGGCCTCGATCCTCGACAAGGGCGCATAAATATCGGCCAGGCGCAGCCGCATCGCGCCGAACCGGTCGGCGATCACCGGCGCGATCCGGCGGTAGAATTGATAGCCCAGCGAATGGTCGGCCTCGCATTTCTCGCGCAGGCATTTGGCGTCCATGCTGATCGCCCGGACCAGCTCGGTCGCCCGCCCGTCGGACCGCCAGCGATAGGGCGGCACGATCCACGACCAGCCGATCACGTCGCCGGCATGCACGGTTTCCAGGATGATCGGCTCGCGGCCGGGGATGCGGATTTCCATCGCCACAGTGCCGTGACGGACCAGATAGAAGCGGTCGGCCGGCGTGCCCTCGCGATACATGTACTGGCCGGCATCGAACCGCTCGTTCCTGGCGCAGCTCACCAGCAGATCGAGTGCCTGGTCATCGAAATCCTTGAAGAAGGGATGCTCCTGCAGCAGGGGCTTCAGGCTCTTGTCCTCGGTCATCACATCCTCCCTTCATCGCTCGCAATGGCGCGGGCCTCTTCGGTGATGTCGATCGCGACCGGACACCAGGTGATGCAGCGGCCGCAGCCGACGCAGCCCGAGGTGCCGAACTGGTCGTGCCAATTGGACAGCTTGTGGGTGATCCACTGGCGATAGCGCGAGCTGCCCTCGCGCCGGATGCTGCCGCCATGGATGTAGCTGAAATGGGAGGTGAAGCAGGAATCCCACCGGCGGACGCGCTCGGCGGTGGTGCCGGCCAGATTGGTGAATTCCTCCGTGGTCGAACAGAAGCAGGTCGGACAGACCAGCGTGCAGTTGCCGCATTTCAGGCAGCGTTCGGCGACCTCGGCCCAGCGCGGATGCTCCAGATTGTGCTTCAGCACCGTCGCGACATCCGGGATCATGGTCCGGCCCATGCCGGCGCGGGCGCTGGCGATCGCCGCCTCGGCCGCCGACACGTCGGCCGGGCGGGCCGGCCGGCTCGGCACCTGGGCGAGCAGTTGGGCACCCCGTTCGCTGCCGGGTTCGATCAGGAAATCGTGGCGCTTGGCGTCGATCAGCTCGGTCAGGGCGAGATCGAACCCGGCATGCACCCGCGGCCCGCTGCCCATCGAGGCGCAAAAGCAGGTGTCGCCGGCCCGCCCGCAATTGACCGCAAGAATGAAGATCCGCTCGCGCCGGCCGAAATAATGCGGATCGGTGAAGCTGCCGTTGTCGAACACCTTGTCCTGGATCTGGATAGCGCGAAGGTCGCAGGCGCGCAGGCCGATGAAGGCATAGCGGGGCGGGTCCTCGGCCTCCTCGTCCATCGCGAACCCATCGGCGGTGCGGCGCGCGCGCCACAGCCTTTCCGATGGCGGGAACAGCCAGCGCTTGGCGCTGTGCGGTCCGGAGGAATAGGCGAACAGGCTGGCATCGCCGCTCGGCAGCAGACGATAGGTGCCGCCGTCCTGCTCGTCGGTCCAGCCTTCCGGCAGCTCGTCGTCCGTCGTGAAACGGTCGAACACGATCGCGCCGTCCGCCACCTTCGGCCCGATCACCGTATAGCCCTGCCCGTCAAGGGCGGCGATAAGGCCGGCCAGACCCTGCCGATCGACCAATGCCAAGCCGTCTTTGTCCGCCATCATGTAATGCCTTTAAACAAGCATGGAAATCCGCGATGATTCTGAGCTGGCCGATCGGAATCCGATCAGCAACGGAGCAAACGTCACGGCATCATCATTGAACTCCCAAAAGACGTCAGCAGGCGTTGATCTGTGTCAAGAACAGTATTTACAGAAATTATATTGAGTCGCATTCCGATTTTCTCACGCATGCCGGCGCTGGGAGTCCGGCCGGCCCGGACCCGACTTGCCGGCGTGAAATCCATGGACAGGTCATGGCGCGCAGTAACCGGTGCAGATTGCCCGCCGGGGCGTCGGCTCGACGTTCGATGGGACTCTGCCGGCAGAGTTGCCGATCAACCCTCTTGCGCGCCTTTCCGGACTCCCCAACCCCCTGCTCTCGGCCTATGCTGCGGCGCGATCCGGAACCGGCCGGGAAACAGGGAAGGATACGAATCGATGTCTGATGTGACCGTCTATGGCATGCCGGTCAGCACCTTCGTGCGCACCGCATGCATGGCTCTGGCGGAAAAGGGCGTGCCCTACACTTTGCAGCCGGTGGCGCCCCATTCCCCGGAGATCAAGGCGCTGCATCCGTTCGGCAAGATTCCCGCCCTGCGCCACGGCGATCTGGTCCTGTTCGAATCGCTGGCGATCACCCGCTATATCGACGAGGCGTTCGACGGGCCGGCGCTCCAGCCCGCCGACCCGGTCGGCCGCGCGGTGATGAGCCAGTGGATCGGCGCCTGCCTCGACGAGATCTACGGCAGTCTGGTCCGCCGCTATCTGATGATCTATTTCCGCGCGCGGTTCATGGGCGCGCCGATCGACCCGGCCGAAGTCGCGGCCGCCCTGCCCGAGGTTGCGGCGACGCTGCGCATGCTCGATGCCGCACTGGACGGCAAGGAAACCTTTACCGGCACCGCAATCACCCTGGCCGATCTGTTCCTGTTGCCGATGCTGGCCCCGGTCCAGGCGATGCCGGAAAACACCGCCGTCATGGCCGAACTGCCGAATCTGTCCGGGTGGTACGGCCGCATGGCGGCGCGGCCGAGCGCGATCTCCACCGAACCGCCCGCCGGCTGACCGCCCTGCCGGCCGGGGGCTTGCCGGCCGGCACCGGGCGCCCCGGCGCATACAATGCTGTGGCGGAACCTTGGAAGTACCTGTATTGTTCTCTTTCGAGCAAGCCCGGTGACGAGTTCAAAGCGATGGCAGGCAGCGTCAACAAGGTGATCCTGATCGGCAATCTCGGCCGCGATCCGG
Organism: uncultured Mycobacteriaceae bacterium; assembly: GCA_964615535.1. Taxonomy (GTDB): domain Bacteria; phylum Pseudomonadota; class Alphaproteobacteria; order DSM-16000; family Inquilinaceae; genus CAZTNV01. Next base: position 8,184 of record CAZTNV010000015.1, on the reverse strand, counting down.
AAATCCGGACGTTTCAGAACGGCGGCAAGGTGGCCAATTTCTCGATTGCCACGTCGGAACGGTGGACCGACCGCCAATCCGGCGAGAAGCGCGAGAAAACCGAATGGCACAACATCGTCGTGCGCAACGAGGCGCTGGTCGGCGTGTGCGAGCGGTTTCTGCGCAAGGGGTCGAAGATCTACCTCGAGGGCCGGCTGGAAACCCGCAAATACACCGACCAGAACGGCCAGGAAAAATTCATGACCGAGGTGGTCGTTCCCGCCTTCCGTGGTGAGCTGACCATGCTGGACGGCCGCGGCGAAGGCGGCGGGGGCCGTCCGGCCGAAATGGCGGGCAGCCAGGGCGGCGGCTACGACAGCGGCGGCGGCTATCGCAGCGACGAAGGCAGCGCTTCCGGCAAGCCCGGCGGGGCCTATGGCGGCAGCGGAAACCGGGGCGGTGCCGGCGATCTGGATGACGAAATCCCGTTCTGAGCGCAACAGCTCCGAGCGCCCCCGTTCCGAGTGCCTCGGCCCATCGACTCCGGCCGATCTCCGCCGCCATGCCGAAGATCGGCAAATGCGGATCACACGGCCGCGCGGATCAGAAGGCGGGCGGGATCGGCCGCCGCCCGGCGATCAGGCGCCGCCGATGCCTTCGATGACCTTGCCGGAGCCGTTGCACATCGGACAGGTGGTGCCGGCCTTGATCCCGGTACCGCCGCATTCGGGGCAAATCGTCTCACCGGTGCTCGGGGTACCGGGCGGCGCTTCGTCACCGGGATTCATGTTGGTCTGGTCGTTCTGGCTCATCATGTCACCCTCTCGCCTCGGCCGCCGCAATCCGGCGACTGGCCCAGGCCCTTCCAGCGGGCCTGTCAAAGGGTCAACGGCCCAAGGGTGCGCGGGTTCCCGCAGCCGCACCGGCGGCCCCACCGGCCACGGACAGGAACCGGCAACGACCCCGGACCGGCCCGCAAAAAAGCCCGGCAAGTCCATGACTTGCCGGGCTTTTTGGTGGTGGGCGCACAAGGGCTCGAACCTTGGACCCGCTGATTAAGAGTCAGCTGCTCTGCCAACTGAGCTATGCGCCCCTCGAGGCCAACATAAGAAGTACGGACGCGCTTGGCAAGCCGCGAAAGCCGCGCCGCGAAAGGCCTCCCGTCAGACCATTTCGGGCTGCTTGCCGACCTGGATCGCGGGCAACGGCGCCACCTCTTCCGGCTGAGTCGAGTCCGCCGCCGGCCGGCGGCGGTCGCGGGCCAGGTAGGTGTAGAAGGTCGGCACGACGTACAGCGTGAACAGCGTGCCGATCGACATTCCCGCGGCGATCACCAGCCCGATGTTGAACCGGCTGGCCGCCCCGGCCCCGGTCGCGAGGATCAGCGGGATCACGCCGACCACCGTCGCCGCGGTGGTCATCAGGATCGGGCGGAGGCGAATGCCGGCCGCCTCCTCGATCGCCGCGCGCCGGTCCAGCCCGCGGTCTTCCTGCGCCCGGTTGGCGAACTCGACCATCAGAATGCCGTGCTTGGTGATCAGCCCGATCAGCGTGACCAGCCCGACCTGGGTGAAGATGTTGATCGAGGCCAGTCCCAGATTGAGCGGCACCAGCGCCCCGAACACCGACATCGGCACGCAGATCAGGATGATCAGCGGATCGCGGAAGCTCTCGAACTGTGCCGCCAGCACCAGGAAGATCACGATGACGGCGAACCCGAAGGTGTAGACCAGCGCCGCCCCTTCCTGCACGTACTGCCGCGACTGGCCGGTATAGTCGTAGGAAAAGCCCTGCGGCAGCACGGTCTCGGCCCGTTCACGCAGAAAGTCGAGGCCCTGCCCGATGGTCAGGCCCGGCATCATCACCGCGGAAATGGTTGCCGAGTTGAGCTGGTTGTAATGGGTCAGGGCGTTCGGCCCGACCGAGGTCGAGATCGACACGACGCTGGACAGCGGCACCAGACCGCCGCCGGCGGTGCGGACGTAGAACTGGCTGACCAGTTCGGGATCGAGCCGGAACTGCCGCGGCACCTGCGGGATCACCTGATAGCTGCGGCCCTGCGCCTCGAAACGGTTGACGTAGTTGCCGCCCATCATGCTCGACAGGGTCTGGGCGATGTCGCTCATCGAAATGCCGAGCTCCGCCGCCAGCGACCGGTTGACCGTGAGGTCGACGGCCGGGTTGTCGAAGCGCAGATCGTTGTCGACCACGATGAACAGCCCGCTCTGCCGCGCCGCGCCGACGAGCTGATCCACCACCTGGTAAAGCAGGCGGAAATCGGCCGTGGTCGAGATCACGAACTGAACCGGCAGCCCCTCCCCCCCGCCGGGCAGCGAGGGCAGTCCGAAGGCGAAGGCCTGGAGGCCGGTGACCCGCGACAGCTCCTCCTGCAAGACCTGCTGGATCTCCGCCTGGGTCCGCTCCCGCTCGTCCCAGGGCCGCAGGATGACGCCGCTGAAATTCTGGTTCAGCCCGCCCAGCCCGTTGACGGCGAAGAAGGTATCGGTCTCGGACAGGCCGCTGAAGATGCCGTCGAACTGGTCGACGAAGGCGTTCATATAGTCGAGATTGGCATATTGCGGCGCGGTCGCCGCAATGAACACGGCGCCCTGATCCTCTTCCGGCGCCAGCTCCTGCGGCGTCATCAGGTAGAGGTAGGCGCAGCTCGCCATCATCACCACGGCCACCATCACCACCACCGGCCGGTACCTCAGCACGCCGTGCAGGCTGCGGTCGTAGCGCCGGCGCACCCGGTCGAACACCCGGTCGATGAAGCGGACGAAGCGGCCTTGCGAAACATTGGCGGTGAGCAGCCTGGACGCCATCATCGGCGACAGGGTCAGCGCGACGATACCGGAGATCACCACCGCGCCGGCCAGGGCCAGGGCGAATTCCTGGAACAGCGCCCCGGTCAGCCCGCCCATGAACGCGATCGGGGCATAGACCGCGGCCAGCGTGATGGTCATCGAGATGACCGGACCGACGATTTCGCGCGCCCCGGTCAGCGCCGCCTGAGACGGCGTCTTGCCCTCTTCGAGATGGCGGTGGATGTTCTCCAGCACCACGATGGCGTCATCGACCACCAGCCCGATCGCCAGCACCATCGCCAGCAGAGTCAGCAGGTTGAGCGAAAATCCCATGGCCAGCAGCAGAAAGCAGGTACCGACCAGCGACAGCGGAATGGTCACCATCGGGATCGCCACCGACCGCACCGATCCCAGGAACAGGAAGATGACCACCACGACGATGACCGCCGCCTCGGCGATGGTGGTGATCACCTCGCGGATCGAATTGCGGATGAAGGTGGTGGCGTCATAGATGATCGTCGCCTCCAGCCCGGCCGGCAATTGCCGCTGGATGTCCGGGAAGGCGCGGCGCACGCCGTCGATCACCGACAGCGGGTTGGCCGAGGGAGTCGGCTCGATCGCCATGAACACCGCGAGCTGGCCGTTGAAGGTGACCCGCGAATTCGGGTCCTGGGTCCCGAGTTCGACGTCGGCGACCTCGCCCAGCCGGATCAGAGTGTTGCCCTCGGCGCGGATCACCAGGTTCTGGAATTCCTCGACGCTCTGCAGATCGGTTGCCGCATTGATATTGAAGGTGACGAAGTAGCCCTCGGTGCGACCCGGCGCAGCCTGGAAATTGTTGGCACGCAGCGCATCGACCACATCGGTCGTGGTGACGTCGAGCGCTGCCATGGACTGCGGATTCAGCCAGACCCGCATGGCGAAGGTCTGCCCGCCCAGGATCTCCGCCGCCGCGACGCCGTCCAGCGTGGCCAGACGCGGCTGAATCACCCGGCTCATGTAATCGGTGACCTGCTCCGGCGTCATCCGGTCGCTGGCGAAGCCGAGATACATGATCGCGACGTCCTGGCCGGTGCCCTTCTGGATCACCGGGTCCTCGGCATCCGGGGGCAGCACGCCGCGGACCTCTGCGACCTTGGACATGATCTCGGTGAGCGCGGCATTGGGATCGGCATTCAGCCGCATATGCGCGGTCACCGTGCTGATGCCGAGCTGGCTTTGCGAGGTCGTGTAGTCGAGCCCCTCGGCACTGGCGATCGCCTGCTCGATCGGCGTGGTGATGAAGCCCTGGATCAGGTCGGCGCTGGCCCCCGGATAGGCCGTGGTGATCGTGATCGCCGTGCTGCGAATCTCGGGGTATTGCCGGATCGGCAACTGCATGATCGCCTGCGCCCCGAGCAGCAGGATCAGCAGGCTGACCACGGTCGCCAGGACCGGCCGGCGGATGAAAATGTCGGTGAAGCTCACGTCACGACCCGTCCGGTTGCGCGATTGTCGGCTGCTTCGAAATCACCCATGCCCGGCGCTCATCCCTGGGTGGCGGAGGGGGCACGGGCAAGGTCTGGCGAGCGGGTGTCCGGGGCCAAGGTGACGGTGTTGTCGATCGACACCACCGCACCGTTCTGCAGCCGAAGCTGACCCGCGCTCACCACGCGGTCGCCGGCATCGACCCCTTCGAGGATGGCCGCCTGGGCGCCGCGGCGGCTGCCGACCCGAACGAATTCCTGGGTCACGGTCAGGATCGGCTGACCCGCCTCGTCGCGGCCGGAGTCCCGGATCACGTAGACCGTATCGCCGTAGAGGGTGTACGCCACCGCGGTCTGCGGCACGGTCACCACGTTCTCCTGGGCCGGCAGGTGGACCCGCACCGCCGCGAACATGCCGGGCAGCAGCAGCCGGTCCGGGTTGGGCAGCGTGCCCTGAACCTGGACGGTGCGGGTCTGCCGGTCGATGCTCGGGTCGATGCCGGTGATCCGTCCGGCGAACTCGCGGCCGGGATGGGCGCCGACGGTGACCGAAATCGGCAGACCGACGGCCAGCGAACCGACCTGATGTTCCGGCAGCGTGAAATTGACGTGCAGCTCGTCCAGGGCCTGCAGATCCACCACTGCGGTACCCGGCGCCAGATACTGGCCGAGATTGACCCGGCGGATGCCCACTACGCCGGCGAACGGAGCCTCGATGCGCTTGCGGTCGATGGTCACCTCGGTATTGCGGATGCGCGCCTCGGCCTCGGCCAGCGCCGCGGTCAGCCGGTCCAGCTCGGCCTGCGAGAGGTTGCCGCGCTGAAACAGCGACCGCGCGCGTTCGAGATTGCTTTGCGCCAGCCCGAGCTGCGCCTGGTACAGCACCAGCGTCGACTGCTCGATGGCATCATCGAGCTGAATCAGCACCTCGCCCGCCTCGACCTGCTGGCCGGCCTCAAAGCGGATCGCGGTCACCATGCCATCGACCTCCGGGCTGACCTCGACGCCGCGAACCGCCTCAAGCGTGCCGGTGGTCGTGAGATAAACCTGCCAGGTCTCGGCCGTCGCCGTCGCCGCCGATACCGTGACGGGGGGCTGTCCCTGGCTGGCGAAGAACTCCGCGATCATCTGATTGCGGAAAAAGTTGAACCAGACCAGCCCGCCCACGACCACCGTAAGGATCACACCGACAATGATGAAGCGCTTGATCATGACTCCAGCCCGCCTTCACGTCTCTCGTCCCGGCTCCCGCATGCGGGTGCTCGCTGCACCGTTACGCACGGCCGGGTCAATCCGATCAGCCGCGCGATCACCTCCCGCCGCTGATCGGGCCGCAGCACCTCGACCCCGAACACGTCGTTCATCCACAAGCCGTCGGCCGCCAGCCGAACGATGCTCGCGATCACCGGGTCGATGCCGTCGGCGTTCTGCCGCGCGATCCACTCCGGCTGGCGCTCCTGGATCGGCCCCAGCAGCGACCCGTCCGCGGCCACCGCCGCCAGCAGAGCCGCGCCCAGCACCGCCACCGCATCGTTGCCGGCCGCGCATTCCGGCAGGGTGGCTGCCACATAGCCGCGCGTCCAGGCGCCCGGCTCGCGGTCCTGCGCCTGGCTGGCGGCGATCCGGGCCTCGACCGTCTCGATCAGCCGGGCCACCATCGCCGTGATCAGCGCTTCCTTGCTCGGGAAGTGATAGATCAGCCCGCCCTTGCTCAGACCACTTGCCTCGGCGACGGCATCCAGGGTCAACGCTCCGACCCCGCGATCCAGCACCACGCGTTCGGCGGCATCAATGATCCGCGCCCGGGTGTCCGTCCTCTTCATGGCCGGTATGTATACCGACCAGTCGGTGCAGTCAACTGCACTCAACCTGCACCGGGCGCCGGCCCCCGCCATGGGAAGTGACCCTGAACTCCAGGACAGGTCGCGCATTTCAGATCGACATTGCAGAATGCGGCGACACATTGGTGAGGTCGAGGCTGCGGCGATGTGCCGGCCTCGGGATTGCCGGCGTGATTTGCTTGCCGACACGATCTGACCAGGGGCGGGCCCGGATAGTGCACAACGCCTACATCAATCGCATCGGCACCGCGGTCCCGCCGCACGACATTCATCAAAAATTCGTGATCGCCGGCGCCAGGCTGCTGTCGGACCCGCGCATGCGGCGGCTGTTCGAGCGGATGACCGAGAAATCCCAGATTGCGCGGCGCTATTCCTATCTCGAACCCGACCCGGCGCCGGACGGCACCGATCTCAACGGGTTCTATCGCTGGGGCGCATTTCCCGACACGGCGACTCGCATGCTGTTCTACCAGCGTTATGCGTTCGATCTGGCGCGCCGCGCGATCGAGGATCTGGGCGGCGACGCGCTGGCCGGCGGGATCTCCCATATCGTTCTGACCTCCTGCACCGGGTTCTACGCGCCCGGCCTGGACCTCGAAATCGTCCGGCATTTCGGCCTCGGCCCCACGGTCGAGCGCACCATCATCGGTTTCATGGGCTGCTACGCCGCGATCAATGCCCTGAAACTGGCCCGGCATATCGTGCGATCGGAACCGAGCGCCCGGGTTCTGGTGCTCAACCTCGAGCTCTGCACGCTGCATTTCCAGGAGGTCGACGATCTCAACACGGTGCTGTCCTTTCTGATCTTCGGCGACGGTTGCGCCGCCAGCCTGGTCACCGCCCTGCCTTCGGGCATCGCGCTGACCGGCTTTCACTGCACGGTCGTGCCGGACAGCGAGGGCCAGATCACCTGGCATATCGGCCGCGACGGCTTCGACATGGTGCTGTCGGGCGCGGTGCCGCTGACCATCCAGCGCGCCCTGCCCGGCGCGATCGGCGCCATCCTGGGCGGTCGGCGGCAGGACGAGGTCCGGTTCTGGGCGATCCACCCCGGCGGCCGGTCGGTGCTCGACGCGATTCAGGCCGCGCTCGGTCTGGACCGGCCGGCGCTGGCCGCGTCGCGCCGGGTGCTGGCCGATTACGGCAACATGTCCTCGCCCACCGTCGTGTTCGTGCTCAAGGCGCTGCGCGACGGCACGACGGCCGGCGGGCCGGGCTGCGCCATGGCGTTCGGGCCGGGTCTGACGGTCGAAAGCTTCCTGTTCGAAATGGTGGGATGACGTGGCGGGTGGAAGACATGGCACCGATCGATCTGCGCAGCCGCTCGACCCAGTCCGAGCTGATGGATACCGAGCCGGTCACCTTTGAAGAATTCCAGCACTGTCTGCGCGACCTGGAAAAGGTCAACATCGCCACCTTCGCCTATCGCCCGACCCTGTCCTGGCTCGGCCGCGCAGTGCGACGGCGATCCGGGACGGCGCCGGTCACGGTTCTGGATGTCGGCTCCGGCCATGGCGACATGCTGCGGCGCATCTGGCGCTGGGCGGCACGGCGCGGCATTCCGGTGGCGCTGACCGGGCTCGACCTCAACCCTTTTTCCGAGCGGGCCGCACGGCTGGCGACCCCGGCGGAGGCGCCGATCCGGTACGAGACCGGCGACATCTTCGCGCTCGACCCCGAACGGCGCTTCGACATCGTGATCAGCGCACTGTTCGCCCATCACCTGACCGATCCGCAACTGTCCGAGTTCATCCGCATGATCGACCGGACCAGCCGGGTCGGCTGGTTCATCAACGACATCCACCGCCACCTTCTCCCTTACGTCGCGGTGAAATACGGGCTGCGGCTGGCCCGGCTGAACCGCATGGTGCAGAACGACGGCCCGATCTCGGTGACCCGCGCCTTCACCCGCGCCGACTGGGAGCGCCTGCTGACCGCCGCGGGGATCGGCCCGAGCCGGGTCGAGGTGGCGTGGTACGCCCTGTTCCGCTACGGGGTGGGATGCGTGAAGTGAACCGCGGCGGCAGCGGCGCCGGGATCGTCATCGTCGGCGGCGGGGTGGCCGGGGGCGCGGCGGCGTGCCGGCTGGCG